>CAYPWB010000110.1:0-15788 GCA_964414315.1 uncultured Planctomycetaceae bacterium | reverse complement strand
GGAGCTGCCTCAATCCGTCCGTTGAACGAAAGCGTTTTCTTGACAATCTCCACGCGCGGCTCGCCGGCTTCGTTATGCAGTCGCGGGTTGTCGCCCGCGATGGTCCAAACGGTCCCTTCGCCCGCCAGCTCGGCGCCCTCGACGGCCACGTCCACGGTTTGCGGTTCGGGCAACGGATTCACCACGGCAACCGTGAGCGCGGCGCGGTCTTTGGTCCATGCCGCGGCCACGTCGAGCCCGAGCATCGTGTGGTTGCCGGTCAGTGTGACGGGGATCGAGCCGAACTCGCGTCGATAGAGCATCAGGGGCAGGCCCGTGGTAGCGAAGAACGCCTCGGTCTTGGTCGTCTTGATGCAGCCGATCACGTTGACCGTTTGGGCGTAGTGGGCCATTTGCATGATGTCGCTGTTGCGGAAGTACTCGTGCAGGCCGGCTGCCACACCCAATGCGTCGGCCAGGTCGTACACGCAGCCCAATTCGCCGTACACGTATGGGTTGTGCCAGTAGTTCCACTCGGTCATGGCGATGGGCACCATGCGGTCGGGCAGCAGGCCCAATTCGGCCTGAAGTTCGCGATGCCCTTCGGCCTTCTGGCGGACCGCCTCGACCATTTGCGCCACGTGGCCGGGCACGTCGTCGGCCCGGCGACCGCAGTAGAAGTGCTCGCCGATGTAGTCCATCGTCGACGCGCACTCTTCAAGCATCCCGCGCGACCAGCCCCGCTGCTCGTTCGGGTCGAACTGGCGGTTGATGCGTCCCAGCGCGCCGCTGCCGACCAGTTCCAGCCCCGGATCGGCCTCCCACATGGCCCGGGCTACCAGGTTGTGCTTCAGCGTGTAGTGGCGAAGCTGCATGAAGCCGAGCTGCCAGTTTCCCCACATCTCGTTGCCTACGCACCAGTACTTCGCTCCGTAGGGTTCCGGGTGGCCGTTCTCAATGCGCCAGCGGCCGCCGATGGTTTCGGCCGAACCGTTGGCGTACTCGACCTGCTGCCGGGCCGAGTAGTGATCGCCAAAACCCGTATTCACGGTGATGACCGGCTCGGCGCCCACCCGCCGGCAGAAGCCGAGAAACTCGTCCATGCCGAAGTCGTTGTGCTCCACGCCGGTCCAGGCGGGGTTGCGGCGCGGCGGACGGCGGTCGCGGTCGCCGATGCCGTCGCGCCAGTCGTAGCCGCTCACGAAGTTGCCGCCCGGCCAGCGGTACATCGTGCCGCCAAGCTGCTTGAGCAAGGCCAACGTATCGGCCCGCAGCCCGTCAACGTTGTCGGCCGGCATGAGCGACGCAGTGCCTACCAACACGGGCGCGCCTTCAATGGCGATTTCCAGCACGGCCTCGTCGGTGCGCGCGCCGGCGGTGAATTTCACCGGATACTTGCGGTATTCAGGGCCGATCTGCTCGATGGCCACGCTCTGCCGGCCGGCCTCGCCCTCGGCCCAAACGAGCGCGACCTTCGCAACCGCCTCACCTTTCGGAGCGCGGAGCCACACGTAGCCCTCGTACTCCTTGCCCGACACCACGCCCAGGTCGCGCTGCCGAATGCCGCTGCCGGCCGCCACTCGCGGCGTGTGCTCACCGACGAACGAGTCGTCGCTCACCATGGCGACCGAGTCGGCCGGACCGAGGATTTCCCAGGGCGAGGCGCCGACGACCGGGAAAGGGCTGTCCTCCAGCGCCCGGTACGGCCGGTAGTCCGGCGTGATGGGGAAGTAGAACTTGCGGTCCTCGAGCATCTCGGCCCAAATGCCGCCGTAAATACACCGGCCCAGGTGCTCGATGAACTGGCCGTAAATAAACGGGTTGATCGGCTCGCCGGTCTTCGCGGCATGCAGGGTGACTTCGGGCTTCAGGTTAACCAGATCGATCGGTTCGAGCACGATGTCGTCGAACCAGGCCTTGCCGGTCGACTGCCCCCAACCGCCGAACAGGCAGTTGACCGTGATCGTCTCCTGCTCGCCGGTACGCACCAGGGTTTGCACCCGGGTCCAGTCGTTCGTGCCGGTGAGCGCCGGCGTGGCGGCGCTGGCCATCTGGTGCACGTTCAGCAGAGCGCCGCGTCCGGTGCCGCGCGCCAGGTTCTCGGTCCGAATCCAGCCGGAAAGCTGGTACAGGCCGTTCGGCTCGACGGGCACTTCGGCCGACCAACTCAGGTCGCCGCCTTCCGTGGAATCGATGGCCACGCACCGGCCGCCGTCGCGCCCTTCGGTCGGGTAGGCGAAGTCGCCCTCGCCGGCCCAGGTGCGCGGCTTCCACCCCTCGGGCATGTCGCCCGACGCCCGTTCGAAGCCGGCGTTGGGCGCAAGATTCGGTGCGTCGGTCGCAAAGGCCTCCGCCCCCAAGAGGACGCACGCAACCAGGATCAGCAGGAAGGGGAATCGCAACAAAGCTTGCATTAGGCAAGGTCGGCTTGTCATGGCAGGGCCTTTTCGAAACTTGGAGGGGTCGGGGCAATACTTGACGGCTTACCGAGTCTAGGCTAGTTGGGCCTCGGCTTCAAGTCATTTTTGCGCAAAACTATATCGACTTTGCGCAAGCCAAGGGCGACCTCGCCGTGGCGAGGGAGAGGCGTGCTGCAACCAGCAGAGGCCGTGCGCGTCATGGGGCGCCGCCTGCGATGCGTTTGCGGTACTGGGACGGCGTCTCGCCGCAGTGTTTTCGGAACACCTGGCTCAGATAGCTGGCGGTCGAAAAGCCGCTTCGCTGCGCAATGTTCGGTAGCGACATGTCGGTTTCGGCCAGCAGTTGCTTCGCCCACTGGAGGTGGACGCTCTGGATTTCCTGGCGCACGGAACGGCGTAGCACCTTCTGAAAACGCAATTCGAGCGAGCGACGCGAGATGGAAATTCTGTTCAAGACATCCTCCACCCCGACAGGGCGGTCGCGGTACTCGCGGATAAACCGCAGCGCCGCGGCCACTTCGCGGTCGTCGATACCCAGCGCGTCGGTCGAGCGCCGCGTCATTACCCGGAGCGGCTCGACCGCCAACCGCCGCGGCCCGCGCACCCGGCCCGACATCAGACCATCGAGCAGCTCGGCGATTTGGAAGCCGCCACGATCGGTGTTGAGCATCACGCTCGACAACGGCGGCGTGCACAATTCGCACAGGACCTCGTCGTTGTCGACGCCGACGACGGCCACTTCGTCGGGCACGTGGACCCCGGCGGCCATGGCGGCCTCGAGCACCTGGCGGCCCCGGTCGTCGTTACAGGCGACCAGCCCGATCGGCTTGGGCAGCCCCTTCAGCCACCGGCCGAGGATTTCCTGTTCCCGCCCCCATTCGCGGTCGCGCTTCGCCTTGGGCGGCCGATAGACGAACACCGGGCACCCTTCTCGGCCTGCGCGCCGTACGAACGCCGTCTGCCGCTGTTCCGACCAGATGCGGCCGGGAACGCCGACAAAGGCCAACCGCCCGAACGCGCGCTCGGAAAGATGGCCGATCGCCAGGTTGATCGAGGCGACCGGATCGGGATGCACCTCGCTGACCTCCCAGGGCGTTTCGGTCATCGCCGCCTGGGCTGCCGAGTAATCGAGACACACCACCGGCAAGCCCGTGGCGCGAACGGCGCGGGCAATCCGCGGCGTTTCGATGCGCGCGATGATGCCGGTTCCGCCCCATTGTTCCATCGCGGGCAGCGCCTGCTCGAAGTCGCCCGGCGTGATGTAGAACGACCAGGGACCGTGCAACCGGGTGTACCGGATGATGCCCTGAAGGATGCCTCGCCCATACCCGCGCGAGGTCTCCACCAACAATGCCACACGCGGCATTTCCCGCATGGCGGCTCCTCCTGCGAAAACTTCCGGGGCGTCCGTTTCTGATTGCAGACGGCTCGATCGGCCGACGGCACAACGGAATGTGGCTCCTTTTCGAATTCACGCTTCAGCGTGCGAAGTTCGGGCGGCCGGTTCGGGGCCCGGCTTCCAGTCGACGAGCCGGAGTTCCACGCTGCGCCGGCCGCGGAAGTGATTGATGATGGGCCGGAAGGCGATGTCCATCGGCGCGGTCAGCCCGGCGAGGGGCTCGGCCCAGTCGCCGCCGCCGAACGCAACGGCCCGGAGCGTAACGTTGTCCTGCTTCAGCCGCAACGACAAATGCCGCCCGCCGCCGATGGCCTTCGGCGGCCCGTCGAGCGTGACGCCGCTGGCGCACATCAGCGGTTCCCGGTTCCCTTCCCCGAACGGGGCGAGGCGATCGATTTGCTCGACCGCGCGGAGGGTGAACGCGCTGAGCGGGGCCTCGGCGTCGATGGTCAATTCGGGCATGCACGCCTCGCGGTCCAACTGCTGCTCGACGGCCTCGCAGAAGGCGGCGCGGAAGGCATCGAAGCGGCCCTCTTCAATGCGCAGCCCGGCTGCCGCGGCGTGGCCCCCGCTGGAAACCAGGTAATCGCTACACGCTTGAAGGGCCGCGTGCAGGTTGAAGCCGGGAATGCTCCGCGCGGAGCCGACGCCCGGCTTCGAGCCCGTCGCGTCCCACGCGATGAGCACGACCGGGCGATGGAACTTTTCGGCCAAGCGGCCGGCAACGATGCCGATGACGCCGGGGTGCCAGCCGCGTTCGGCCAGCACGAGGGCCGGCTCCGAGGGCGGGTCGCCGTCGGCCCGCGCCTGCTTGCCCGCCGCAAGCTGGATGCTGCGCTCGATCGTTTGCCGCTGGCCATTCAGTCCGTCGAGGTACAGGGCCAATTCGGCAGCCCGGGCGGGGCGGTCGGTCAGCAGCAGTTCGACGCCCAGCAGGGGCTGGCCCAGCCGGCCGGCGGCGTTCAGCCGCGGGGCCAAGGTGAAGGCCACGTCCTCGGCGTCGAGCTGGCGCTTCTTGTCCAACTCAGCGAGTTTCATCATCGCGGCGACGCCGAGGGTGGGCTGGTTCGCGAGGCTACTGAGCCCGTGGCGCACCAGCACGCGGTTCTCGTCGACCAGGGGGACGACGTCGGCCACGGTGCCCAGCGCGGCCAGTCCGACGGCCTGGAGGAGGAAGTCTCGCATCCGCTGCCCCACCCGCTTCGCCTGGCTGGCCTGCTGGCACACGGCCCACGCCAGTTTCAGCGCCACGCCCGACCCGCTCAAGCCGCCGAAGGGATAGTTTGCCCCGGGCAAGCGAGGGTGAACGATAGCGGCCGCGTCGGGCAGCACGGTGCGCGGCTCGTGGTGGTCGGTGATGATCAGGTCGACGCCAAGCTCCCGGGCCAGCCGCGCCTCCTCGACGCTGCCGATGCCGCAGTCGACCGTGACAATCAGCCCGGCCGATTCGGCTGCCAGCTTGCGCACGGCGTCGACGTGCAGGCCGTAACCCTCGTCGACGCGATGGGGCACGTAGTAGCTCGCCTCGGCGCCCAACATGCGCAGGCACAGCCACACAATGGCCGTCGCCGTCATGCCGTCCACGTCGTAGTCGCCGTAAACCACGATGCGCCGCTTCGCCGCAACGGCCTCGTGGATGTGCCGGGCCGCCTCGGCGCAGCCGGGCAACTCCTCCGGCGGGCGGAGCGCCGAGAGCTTCGGGTCGAGGAAGACACGGGCGTCGCGCGGGTCGGTCACTCCGCGACCGATCAGAAGCTGAGCAACAACCGCCGGCAGTTCCGCTCCACGGACGAGCCGCGCGATGTGGTCCGGATCGTGTGAATGTATGCGCCAGTGCTTCGCCATGACGGGCTTCCGGATCCTATCCGTGGCGCAAGCTCGCGGGTTGACAAGCAAGATGCTTGTCCCATGGAAACCCCGTGGCGTAAGCTTCCAGCTTGCGTGCGTTGGAGTTGGGCCTCCTGACAAGCAGGATGCTTGTCCCACGGTCGAGCAGGATGCCTTCGCCGCGGGGACGCCGGCCGTTACTTCTTCTTCTCGTTGTGGATGGTGTGCTTGCGCAGGCGTGGGCAGTACTTCCTGAGCTTGAGTTTCTCACCGCCCGGTCGTCGCCGCATCGAATAGTTGTAGTCGCCCGTTTCTTCGCAAACGAGAAACACCGTCTCGGCTTTCTTCTTTTTCTTGCCTTTGGTCGCCGCCATGGGGGGTCTCCGACAATGGGAAAATGCAAACCTCGCATTATAGCCAATCGGCGGCTTTCGGGAAGCCGGGCCACGGAACCGCAAACGTTTTTTTGTGAAAACCAGTCTTATGGGGGGGTACGCAGCGAGCGGGGCCCCTGCCCCGGAATAACCGGCGTGCCCCTCTGCGAAACACTCAGTGAAAGCAAGCTGCGAAGGTTGACACCCTTTCCACGGGAGGTGACCGAGCGATGTCTCAAACAGTACCTGCCGATACGGTTGAGGCCACCCGCGGTGCGAATCCCAAGCGGCCGGCGGAGGGAATGAGCGAACAGGTCCACGAGGTTCGTGGTACCCGTGCGGTTGGGGTGCGCGAGGAGATGGAGGAGCTGAAGGAAGTAGGCGCTTTCGGCATCTGGCTGCGCAGCACGATCAAGGCAACGCCAAGCTGGTTGGTAAGCCTGATTTTCCACATGGTCGTCATGCTCGTGCTCGCCATGATTTACGTTGGCGATGGCAACATGGACCGGATGGGAGACTTGGTGATAGCGCCGACCGACGAAGATTCGTTCGACGAGTTGGAGGAGCCCGAGGACGATTTGCTGGATGAACCGATCGACATATCCACCGATGTCGTCGATGTCCTGGAAGACCCGATGCCGGAGGACTTCAACCTGTCGACCGAGGACGTCGAGCCACCGCAAATGACGATCAAGATGGAGGATTTCGGAATCCCAACGGCGGCGGAGGGCGACATTCTGGACCGGATTGGAACGATCGACGGGACGGGAGAGTTCGGCGGCCGTACGCAGGAGGGTCGTCAGCGGCTTGGTACCCCCCAAAGTAACGCGGCCGTGGCGATGGCCCTGGAATGGTTCGCCCGGCATCAATTGCCCGACGGCGGATGGAGTTTCGACCATACCATGCACCCCGGCTGCCGCGGCCAGTGCCGCAACCCGGGCAATTTGCGGCAAGCCCGCAATGCGGCCACCGCAATGGCTCTGCTGCCCTTCCTCGGGGCCGGTCAGACGCACCGAGACGGGGCCCACAAGAAGACCGTGCAGGGCGGGCTGTATTACCTGATCAACAACATGAAGGTGAGCAACCGCGGCGGCTCGCTGCATGAGCCGGGCGGCAGCATGTACTCGCATGGCTTGGCTGCCATCGCGCTGACGGAAGCCTACGGCATGACGCAGGACCGCGCCCTGCTGCAGCCGGCCCAGGCCGCGGTCAATTACATCTGCTACGCCCAGGATCCGGTTGGCGGCGGGTGGCGCTACCAGCCGCGCCAAGCCGGCGATACGTCGGTGGTCGGCTGGCAACTGATGGCTTTGAAGAGTGCCCACATGTCGTACCTCCAGGTGCCGCCTCAGGTCATCAAGAAGGCCTCGCAGTTTCTCGACAGCGTGCAAGCCAACAGCGGCGCGAGTTATGGCTATACCGGGCCTGGCGAGGGGCCCGCCACCACTTCCATCGGTTTGCTTAGCCGGATGTACCTGGGCTGGAATAAAGAAAACCCGGCCCTGCAACGCGGGGTGGAACGCATCAGCAAAATGGGGGTGTCGAAGAAGGGCAACATGTACTTCAACTACTATGCCACCCAAGTCGCCCGGCATTGGGAGGGGGAAGTGTGGGAAAAGTGGAACGACCAGATGCACGATTGGCTGGTCAATTCGCAGGCAAAGGAAGGCCACGAAAAGGGGAGTTGGTACTTCGGCGGCGATCGGCATGGCGATCGCGGCGGTCGGCATTACGTGACGTCGATGGCCACCATGATGCTGGAGGTGTATTACCGGCACATGCCCATCTACCGCAAGGTCGCCACCGACGACGACTTTGCCTTGTGATCTGCTTCGTCTGGCTTGTGAATGGTTCGATTCGATATTAGAATGGTTTTTGCGGGCTTCCGTTGGCGATGACCGGGAGCGGCCCGCGGGGGGGCTATGCCTCCCCCAGGCAGTTTCCCGACACGTGCGACGGAAGTCGCCTTAAAGCGCGATGCGGCGGATTACCGCCTGTTGCATGGATGAAATAGTTCCGGAAAATCTTCACGTTTACGGAGTGCAATCAGTCATGGCACAAACATCCCCTGCCGAAACGGCCGACTCGGTCCAGTCTGCGGCGAAACCCAAGCCGGCTCCGAAGCAGTCGGCCGGCAACGGTTCGGTCCAGGAAGTGCGAGGAACGCGAGCCGTCGGGGTCCGCGAGGAGCTGGAGGAACTCAAGGAGGTCGGGGCCTTCGGGCTCTGGATGCGCGGCATGATCAAGGCGACGCCGAGCTGGCTCGTCAGCCTCATCTTCCACATGGTGGTCATGCTCGTGCTGGCACTGATCTACATCGGCGACGGCAACATGGACAATATCGGGCCGTTGACGTCCAGCCTGAGCGAGGAGGAGACCTTCGACGAACTCGACGATCTCGACGACGAACTGCTGGACGAGCCGTTGGACCTGTCGACCGAAGTCGTGGCGCTCGACGTCGATATGGTATCGGAGGAAGTCGATCTGTCGCCGACCGAGGACATGGAGCCCGCCCAAATGTCGATCGAGTTGAGCGATTTCGGCATTCAGAACGCGCCCCGAAGCGACATGCTTTCCCAACTTGGTGCGATCAGCGGCGACGGCTACGGCGCGAGGTCGGGCGGCAACAAGAGAGCCATGGGAGCGACGGGCGCCAGCGAGGCGGCCGTGGCGATGGCCCTGGAGTGGTTCGCCAACCACCAGTTGCCCGACGGCGGGTGGAGTTTCGACCACACCATGCACCCCGGTTGTCGCGGCCAGTGCGGCCACCCGGGCACGTTGCGACAGGCCCGAAACGGCGCCACCGCCATGGCCCTGCTGCCGTTCCTCGGCGCCGGGCAAACGCACAAACAGGGTAAGCACAAGAAGAACGTGCAAGCCGGCTTGTATTACCTCATTAACAACATGAAAGTGAGCAACCAGGGCGGATCGCTCTGGGAGGACGGTGGCCGGATGTACTCGCACGGCCTCGCCGCCATTGTGCTGACCGAAGCCTACGGCATGACGCAGGACCGCGCGCTGCTGCAGCCGGCGCAGGCCGTCGTGAACTACATCTGTTACGCACAGGACCCGGTGGGCGGCGGCTGGCGGTACACGGCGAGGCAAGCGGGCGACACGTCGGTGGTGGGCTGGCAATTGATGGCCCTGAAAAGCGCCCACATGTCGTATCTGCAGGTCCCGCCCGAGGTCGTCAAGAAGGCGTTCCACTTCCTCGACAGCGTCCAGGCCGAAAGCGGGGCCGCCTATGGATACACGGGGCCGGGGAACGGACAGGCCACCTCGGCCATCGGGCTGTTGAGCCGCATGTACCTCGGGTGGAACAAAGACAACCCGGCCCTGCAACGCGGGGTGGAACGCATCAGCAAAATGGGGGTGTCGAAGAAGGGCAACATGTACTTCAACTACTACGCCACCCAGATCGCGCGACACTGGGAAGGCGACGTGTGGAAGAAGTGGAACGACCAGATGCACGACTGGCTGGTCAACTCGCAGGTCAAAGAGGGCCATGAACGGGGAAGCTGGCATTTCCGCGGCGGCGACCATGGAGCGGAACGCGGCGGCCGCCACTACGTGACCGCTATGGCCACCATGATGCTGGAGGTGTACTACCGGCACATGCCCATCTACCGCAAAGCGGCCTCCGAGGACGACTTCGCCCTGTAATGGCCGCATTGAAACGTATTCTCGTCACCGGCGGCGCCGGCTTTCTCGGTTCGCATTTGTGCGAACGGCTGGTCGCCTTCGGACACGACGTGATTTGTCTGGACAACTTCTTCACCAGCCAAAAGTCGAACGTGGCGGGCTTGTTGGGTCTGCCCAACTTCGAGTTGATCCGGCACGATATTACCCTGCCGATCTATCTGGAAGTCGACGAGATTTACAACCTCGCCTGCCCCGCTGCGCCGGGCCATTACCAGTACAACCCCATCAAGACCATGAAGACCTCGGTCATGGGGGCCATTAACGTGTTGGGGATGGCCAAGCGGTGCGGAGCGAAAGTGCTGCAAGCCTCGACCAGCGAGGTGTACGGCGAACCGGAGGTCCACCCCCAACCGGAAAGCTATCGCGGCGCGGTCAACCCGATCGGTCCCCGTGCTTGCTACGACGAAGGCAAACGGGCGGCCGAAACCCTTTTCATGGACTACCACCGCCGTAACGACGTGAACGTGCGCATCGTTCGCATCTTCAACACGTACGGCCCACGCATGCACCCGTTCGATGGCCGGGTGGTGTCGAACTTCATCCGACAGGCGCTGCAAGGCGAGCCGATTACCATCTTTGGGGACGGTTCCCAAACGCGGAGTTTCTGCTACCGCGACGACCTGATCGAGGGCATCCTCCGCATGATGGACGCACCGGACGACCTGATCGGGCCGGTGAACCTGGGCAACCCGGTCGAGTTTAGCATCCGGGAACTGGCCGAACAGGTGTTGGACCTGACCGCCGCGGGCTCGGAACTGGTGTACGAACCCCTGCCGCAGGACGACCCGACGCAGCGCCAGCCCGACATCTCCCTCGCCCGCCGCCGGCTGGAATGGGAGCCCGTGGTTCCCCTCCGCGAGGGACTCCAACAGACGATCGCCTGGTTTCGCGCGGTCGATTTGGGGCACTACCGCCCTCCCACGCCCAACTACTAGCCGGCCCCTGGCCACTCTCCCTTGGCTCCGGGGTTGCTGCGAGCTAAGATAGGAAGGAGGGGCGAGGAGGCAGCGCCTAGCCGTTTGGGCTCGAAGAAATCCGCCCATCCGACCGTCGGCGAGCGGCAGTTGTCCTTCGAGCGGCGAAGACGGGACGGCTAACGGTCCCGTTCTTGTTGCTCCCCCGTTTTCATCGCCTGCCCCGTTTCGCCATGGCAAAGGAATTTCCGCCGCTCGGACTATCACGGCAGAACTCGGCTCGTGGGGGCGCGGACATCCGAGTTCGGCGCGTGCAACTATGGATACCAACCTGATACGGAACATCCTGGTCCTGACGGCCAGATTCCTGAGCGGAACGAGCATACGGTGGATCGATTCCCAGCCGGACACCTGCCAGCGCGTCTACTTCGCCAACCATACGAGCCACCTCGACGCCATTGTGCTGTGGTCGGCGCTGCCGCAGGCGGTGCGCCTGCTGACCCGACCCGTCGCCGCCCAAGACTATTGGACCGCCGGGGCGGTCCGTCGCTACTTGTCGAGCCAGATGTTCAACGCCATCCTGATCGATCGCAAGGAGGTCAAAGTCCACCGTAGCCCGGTCCAAATGATACTCCGCGAGATCGGCGATCGATACTCGATCATCGTCTTTCCCGAGGGCAGCCGCAGCGACGGAAGCGAGATTCGCGAGTTCAAGAGCGGACTGTACTACCTGTGCAAGAAGCGGCCGGACCTGGAGTTGATTCCCGTACACATCGACAATATGAACCGCATCCTGCCGCGCGGCGAAGTGCTGCCGGTCCCGCTTCTAAGCTGCATCACCTTCGGACCGCCCGTGTGGCTGGAGGCGGGCGAGAGCAAGGCGGAGTTCCTGGAGCGCGCCCGCGACGCCGTCCGGCGCCTCAAAGAGGCCTAACCGCCCCGGAGCACGACACCAACGCACCGTCGGATTTCCCTCGGGAACCGCCCGGTTGCACGGGCGAAATGGAGCCCAATAAACCGTTCATGAGATACCACCGTGCCTGACCTGCAAACCCTGGGACTACTGGGCGGCGTGCTGCTGCTGCTGGCGGCGGCCGCCGGCGCGATGCGCTTCTTAAAGAGCCGCACCGACAGCGGGCTGGACGCGGCCGTGCTGGCGTCGCTGAACCATCGGGTGCGCGCCTGGTTTTTGCTTTTCCTGGTGCTGGCTGCGGCGTTTTTGCTGGGGCAGTGGGCCACCATCGCGCTGTTCGGCCTGATGGCCTTCTGGGCGCTCCGCGAGTTCATTACGCTTACGCCCACGCGCCCCGGCGACCACCGCACGCTGTTCTGGGTGTTCTTTCTCATCACGCCCATGCAATTTGTGCTGGTCGCGCTCGACTGGTACGAGTTGTACAGCATCCTCATTCCCGTGTTCGCGTTCCTGCTGCTGCCGGCCCGCATCGCGTTGGCCGGCGACTACAAGCGGTTCCTCGAGCGCACGGCGAAGATCGAGGCCGGCCTGCTCATTTGCGTGTACTGCCTGAGCTTTGCGCCGGCCATGCTCATGCTGCCCGACGAAGCCTACGCCGGCACGCGACTGCTGTTGTTTTTCGTACTCATCGCGCAGCTTAGCGATGGGCTGCAATACGCGTGGGCCCAATTGCCCAGCAAGCATGTCATCGTCCCTGCTATCAACCCGCACAAGACGTGGGAAGGGCTCCTCGGCGGATCGGGCACCGTGACCCTGCTGGGCGCCGCACTCTGGTGGGCGACACCCTTCGTCTGGTGGATGGCCGGCCTGATGGCTCTGGTCACCGCGCTGATGGGCTTCGCCGGCGCCCTGACCATGTCGGCCATCAAACGCGACCGCGGCGTGAAAGACTACGGCACCCTGGTCGAGGGCCACGGCGGCCTGCTCGACCGCATCGACTCGATTTGCTTCGCCGCGCCGATCTTCTTCTTCCTCACCAAGTTCTGGCTGGAATGGGGCACGGGCGGCTAGTGCGGATCACACGAAAGGAGGCGGCCCATGCAACACGCTCAAAAGGTGCTCTTCGTCGACGCTTCGACCGGGTTCTACAAGACCAGGCGGTACCCGCTGGCCGATTATTTCGGCCCGGTCGACCTTGGCCTGCATCTCACCGGCCGCCGGCGGAGCCTCAACATCGGCACCGGCCTGTTCGCCGGCTCGATCCTGCCGGGCTCGAACCGCCTGATCCTCACCGGCTTCTCGCCCTGCTGGCGCGGGTTTTACATTTCGAGCATGGGCGGAGCGGGGCTGCCGTTCGACAACCTGGGCATCAACATGGTGTCCGTCATCGGCAAGGCGCCCTCGCCCTCGGTGCTGTACCTGAATCGCGACCACGGCGAAGAGGTCCAGGTCGACGTCGTCCCGGTCGATGCCGAGGCGGTTTGGTCCTCCGGGCGCGGCGGGGCCTACGCCATGATGGACCATGCCTTGACCGTGTTCGGGCCTCGCTACCACGGCGATTACCGCGCGCTGGCCGTCGGGCCGGCCGCCCGCGCAACCGACTTCGGCGGCGTGCTTTCCGCGCCGGTCAAAGACGGCAAGGCTACGAACGTCGACACCTGGGCGGGACGCGGCGGCTTCGGCTCGGCCCTGCTCGCCGAACACGGCATCGTCGCAATCATCTACGGCGGAACCGTCGTCGACGAGGATTTCCGCGATCGCAAGGTGGCCGATTCCTGGTTCGAGGAAAAATACAAGCAGAAGCTGGCCGTCAAAGACTTCGAGGCGACCACCAAGTACCGCTTCGACCCGAAGTTCGAAACGGGCGGCACCTTCGGCGTCAACTACGCGAGCGTCGGCGGGCGGATCATCGCGTTGAACTACCGCACGATCCACTGGACCGACCCCCAGCGGCTCGACCTGCACAACCGCTTCATCGTCGACCACTATCTGAAGCAGTTCAACGAAGAGACCATCCGCCCGAAAAACCAGCACAACTGCGGCGAGCCCTGCGTGGCCGTGTGCAAGAAGCTCCGCGACGAGTACAAGAAGGATTTCGAGCCCTACCAGTCGCTCGGCCCCCTGTGCGGCATTTTCGACCAGCGGGCGGCCGAGTTGCTGAACAAGGCGAGCGATACGGCCGGGTTCGACGCCATTTCACTAGGCGGCGTGCTCGCCTGGCTGATGGACTGCCTCGACACCGGCGACCTGACGCCGGCGGAACTCGGCGTTTCCGACAAGCCGCGATGGGACATGCATCACTTCGACGTCGTGGGCGATTCCCTGCATAACGCCCGGCTCGGCTGCGAACTGATCGACTCGATCCTGAAGAAACGGGGCACGCTCGACTTGCAGGAAGGCCCGCGAAAATGGGCACGGCGCGTCCGGCGGGTCGGCGGGAAACGCATTCTCGACTCGTTCGTCCACACCGCCAACGGCCGCAAAGGCTGGATGGTGCCCAACCAGTACTGGACGCCCGGCACGCTGGCCCCCATGGCCATCATGGGAAAATACTACATGCATTACGGGCCGGAATTCCTGCCGCCGCGGGCGCTGGGCCGCAAGTGCGCCGAGCGGCTGAAGGGCGAATTGATCATGGACAACGGCGGCGTGTGCCGGTTCCACCGTGCTTGGGCCGAGGAGATGCTGCCCGCGGCGATCGAGTCGGTGTATGGCTGCGGCGAGGCGTACCTGGCCTCGGTTTCGGTGGCCGCCAGCCGCATCAATTCCCGCAACGCCGGCGTGTACTGGGAAAGCGAGCGGAACGTCGAGTTCGTGCGCACGTTCCTGGAACGGGCGTTGGAGATCGATCGGGACGACCATCCCGAGTTGGCCCATTGGGTCGCCGCTTTCCGCAACAATCCCGCCGAAGCCGCGCTTGACTACTGGTTCGAGGTGCGCAAGGGCATCGACGAGTCGTTGCGGGATTTTTTGTAGCGGGCAGTGAAACGCCGCCCTCCCGCGGAAGGGCTCGGTCCCTTGACCCGGCCCCATCGCGAGCCTATGATGTAACCGTGGATCGGCTGTACTTGGTCCTGGTACGTGCGCATGGCGTTGACCGGCCTTCCGGTCGGGCACCCATGCACAGATGATACGAATGAAGAGGAGGAGTGGCAATGGTAATCACTCTCGGGCCCGATCTGGAAGCCGTCCTCAACGACGCGGCGAGCAAGAAGGGCATCGCCCCCGAAGTGCTCGCGCTGAGTGTGTTGCGCGACCGATTTCTCGTCGACACTCGGCAGTTACAACCCCGGGATGAATGGGAGCGAGGGCTGCTCTGTGCCGTTCGCGACTGTGGCGTATCCCTTCCCGACTCGGCCTTCAGCAGCGAAGGGCTGTACGACTGATGGCGTTCCTGATCGACACCACGATTCTGGGCCGCTTGGCGAACGCGAGTGATATTCAGCACGCCATGGCCGCACACGCTGTTCTGGAATTGCACCGGCGCAACGAAGTACTGCACGTTGCACCACAGATCATGGTCGAGTTTCGGAACGTCGCCACCCGCCCGGTTGCCGTCAATGGTCTTGGACTTTCGGCAATGGACACGGAGGCGCTGGCAGCGACTTTCGAGGCACGGTTCCCGATGCTCCCCGAAACGCCTGATATATTCCCAGCATGGAAAGCGATGGTTGGTGCGCTGGCGGTTATCGGCAAGCAGGTCCATGACGCTCGCCTTGTTGCCGTCTGCCATGTGCATTCAGTGACGCACCTCTTGACCTTTAACATTGTTCACTTCCGTCGGATGGCTGGCTTCGGGCCTGGAATTGCGGTAGTGGATCCTGCCGCAGTGTGAGCTAAGTGCTTGAGCGGTCTGGCCCTTTCCCCGCTGGGACGCCGCTTTCCGCTCTCGGCGAGTACAGCCTGCCCAGTGCCGCCGATGCTACGTCAAACTTGTAGGGCGGGCTGTGCCCGCCACAGATTATGCCAAACGGAAAGCCCGGCGATCATCCGCTCACGGACCTACTCGTTCACGGTACCAGCGAATTCGGTCCTCAGATCGACACCGTGGTCCGCGAACTGGCAGCTTTGCCGCGATTCGAGGAGGTTCGAGCGCGTGTGGCGGAATTGCTCCTGTCGCAAAGCGTCACGCTGGATCTTTCTAGACTACACAGCGAACTCACAGCCATCCGAGACATGATCGAGGATCGCTGAGATAGTCCGGGCAGGCCGGCCGCCGTCACGCGCTCTTGTGCTTCGGCTCGGGCATGGGGAAGAGTT
>CAYPWB010000109.1:0-15798 GCA_964414315.1 uncultured Planctomycetaceae bacterium | reverse complement strand
GTGGCCATTCGCGGGTGTGCGTTGGGCGAGAACTTCTGCTCCTGCCCCGACTACGCGGTCAACACGCTGGGCACGTGCAAGCACATTGAGTTTACCCTGGCACGGCTGGAAAAGAAACGCGGCGCCAAGACCCAGCTTGCCCTGGGGTTCCAGCCGGCCTATTCGCAGGTGTACCTGCACTACGGGGCCCGGCGCGAGGTGATCTTCCGCCCCGGCACCGAGTGCCCCGCCGCCCTCCGGCGATACGCCGGGCGGTACTTCGACGACCATGGACGGCTGAAGGAGGGCGCGCACGCGCGGTTCCACCTGTTCTTGAAGAAGGCGGGCACGTTCGGCGGGCACGAGGTGCGCTGTTACGACGACGCCCTGAACACCGTTGCCGAAATGCGCGACCGCGAACACGTGCGCGACGAGGTCGACCGATTGTTCGGCCGGGCGAATGCCGCCGCCTGGAAGGAAATCCTCAAGGTGTCGCTCTACCCCTACCAGCGCGAGGGCGCTCTGTTCGCCGCCAAGGCCGGCCGGGCGCTCATTGCCGACGACATGGGCCTGGGCAAGACGATCCAGGCCATCGCCGCAGCCGAAATCCTCGCCCGCGTGGCCGGTATCGAACGCGTGCTCATCGTCTCGCCCACGTCGCTGAAGCACCAGTGGCAGCAGGAGATCGAGAAGTTCACCGGCCGCCGGGCCGTGGTGGTCGAGGGCACCATTGCCGAACGCCGCCGCGCGTACCAGGCCGAGGGGTTCTACAAGCTGGTCAACTACGACGTGATCCACCGCGACCTCGACGCCATCCGCGCCTGGCAACCCGACCTGGTCGTTCTCGACGAGGCTCAGCGCATCAAGAACTGGAAGACCCGCACTGCGCAGAGCGTCAAACAGCTTCAGTCGCCGCAGGCCATCGTGCTCACCGGCACGCCGCTGGAGAACCGGCTCGAGGAGTTGCACTCGATCGTCGAGTTCGTCGACCGGTTTCGTCTGGGACCCATGTTCCGATTCCTCGACAAGCACCAGGAGGTCGACGAGACGGGCCGCGTGGTGGGCTATCGGAACCTTTCGCAGGTTTCCGAAACGCTCAAGCCGATCCTGGTGCGGCGGACGAAGAAGGAAGTGCTCGACGAGCTGCCCGAACGCATGGACAAGCAGTTCTTCGTGCCCATGACCCCGCAGCAGGCCGAGCATCACGAGGAGAATCGTACCACGGTCGCCCGGCTGGTGGCGAAGTGGCGCCGGTACGGCTACCTGAGCGAGGCCGACCAGTTACGCATGCAAATCGCCCTGCAGAACATGCGCATGTCGTGCAACAGCACCTACCTGCTCGATCACGAAACCGACTACGGCACGAAGGCCGATGAACTGGTGCAGCTTCTGGGCGAGATGCTCGAAGAGCCCGATCACAAGGTGGTCATCTTCAGTCAGTGGACCCGCATGCACGAGATCGTCGCTCCGCGGCTGGAGAAGCGGCGCTGGGAGCACGTGCTATTCCATGGCGGGGTGCCAAGCAAACGGCGCAGCGAGCTGGTACGCCGCTTTCGCGAGGACCCCAAGTGCCGCCTGTTCCTGGCGACCGACGCGGGCGGGGTGGGGCTGAACCTGCAACACGCCTCGTCGGTCGTCGTGCTCGATCAGCCGTGGAACCCGGCCGTGCTGGAGCAGCGCATCGGGCGCGTGCACCGGATCGGCCAGCGCCGGCCGGTGCGCGTGGTGCACTTCATTTCCCAAGGCACGATCGAGGAGGGCATGCTTGAACTATTGAAGTTCAAGAAGTCGGTCTTCTCCGGTGTGCTGGACGGCGGACAGGACGCCGTGTTCCTGGGCGGCACGCGGCTGAAGCGGTTCATGGAATCGGTCGAGACGGCCACCGGCGGCATCGCACGGCCGACAGCGGCCCCCTCGCCGCCCGAGCCGGCCACGCCTCCGCAACCGGCGCCGCCGGCGACCGCGCCCGCCGCCGCCCCGGAGCAGCTTTGGACCGACCTGGCCGCCGCCGGCAAGGCGCTGTTCGACAGCCTGGGGCAAATGCTGGCCGCCGGCGGCGGGCAAGGGCCCGCCGGGGGCTCCGGCCGCGGCGCAAGCGGCCCACCCGCCGGGCTGGTCGAGCGCGATGAGCGCACCGGCCAAACCTACGTCAAGCTGCCCATGCCCGAGCCCGAAACCCTGCAGAAAATCGCCGATGTGCTCGCCGCGTTCACACGGCGGTAGGGGGTACGATAATCCCCTGGCAAACCCTTGGAAACGCAACTATAATGACAATGGGCTAACTTGGGGCGGCACCCATTGGGGGCAGAATCATGCGAACCGAGACAACGGGAATGATTGTCGCGGGCACGCTGCAACTGGACGGACATATCGACTTGCCCGATAACAGTCGCGTGCGCGTGGCCGTCGAGCCGTTGGAACCGGCACGTGGGTCGCTCCGGTCCGACCCGGAGGCACGCTTTGCGGCCCTTCAGAACTTGGCGGCGTCCGATGAGCCCAAGGCTGCGGAGTTTCTTGTCGATCAGTTGTGCGACGACAGCCTACCGCCGGCTTGGCGAAACCAGCTTGTCTTGTTTGCTGAAGGCATACAGATTTCCGACTGGTCGCTGCGCCATCGGCTGAAGCAACGGCTTCTGACCCTCGCCGACTCGCTCCGCGAGAGCGCGGAAAGCGGAATCCGGCCCGTCGTGTGCTCCGCCATTCGCACGTACGCTTCCGTGATCTCGCCCTCTGAAGTCGACACGTTGACGCGCTTCTTGGAGCCTCGCCCCGTCGAGACGCGGCTGGTCGCATTGCAGAGCATCATTCACTTCTACGAGGCGCATCCCCCGCAGAACGCTTCCGTTCCAGGCACTCTTGCCGACCGAATTGACGAACTGGCACAGAAGTTCCTGGACCGCGATTGGCTGATCGCCGGGGAGAAAGCGGCAATCGGCCAGAACGCTGCGCACGCCCTGGCGGCCATAGGCGATGCACGCGTGGCGGAATGTGTGGAGCGAGTCCTGTCGCTGCGAATGCGGTGGGTGATTCGGCAACTCGCCGGAAAGCTGGAGTCCACCCTGCGAATGTGGCAACTCAAAGGAGTCGATACGTCCGATCCGCCGGCCCAACGTGTTTGCGAACAGCTACGACGGCTGGTCCAGGCGCCTGTCGACAACCCAAGCTGAGCGGGGTGGAAGGATGCCGGGAGGCCGGCTGGAAGCGGAAGCGACGACGCTGAGGCGGTTTTCGGTTGTGGCTGAATATGCCGAACCGGATGGGCGACCCTTCGTAAGGCATGTGGCCTTATTGCGCGATGACTGCCGATTGCAGTTTGGCAGCGAGGCCGACGTTTGGCATGTTTGTCCGCCGGTGGTAGCCGGCGAAAGAACCGGGCGAGCCGCACCGCGCGGTTTTCAACAATGCTGTGCCCACGCCGTGGGCTTCCTCGACGATTTGACCCTCGACGAGTTGGCCGGTATCGCCACGACTTTGGCCGAAATCGACGATCAGACACAACCGTTGGACAGCCCACTGAAGCAGTACGTGGTGCATCCGCCGGTCGAGTGGGTAACAGACGCCGTGACGGGCACGAAACGCTTCCGACGCTTCAGTTGCGTCGGTTTCGTACACGAGTGTTACGACGCTGGCGCGGGAATCCGGCTTCTCGACCTGAGCGAAGACATGCCGCAAGTCGACTTGGCGGCGCTCGACGCCGCTTACGGCGAACCTGTGCGTCGCGAGCAGATTCGGGAGCGGTTGGGTATTGTAGGGGAGCCGCCGTGGTCCCTCGTCCTGCCTGGGTACTTGATGCACTCGCTGAGCCGCTCGTCTGAAGAGATCCGCGGCGGCCCTCACGTGCCAGCCGATGTGCGGGAAGCAGCGTTCCCTCGCATTTCCGAACGTGAACCGAAGGCCGGATGAACGCCCCCGGCGTTCGGCTCCCAATCGCCTGGAGCCAGGCAACGATCCATCTTGTTGCACCCGGGTTCCGTTGCGGCTATTATGCTGGGGTGATGCCGGACGACCGTTCACAGGGGACTGCCCCGATTTTCGCGGCACACGGGCGAATAAGCCCAATCGGTCAACCGCTCCGGCCGCGAAAATGGGACTGTCCCCTTCGCATGCAGCGGAGAAAACTGCCTGCGCCGCCGGCCCGTGAACGCGTATTGCCGCCGGGACGGTCCACGGTTGCCCGCACCACCCATCTGCCAACCTGCCCACCCACCAAAGGAGGTTCCGCATGCCAAGCCGGATCGAATCGTTTTCCCGCCGGCGGTTCTTGAAAGGGGCTGCCCAATTCGCCGCGGTCGCACTGGCGCCGCAGGTCGTGCCCGGCCGGGCGCTGGGGTTCGGCGCCGTCGCACCGAGCGAACGCATTACGCTGGCCGGCCTGGGCATCGGCGGCCGGGGTTCCGGTGTCCTGCGTTCGTTCATGTCGAACCCCGACGTGCAGGTGCTGGCCATCTGCGACGTGCGCCAGTCGCGCCGCGAAGCGGTCAAGCAAATGGCCGACAGCCATCACGGCAACACCGACTGCGCCATGTATCGCGACATGCACGAAATGCTCGCCCGGCCCGACATCGACGCTATCCTTACCGCCACCGGCGACCGCTGGCACGCGCTGTGTTCGATCATTTCCTGCAAGGCGGGCAAGGACGTGTACAGCGAGAAGCCCTGCTCGATGACCATCGCCCAAAGCGAAGCCCTGGCCGACACGTTCCGCCAGTACGGCCGCATTTACCAGGCGGGCACGCAGCGGCGGAGTATCGGCAACTTCATCTTCGCCACCAACCTGATTGCCGAAGGGAAGCTGGGCAAGCTTCACACCGTGCATGCGAATACACGCAACCCGCCCACCAGCCACCAGTGGCTCCCCGAGGAACCGCTGCCGCCGGAGGACGAGGTCGATTGGGACATGTGGCTGGGCCCGTGTCCCTGGCGGCCGTACAACCGGCGGTACGTGCAGGGCGGTTGGCGCGGTTTCTTCGACTTCCACGGCGGCGGCATCCTGGAATGGGGCTCCCACACCGTCGACCTGTGCCAGTGGGCGGCCCAGAAGGACCACGTTCCCCCGGTCGAGTACGTGCCCGAGGGAAGCGGCGTCGTGTGCACCTACGACGACGGCCTGAAGCTCGTCATGCGCACCGACGGCTGGATGGGCCTCGGCACGTGCAGCGTGCGGTACGAAGGTGACGAAGGCTGGATCGAAACGGGCGACAGTGGCCGGTTCGCCATCGAGCCCGAGTCCTTGCGCACCGCGCGGACCGAGTTCCGTCGGCCGGGCACCGATCCGAGCACGCACGTGCGCAACTTCCTCGATTGTGTAAAGACCCGCAAGCCGGCCAACTCGAACTCCGACGTGGCGGCCCTTTCGCACATCGTGTGCCATGCGGCCTACATCGCGTGGCAGCTCGGCCGGCCGTTGCGTATGGACCCGGCCACACACCAGTTCATCGACGACGAAGAAGCCAACCGGATGCGCAGCCGCGCGATGCGCGAGCCGTGGCACATCTGACCGAAGTCGCGTAGGGGACTGTCCTGATTTTTGCGGCAAATAGAGGGCGAGTTGCCCGAGCGGCCGCCCAAGGGGGCCGCAAAAACGGGACTTTCCCCCTGGCACACACTTCGCGAACCCGAACCGATCTTACATCCTCTGAGGAGAACCCGACCATGCGTTTGATCACTTGCGTTTTCGCCGCCGCCGTGCTGGCGGCGTCGGCCGCGCCGCTTTGGGCCCAGCAACCCCCGCCCGCCGAAGGCAGCGAAGCCGAATTGATTGCCGTGCTCCAATCGGACGCGCCGCTGTTCGACAAGGCCAAGGCATGCCAGCAGTTGGCCGTCACCGGCAGCAAGGAGTCGGTGCCCGTGCTGGCGGACATGCTCTCCGACCCGAAGCTGGCCCATTACGCCCGCTACGCACTGGAACCCATCCCCGATCCGGCGGTCGACGAGGCGTTGCGCGGCGCACTGGGCGAGTTGGACGGGCTGCTGCTGATCGGTGTGATCAACTCGGTAGGCGTCCGCGGCGATAGGGAGGCAGTGGAGGCGCTGGAGGGGTTGCTCGCCGGCGCCGATGCCGACGCGGCGACGGCCGCCGCCGCCGCGTTGGGCCGCATTGCCACGCCCGACGCCATTGCCACCCTCACCGCCGCCCTGAGCCGCCCGGAGCCGGTGCAGTCGGCCGCGGCCGGCGCGTGCCTGCGCGCGGCCGATACGATGCGGGCTGAGGGCAAGGCCGCCGAGGCTGCTGCGTTGTACGCGTCGCTCCGCGCGGCCGATTTGCGCGAGCATTTCCAAGTGGCGGCGTTGGCCGGCGTCATTCGCACCCGCGGAAAGGAAGCCCTGCCGCTGCTGGCCGAGTGCCTGCAATCGGACGATCGGGCCGCCTTCCGCGTCGGCCTGCACATGGCGCACGAGCTGGGCGGGGCCGAGGTGGCGCGCGTCGTCATGGAGAAAATCGAACTGCCCGAGACCGTCGAGGCCCCGAAGGAGGGCACGGTGGTTGAAAAGGCCGAGTACGGGGCGGGCGACCGCTGGGTGGACGTGACGGCGGCGGTCATCGCCGCCGCCGAGCAGGGCCAGGCAGTCGTTGCTTCGAACGATCTGGCCGGCGACCCGGCGCCGAAGACCCCCAAGGTGCTCCGTGTCGTCTACACCAAGGACGGCGAGCGGCGCACGGCCGAGGTTCCCGAAGGCGAGCAATTCACCCTCGAAGGCGTCGCTGCCGCCACGCCGCACCCGCGGCAGGTGCTGTTGATCAACGCACTGGGAACCCTGGGCGAAAAGGCGGCCTTGCCGGTGGTGCTGGAGGCGGCCCGGTCGGACGCCACCGACATCCGGCGAGCGGCCGTTTCGGTGCTGGGGCAACTGGGCGACGCCTCGGCCGTGCCGGTGCTCCTCGATGCGGCGGTGAACGCACCCGTCGCAGCAGAAGCGGCCCGGCAAAGCCTGATCGAGCTGGAAGGCGATGGGGTCGACGCCGCCCTTGCCCGCGAATTGGCCGATGCGGAGGGGCAGAAGCGGATTCTGCTGATCGAACTGGCCGGCGACCGCGGCATTTCCACCGTGGTGCCCGTCCTGAAGGAAGCGGCCGGCGACGACGATCCGCAGGTGGCCAAGGCGGCCATCGGCGCACTGGGCGCCACCGTAGGGCTCGACGATCTGCCGGCGCTGCTCGAACTGCTCGTTCAGGACGAATCGCCCGAGATGGCCGCCGCGGCCAAAGACGCGCTGCGGATGGCCGTGCTGCGCATGCCCGACCGCGATGCGGCCGCCGCGCGGCTGCTGGCCGCGGCGCCGCGGGCATCGACCTCGGCGCAGATCGACCTGATCGACCTGCTGGGGGTGGTGGGCGGCGACCGCGCGTTGGCGGGCGTTGGGGCCGCGGCCAAATCCGGCAGCGACGAACTCCAGGACGCCGCTACCCGCGTGCTGGGTGAATGGATGAGTCCCGACGTCGCCCCCGTACTGCTCGACCTGGCCCGCTCGGGCCCGGAAAAGTACCGGGTGCGATGCCTGCGCGGCTACATCCGCGTATTCCGGCAGCTCGGCCTGCCCGACGAGGAGAAGCTGGCCATGGCCGGCAAGGCGTTTGAGGCCGCCGCGCGCGACGAGGAGCGCCGCCTGGTGCTCGACGCCGTCACGCGCGTGCCCGAGCCGGAGGCCCTGGAAATGGCCATGCGTCAGGTGGGCAACCCCGCCTTGAAGCAGGCGGCCTGTGAAGCGGCCGTGGCCGTTGCCGAACAGATCGTCGGCGAGCATCCGGCCGCCGTGGCCGACGCAATGACCAAGGTAATGGCCGCCGGCCCCGACGCCGACACCACGGCCAAGGCCCGCCGTTGGCTCAACGAAGCGAAGAAGCGGACGGGCGGCAACTAAGCCCCCGCTCGCATTCGGTTTTGGGGCTTCCGTTTCCGGGTGCAAAGCCCGGCAAAGTAGCAGGCACGCTCCGTCGTGCCGTCCGCCGAATCGGGCAGAACGCAGCCGTTCGGCCGAACGGTTCGCACCTGGAAACGGAAGAGCCCCGGTTTTCCACGTTACAACTTCAGAAGGAGAGACAACCGATGAAACGACTTTTTCCCTCGACCTGCGGCATCCTGGCCGGCTTGGTCGTTGTATTGGCTGCGGCGGGCCTCGCCCGGGCCGACAAGCAGTGCAAGTGGACCGTCCTGTTCGACGGCACCGACCTTTCCGCCTGGGACAACGGCGCCGGCGGCCCGCCCGGCGCCGGCTGGGTCATTGAAGACGGCGTCGTGACACGCAAGGAGAAGGCCGGGTACATCTGGACCAAGGAGCGCTACGGCGATTTCGTCCTGGAACTGGAGTTCAAGACCGAGGGCAACAGCGGGCTGTTCTTCCGAACCGGGAATCCGAAAGATTGCGTGCAGACGGGCCTGGAAATGCAAATCCACCGGCCCACCGACAACCCGAACCGGGGCAGCGTCGGCGCACTCTACGACGCGCTGGCGCCCGGCAAGAACGCCGCGGTCGACGGCTGGAATAAGGTCGTTCTGACGGCCAAGGGCAGCCAAATTACGATCGATCTGAACGGCGAGCAGATCATCGACGCCGACCTCGACGAGTGGACCGAGCCGGGCAAGAACCCCGACGGCTCGAAGAACAAGTACCGCACGGCCCTGAAGGACTTTCCGCGGGAAGGCCACATCGGACTGCAGGAGCACGGCGACGTGGTCAGCTTCCGCAAGATCCGCATCCGCCCGCTGTAATCGATCGGCGGCACGACCCCACCCAGGTTGTCTGGGTGGGGTCGAAACGCCCCAGGCTTGTACGGAAGAGCGAGCGGTGTTCCAGAAGACCATTCCGACGCGAGGCCGCGTCGGCGGTTCGTCCGTGGGGGCTTATGCCACCTTGCCAACGTCGCCACGGCTACCCAAGTTTCCAAAATCTAGTGTCCCAGCCCTGGCACTTGGATTCTGGTGCGGTTAGAATACGGTTAGGGTTGCTGACAAGACCGGGATCGGCTCTCGGCCTTTAAGCAGCAAATCCTCGGAAGCTCCACTGGAGTGAGGTTGCCTGTCCTGGTTTCGTTAGGGCTCCTTCGGGCTTTCCAAGCGATGACCCGCCCCGTGTTCGCCCGCCTTTGGTCGGCCCACCCCGTATAATTCACTGACGATTTCCCTTGCATTACGTCGCGATCCGCGAAGGAGGACTCCCCTGAGATACCGCACTTTCCAGATCAGCATGGTGACCGTGGTGCTGCTGGTAGCCCTGCGGTTGAGCATTGGCTTTCATTTCTTCTACGAGGGGGTTTGGAAGGTCGGGAATCCCGACTTCTCGGCCGAAGGGTTCCTGGCCAGCGCCAAGGGTCCGGTGGCGCCCCTGTTTTACGCCATGCTTCCCGACATCTACGGACGCAGCCGCCTGAACATCGAGGCCGCGCCGGTTGCCGACCCGCTGCTCGAAGTGTGGCGACGCCACCGCGACGGCGCCGAGGTGCCCATCGCGCGCGAATTGGAAAAGGACCCCGGGAAGTTGCACGACTTCCGCGCCGGCAGCCTGCGAGCCCTGTGGGAAGCCGAGGACAAACTCGACCGTTTCCTGCGCAGCGAGCGGGCAACCATAGTGGCCCTGCTCGATCCCGAAGGCGAAACGCCCGACAACGCGGGCGAAAAGCTCACCGCCTGGGTTGCCAAGCTGGGCGAAATCGAGAGCGAGTTCTCGGCCGCGGTTTCCGAGTTGAAGATCGCTACCGTCGGCGGCGATCCCCTGCCGTACAACCCGGCGGTACCCGCGCCCGACAATTTCGACGCCGAGGCGGCCCTGGCCTCCGGCCGGGTGACCGGGCCGGGCAACCGGGTGGTGCTGGCCGTCGAGGATCGTGTGACGGGCGTGCGGCAGTACACCGACCGCTGGCAGGACCTCCAGCGCGCGGTGGTACGCAAGTACGCGCCGAGCGACCAGCAGAAACTCGAAATCGAGCAACTCGTACACCGCTACCGTCAATCAGCTGAAGACTACGTTGCCGACGCTCAGCCGGACATCGAGGCCTATTTCGGCTCGCTCGCCCGGTGGGAAGATCGGAAGTATGGGCCGAACAACGGGGCCCATCACCAGAAGAAGCGGCTTTGGGAAGAAATGATGACGCTTCGGGCCGAAGCCCGCGGCTGGCTGGGCGATTTGGACACCATGGAGCGCGGCTTGCACGACGGCCTTTGGGACGTGCTCGAGGAAGGGCAACGGAAGCGCGGCTTCCTGCCCGTCGGCTGGACGGTTACCGACTTCCTCGACTTTTCGGTCACCTGGGGCCTGACGGCCATCGGCGCGTGCCTGATCCTGGGGCTGTTCACCCGGCCGGCGGCGCTCGGCGGCGCCGTGTTCCTCGTATTCGTGCTGCTCACTCAGCCGCCCTGGCCGTCCATCTATCCGCCGGCCCCGGAAGTGGTGGGCCACGCCCTGGTGGTCGACAAGAACTTCGTCGAGATGATGGCCCTGATCCTGTTGGCCTCGACGGCCGTGGGGCGATGGGGCGGGCTCGATTACTTCGTCGAGAACTACGTGCTGCGGCTCTACGAGCGCTTCGCCAAGAAGAAGCCGGCCGACAGCAAGGAGGCCGAACCGGCCACGGCCTGAATCCGGCGGCTCCCAGCCAGCAACCAGCAACCAACAACCAACAACCAGCAACCGCTATGATGGACCTATCTCCTGAACAACGTGAAGCGGGAAAGCGCGACTTCGTCGACGCGATCAACGGCGCGATCCACGGGCCGGCGGGCACGGTCAGCCGGCGCGATTTCCTCAAGGAAAGCGCGCTGGCCGGCGGCGTGGCCGTCGGTGGCATGGGTGCCTTCTACTTCGGCTATGGGGCCTCGGTGGCCAACCCGGTGCGGGTGGGAATCATCGGCACCGGCGACGAAGGGAACGTGCTCCTCGGCGCCATCAATCCCGACTACCTCGAGGTGAAATCCATTGCCGACATCCGGCCGTACAACGTCCATCGCGCGTTCCACGGCGACGTGTACAGCGCCGCGGCCCTCGACGCGCGGCCGGGACTGCTCGCGAAATTCGGCTGGCGGACCGAGGACGAAGCGCGGAAACACGTGAAGGTGTACGGCCCCTGGCAGGACCTCATTCGCAACGCCCGGCGCGACGGCCTCGAAGCGGTCATCATCGCGCTGCCGCTGCACCTGCACGCCGCGGCGTCGATTTGCGCCATGCGGGCGGGCCTTCACGTGCTGACCGAAAAGCTCATGGGCCACAGCGCCCACGAGTGCAAGGAAATGGCCCGCGTGGCCAAGGAAACCCGCAAGTACCTGGCCACCGGCCACCAGCGGCACTACAGCATTCTGTACGACAATGCGGTCGACCAGATCAAGCGGGGCCTGCTGGGCGATTTGCACTACATTCGCGCGCAGTGGCACCGCGGCAACATGCCGGGAAGGGATAGCTGGCAGCAACCGCTGCCGCCCCAGGTCAAGCCCGACGATCCCAACGCCGAGCAACTGGTCAAGGAGCTTCGCAGTTGGCAGGCCCGGCTGGACGCGGCGCGTGGCACCGACATCGACGAGTGGCGCCGCAAAGTAGCCCAGAAGGAAGCCCAACTGGCTGATTACATCCTGCATGAGCCGCAGGGCGAGACCGGCAAAACTTTGGCCGAGGAGTACGGCTACCGGTCCGAGCGGTTCGAGTTTCCCGGTGGAAAGGTATACGAGCGGCCGGCCATCGAGGAGCTTATCCGCTGGCGGCTGTGGGAACGGACCGGCGGCGGGCTGATGGCCGAACTGGGCAGCCACCAACTCGACGCGGCCAGCATCTTCGTGGCCGCCGCGCACGGCGGCGAAAAGCAACTGCCGCTGAACGTGGTGGCGGCGGGCAACCGGCCCATCTTCGGCCCCGACCGCGAGGCCGACGACCACGTGTACTGCATCGTCGAGTTCCCCGCCCCCGGCTACGACAAGAACGACAAGGTGGCCCGTCGCAAGAAGATCGGCATGCAATACGCATCGATCAACGGCAACGGGTTCGAGGGTTACGGCGAGATCGCCTTCGGCACCGACGGCACGCTCATTTTGGAGCGGGAGCAGGAGGCTATGCTGCTGCAGAGCGCGGCCCGGGCGAGCCGAATGTCGGTCCAGGCGGCTCCCACGCTCGACACGCAAGCGTCCGGCCCCATGCAGCAGGAGGCAGATACGGGCCCGGCCATGGATGTCAGCCGCGGCTACCGGGAGCAGGAGGAGCACTGGGCGTGGTGCATTCGCAATCCGTCGCCGGAGAACCAGCCTCGGTGCCATCCGAAGGTGGCCCTGGGCGACGCCGTCATCGCACTGACCACCAACATCGCCATCCAGCAAAACAAGCGCATCGAGTTCCAGCCCGAGTGGTTCGATCCCGAGCACGACGCCACCCCCGAAGGCGTGAAGCCCGACACGACGCGCGACACCTACAAGCTGTAAACTTGGAGGGGGACTGTCCCGATTTTCGCGTCCCCACAGGCGTTCGATCCGATGAAACAGCGGCCCGGCCGCGAAAATGGGACTGTCCCCTTCGCCAACCAAAAGAGCATCCTTTCGGAGAGAGATTACCATGCACCTGAAGCCCGAGGATCTGGCCGTCGGCAAGGAGAACTTCTTTGCGGCCATTGGCAGCGATGCGCAGGGCCCCGGCGGCTCCGCCAGCCAACGCGAGTTCCTCATGGCCCGCACCCAGGACGCGCTCGAAGCGGGCGGTTTGCCGGGCCACGCCTATTTCGGTTACGAGGCCACGCTTGCCGAACCGGTGCGCGTGGGCGTGTTGGGAACGGGCGACCAGGGGAGCGTGCAAATCGGCGCGATCAACCCGGCGTTCGTCCAGGTGAAGGCCATTGCCGACGTCCGCCCTTACAACCAGCACCGCGCGTTCCACGGCGACGTGTACAGCCCCGCCGCCATGGAGGTCCGCCCCGGCCTGATGAAGAAGTACGGCTGGGCCACCGAGCAGGAGGCACGCGAGAACGTCAAGGTGTACAACTCGTACCAGGAGTTGATCGAAAATGCGGCCGACGACGACGTCGAAGCGGTCATTATTGCGCTGCCGCTGCACCTGCACGCCCCGGCCGCCATCGCGGCCATGAAGGCCGGCCTGCACGTACTCACCGAAAAGCTTATGGGCCACAGCGTGCGCGAGTGCAAGGAAATGGCACGCGCGGCGAAGCAGTACGGCAAACACTTGGCCACCGGTCACCAGCGCCACTACAACATCCTGTACGCCAATGCAGTCGATTTGATCCGCCGCGGCGTCCTGGGCGACCTGCACTACATCCGGGCGCAATGGCACCGGGGGAACCTGCCGGGCAAGGATAGCTGGCGCTTGCCCATGCCGCGCGCGGCGAAGCCGAGCGACGACATGGCCGGGCAACTCGAACGCGAGTTG
The DNA here is from genome assembly GCA_964414315.1 of uncultured Planctomycetaceae bacterium. Classification (GTDB taxonomy): domain Bacteria; phylum Planctomycetota; class Planctomycetia; order Pirellulales; family Thermoguttaceae; genus PWXP01. Next base: position 2,472 of record CAYPWB010000109.1, on the reverse strand, counting down.
GAAAGCTGGCAACGCCGGCTGGAAGGGGCCGAAAACGCCAGGGAGCCCGACCCGGCCGAAATCGAGAAATGGGGCAATATGGTCGCGCAGAAGAAGGCCCAAATCGCCGATGCAGCCATCGCCGAGGCGGCCGCCAAGTACGGGTACGTCGACCGCGAAATTCGCGATTCCGACGGCAAGCTCCTGTACGACCGGCCGGCCATCGAAGAGCTCATCCGCTGGCGCCTGTGGGACCGCACCGGCGGCGGGCTCATGGCCGAACTGGGCAGCCACCAACTCGATGCCGCCAGCATCTTTGTGGCCGCCGCGCATGGCGAAAAGCAATACCCCCTGAGCGTCGGCGCCGCCAGCAACCGGCCGCTGTTCCCGCCCGACCGCGACGTGGACGACCACGTCTACTGCCTGTTCGAGTTCCCCGCCCCCGGCTACGAGCCCGACGATCCGCTGGCCGCACTGAACCGGGTGGGCGTGCAATACGCGTCGATCAACGGCAACGGCTACGGCGGCTACGGCGAAACCGTTCTGGGCACCGAGGGCACGCTGCAATTGATGACCGAAAAGGAGTGCATGCTCTGGAAGACGGCCGCCACGAGTGCCAAGACGAAGGTAGCGTTCAGCAAGAAAGAGAACAAACAGGTCCTGCTGATCGACGAGGACGGCGATCCGGAATCGGCCGCCGTCGGCAAGATGGCCACCAAGTACGCCGATCGCGGTTACCAACAGCAGATCGAGCATTGGGCGTGGTGCATCCGGCAGAACCCCGACGCCTCCGACCCCGAGGTCCAGCCCCGCTGCCATCCGAAGGTGGCCCTCGGCGATGCCGTCATCGCCCTGACGACCAACAAGGCGGCGGAAGAGGGGATGCGGGTCGATTTCAAGAAGGAATGGTTCGACCCCGACGATGACGCCCTGCCCGAAAACGAACTGCTCGACGAAAACGTCAAACCCGACCTCTCGCGCTACGAATGACGCGCGCCGGGTAGTTTCTGCCAACCGACAGGCGAGCGGGGGCCGCGTTCTTGCGCCGTTGGAGTTCACGCTTCAGCGTGCATAGCCCGGCAAAGTAGCAGGCACGCTCCGTCGTGCCGTCCGCCGTATTGGGCAGAACGTAGCCGTTCGGCCGAATGGTTTGTACCCGGAAACGGAAGAGTGCCCAACGCTCGCGGCGCGGCCCAGGCGAGCGGGGGCCGTGAGGCCCCTGTTTTCGACCCGACTTCTGCTGCGCCCGCAAAGAGGCCGCTTTCCCCCGCAGTAATCGTTCACGGGGCGGCGCGGGCAGTTTTCTACGCTGTATCCGAAGGGGACAGTCCCATTTTCGCGGCGGAAACGGTGGATGATTGGGCAAAAACGCCCTTTGTGCCGCGAAAATTGGGACAGTCCCCCGTGAACGGTTAGCCCCCGGTATCTTGCGGGAGCGTTATATTCCGGCCAGAATGACGCCTGGGGGTTCGAGGTCGGGGTTGTCCGATCACCGCCGCCGTTTCGGCGCGCGGTCGTAAGCCTTTTGCGTGCAAGGAGTTTCTGCCATGAGACACCCGTTCTTCGTGTCCGTTGCGTTGCTGGGAACCGCCCTGAGTGGGCTGGCGATTGTTTTCCTCTCGCCGGCTGGAGCTTCGGCGGCCGACGCCGGGCAGCCCGCCCCGCCCAAAACGCGGCAGGCGTGGACCCTGGAGGAGGCCATGGCCCGGCTGCGTCTGGCCCCCGACGACGCCTACTTGCAGTACGTCGTACTGCAACTCGCCCGCAACGAAGGTAAGCTCGACGACGTCACGACAGACATCCGCCGGTTGCGCGGGCGGCGGCGGGGCGGCGATCCGCGGCGCGAAATCGACATGTTCGCCCTGTTCACCGGCGCCTTGGCCGTGCAGGAGGCGTTGCAGCTCGATGCGATGCTGGGCGACGACCGCGCGGCGGCGCCCGACGACGCCGAGAGCACCGTGCCCGTCGCCTCGCTCGAAGGCCCCCAAATCGAAAGCCATCCGTGGGGCAAGATGCTCGCCGCCCAGCAGCTTGCCGGCAAGAAGCCGGAAGTGTCGAAGCTGGCCCTGTGCGTGCCGGCCGATCAGTTCTTCGTTCGTGCCGGGTCGCTGGCGAAGCTGCTCGAGGTGGCCGACGCCGGCGACCTGTGGGGCGCGCACCTGTTCAGCCAGGCCGCCGGATCGGCCAAGAGCCATCGCACCAGCAGCCGGATGAAGCGGCAGTTGGCCGTCCGCACCGACCGGCTCACGCGGCCCTTCTACGACATGGTGGTCGACGAGGTGGCCGTTACCGGCAGCGACCTTTACTTCCGGGCGGGCAACGACGTGACCCTCCTCTTCCAGCTCAAGCAGCCCGAGGTGTTCCGCCTGCGCATGGACGGCTTCCTGGCCGAGGCCGAGAAGTCGCGGCCCGACGCGGTGCGCAGCACCGGCCGCATCGGCGACGTGGAGTACGTTCAGGTTTCGACGCCCGACCGGGCCGTCCATGTCTTCT
>CAYPWB010000108.1:0-15830 GCA_964414315.1 uncultured Planctomycetaceae bacterium | reverse complement strand
CTGAAAACCCGGTCGAGTACATCGTCAGTATAGACGGTGCCGACGAGTTTTCCAAGTTCATCGAGGGCCAAACGCAACTCGGCAGCTAGCAATTCTTCGCCCCCTTGAGCCGCCACGATGGCATTGGCTCGGGCAATTGCCGTTGCGGCCAGGTCGACCGACTCGCGGCATCGGGCGGCGGTTCCGGCAACGACGTCGCCCGTCGCGGCTTGTTGCCGAGCTACTGCTTGCCGCAGGGCGGCGCGCAGGCCGTCGAGCCCGAAGCCGGTGCGCGCGCTCGTTTCAATCGCATGGTCGGAGTAATCCGTGGTCCGGGGTCGATCGCATTTGGTCAATACGATCAACCGGCGGCCCTGAGGCAACCGGTCCAGTTGTTCCCGTTCCCAGGGGCGAAGGGGCCGGGTTGCATCGAGGCACAGCATCGCCACGGGGGCGGCCATGCCCTCGCGCGCGGCCAGCCGGTCGGCGGCCGCGGCAAGCGGATCGCGCGCTCCGTCGGGCATCCGGCCGGCCGTGTCAATCAGTCGGCAGCCGGCGCCGTCCAGGTCGATTTCGTCGCTCAGGTAGTCGCGCGTGGTGCCAGGTTGGGCGTCGACCAGCGCGCTGCCGCCCGTCAATGCGTTGAATAAACTCGACTTGCCCGTGTTCGGCAGCCCGAGAAACACCGCGGCCGCACGGCCCGTCTCCGTACGTTGCCGCATTCGCCGCTGCAAGTCGGCCAGCGCAGCCGTGGCGCGGGCAAGTGCGTCGGCGCGTTGCTCAGGGGCCAGCGTTTCGATCTCCTCCTCGGCGAATTCGAAGCCGGCCTCGAGGTGGGTGAGCAACTCAAGGAGTTCGTCGCGCAGCGCGGCCAGCGGCCCCGACAGCCCGCCGGCCAACTGAGCGAGCGCCACGTCGAGTTGCTCCGGATTCTCGGCCTCGATGGCGCCGAGCACGGCTTCGGCTTGCGCAAGATCGAGGCGCCCGGCGAGAAAGGCCCGCATGGTGAACTCGCCCGGCGCGGCCAGGCGGGCCCCGCACCGGCACAGCGCATGCACCAGCGAGTCGAGAAGCGGCGGCGAACCGAGCGTATGCAACTCGACCATCGCCTGACCGGTGTAGCTGCGTCCTTCGCGCCAGGCCAGAAGCGCGGCGGGCGCCGGCGTATGCCAGCCGCGCGGCAGAACTTTGCCCTCAACAGCGACGGCGTACTCGTTCGGCGGGCGTTCGGAATCGAAATCGCCGCGAAACACTTCGCCGGCCCACCGCAGCGCCGCCGGTCCGCTCAGCCGCACAATTCCGCGGGCGGCGCCGCCCGGCGCGGAGGCAACGGCCACGATCGTATCGTCCAATGCCGGTCCCACGTGCGGCCTACTTCCGTCCCCGATTCTTCTTCCGCTTGCCGCGCGACGTCCCGCCGTTGTCGCCTGCCGCGGTCTTGCGTGCGTCTCGAATTGCCCGGGCCGCCTCGGCCGGCTTCGGCTCGCTTGCCGCCTTTTTCGACGGATGCGGCAACAACTTGCGCTCGGCGATGCCCCACGCACTTGAAGCGATGAAGTACACGCACAGGCCGCTCGCAACCTTGAAAAACAGCAGCCCGATGAAAAGCATCATGTACTTCATCATGTTCTGTTGCATACGCGACTGCTCATCGGTGGCCGGCGGCATGAACATCTTCTGCTGCATGAGAAACAACCCGACGGTTATCACGGGGAGTAGGTTGAAATACGGCCCCAGTCCGAAAATTCCCTGGCCGTTGTTGATCCACTCGGGCATGAAGCCGCTCCAGTTGAACAGCATGTCGGGCGCCGCCAGATTGGAGCACCAGCGAATGGCCGAGGTGAACAGCGGCGCCTGCCGCAGCTCGACGTCGACCATGAGGCCGCGGTACAGGGCCATGAAGATCGGAAGCTGGACGAAGAGGACGAGGCAACCGCTGAGCGGATTGTAGTTGTGCTTGCGGAACAATTCCTGCTGCGCCTTGGTGCGGCCCTCGACGTCGTTCTTGTACTTTTCCTGCAGGCGTTTCAGTTCCGGCTGAATCTCCTGCATCTTCTGTGCCCCCAGCGCCTGCTTGTGGCTGAGCGGATACATGCAGCCGCGCACCACCACCGTCAGCAGGATAATCGCCAGCCCGTAGTTGAACACCAGGTAATTGTGGAAGAAGTGCAACAATCCCACCATGGGCCGCGCAATCCAACTGAACCAACCGTAGTACACCAGCTCGTCCAGGCCATACTTGGTCAGCAGCCGGGGTCGTTTCGGGCCTGCGAACAGTTCGTACTGGTGCGCGAGCGATTGCCCGGGTGCTAATTCGTGCTTCAGGCTTACAAGCCGGCAGGAGGTGTTCGTCAGTTTGAGTATCTCGTGCCGCGGCCCCACCCGAAGCGGCTGCCACTGGTGGAACCAAGGCTCCGCCGGGTCGTCCTTCTTCGGAATGAGGATGGCGGAGAAATACTGGGCGTCGCCGCCGATGTATCGGACCCGTTCGTCCTGCGGCGGGGCGCCAAACTCGTCTTCGGCGATCAGTGGACAGCCGATTTGCCGGAACGCCCCGTCGTTACGGTACACCACCACGTCGCGCATGCCCGCCGCCCCGCCAAAGAACCCCTCCCGGCCGATCTTGTTGGCGTACCACCAGCCTTCGGTCGGAAGCCCCGTGGCGCCGTCCAACTGATAGGCCATCGGAACAGGGCGGTTGCCCAAGTTGTTGATCTCGATACCGACCACGAGGTGATACGCCCGGTAATCGGGATCGTCTTGTTCGTCCGCAGGCGCTTCGGCCAAGCGGTACGACTTGATCACCTCGATTCCCCAGCGGGGCAACACGCGCCGGAACTGGACCTGCGCCGGACTGGCGCCGTCGAGTATCTCCCACGTTCCGGTGCGCAAGTCGAGGCCGGGCAACTCGCGCGCAATGTATTCGGGCATGGGCGCGCCGGCCTCGCCGTCATCGTCGTCGCCCTCGGCATCCTCTTCCGCTTCCTCATCGTTAGGGAGTTCTTCGGTGCCCAGTTGTTGGAACGTAAAGAGCAGCGAAAGCGGGTCGTCGCCTTCCGGACGAATCACCTCCATCGGTCGGCGCGTCAGGGTGGCCGGTAGTTGAAGCCTTTTCTCACCCCGCAGCACGGTCACGACAACGGTCGCCCCCGGCGACAGTGCATCCAATGCCGCTTCGAACGATTGCCCGTTACGGATCGTCGTCTCGTCGATTGCGGTGATCACGTCGCCGGGAAGAATTCCCGCCTCATCGGCCGGTGTGCCGGGGCCGACGACCTGCACGGGACATCCGTCCACACCCGCATCCTCCTCTACGGCAACATGCCCTAGGTATCCGCCCCGGTACTCCAAATCGCGGTATCGCTCGCTGCTCAGTTCCAACCGAACCAACGCCGCCCCCCGATTGCTCAGGGTCACCAACATGCGATACGGCGAATCGGGATCGATCGACCCGAGTGTGAACCACTGAGGCGACACTTCGGGAGGGGGAGGCAACTCGGGCATCGGCTCGGGCGGCTCAACCGGTGCTTCGACAACGTCTTCGGCGGGGTCAGGAGCCTCTGGCGCGGGCGGCTCCCGATCGGGCTGCTCGGCAGCCGCTTGCTCGGCCTCCTGCTCTTCCGGAGGCGGCTGGAAGCGGGCCATCAGCCACATGTTCAGGATCAGAATCCCAAACGAAAGCAGGATAAACAGCAAGAAGTTCGTAATCGGGAACGGAGCAGGGCGACGCTGCATGAGCGCAGGACCTCGTTTTGGACAGGGTTCGGTTCCACGCGACGGCGTCCGGGGCCCTCGCGCGAGAACGATCTATTGTCGCCCGCAGGCGAAATGTTGCAATGGCAGCTTTCCAAACTCTCTCGTAAGATCCTGCCGCCATTGCCAACGGCCGACCGGCAACCGCAGGCGGAGCACCGAGGGTACGTCGTTGGGTTACCCCGCACCACAGGTGGTATAACCCCACTTGCCCGAACAGAGTTGCTCGGCTCGTTCGCACTTTCGCAGCCCAGCGCCCCGGAGGAATGTCGTCGCGAACTACCCGTGGGCGCGGCTAGCGACCATCGCGGAGCCGGTCGCCCAGGAAGTTGTCCAACTCGGGCACGGCGTAGATCTTTTCGATGGTCCGTTCGACCGGGTACTCCACCCGACGAAACTGGATCAGGTCGCCATCGAGAATGCAGTAGCACGATCGGGGGTTGCCGTCCCGCGGCTGCCCCACCGATCCGACGTTGATCATGACCTTTTCTTCGCCCAGCCGATACTGGTAATCGATCTCCTCCGGACTGACAAAATTGAAACTTTCGGTGAACACGCCCGGCACATGGGTGTGCCCTTGGAAGGCACATCGGCGAATCAAGGAAAAAATCTTTTCGAGCTTCCGGCGGTTGTAGATGTCTTCCGGGAAGACATACTCATTCAGCGGGTTTCGGGCAGACCCGTGAACAAACAGAAGATCGCCGTCCTGATGGTTGCGGGGGAGTTCGCCCAGGAAGTCCCATCGAGCATGCGAACTGCCGCCGGGGTCGGAGTTCTCCAATTGGCTTCGGGTCCAGAAAATCGCCCGCTCAGCTCCGGAATTGAACCCTTCGGGGTCGAACATCGCGCCCTGGTCGTGGTTGCCCAACAGGCAAACCCGGCACTGCATGACGCGGTCGATGCACTCGCGGGGATTCGGGCCGTAGCCTACGATGTCGCCCAGACAGTAGATTTCGTCCACGTTCTGGGAGGAAATGTCGTCCAGCACCGCCTCGAGGCTCTCGAGGTTGCTGTGGATGTCGCTAATAATTGCCCTTTTCACACCGGAACTCCCACCGCTCGACCCGGGCGGCACGATATGGCACACTGGCGCCTTGTCAAACCGATTTGACCAATCGGGTGCCAAGGGGTCTTGTCCGAATAGCGGTTTAAGGCTCCGGGCAGGAATCCCGCGTCACCCACCAAAATGGGCCAGAGGAAGCATTAGTCCGAACTTTCTCGAACAGTTTAATCCTTTGTAGTCTATCCCCCCGCGCCGATAGGGTCAAGTGGCGTCATCCACCCTTCCCGTCCCCAGGACCCCATGACAAAAATCCTTGCCCTGGAAACCACCGAAAAGACCCCCTCCCTGACCGCCGCCGCAGAGGGCGGCCCCTTGGCAATGCTCACCTGCGAGGCCGCTGGCCGCAGCGCCCAGTCGCTCGTCCCGGGTATGCGGCAGCTTCTGGCCGATGTCGGATGGCGCCCTGGCGAAGTGGATCTGGTGGCTGTAAGCATCGGTCCCGGTTCCTTCACCGGTTTGCGGATCGGAGTGACGGCGGCCAAGGTGTTCGCCTACGCCGTCGACGCCGAGGTGTTGGGTATCGACACGCTGGAGAGCATCGCTGCCGGCGCACCGGAAGATGTGCCCGGCTTCTGGGCCGCCGTCGACGCCCAGCGCGGGCAATGGGTAGTTCAACGTTTCGGCCCGTTCAACGAAGGTTGGCGCCGAGCGGAGGGGCCGCCCGCGCTGGTCGATGCCGACCCTTGGCTGGCCGGCCTGGCGGCTGGCAGCATGCTGACCGGCCCGGTTCTGCGCAAGACGTCGCTGCGGCTACCCGACCACGTGCGTCGGCTTCCCGCAGACGCTTGGATTCCCTCAGCCCGCCAAGTTGCCGCACTGGCGGCCCGCGACTACGCCGCCGGCCGCCGCGACGACCTGTGGACGCTCGCGCCGCGTTACTCGCGGCCCAGCGCGGCCGAGGAGAAGCTACGCGCGTAACGTTCACCGGGGGCTGCCCCCTTTGCGTGCAGCGGAGGGAACAGCGAGGAAAACGGGACAGGTCCGAGTTGTGCGAAGCACCCTTCGGGCCGTTCCGGCAAATCGGACCTGTCCCGTTTTCCCCGGCGTCGCCTGCCTGTGAACGCTTACTGCGCGCGTAATGCCTCGGAGGCGGCCGCGACCGTCGCGTCGATGTCGGCATCGGTGTGCGCCGTCGACACGAACATCGCTTCGTACTGGCTGCACGGCAGGTAGACACCGCGGTCCATCATCGCCCAGAAGAAGCGGCCGAACCGGGCTGTATCGCATTGCGAGGCCGTCGCCCAATCGGCTACTTGCTGAGGGCTGAAAAAGAGCGTCAACATGCTGCCACACCGGCCGATGCTGTGGGGTACGCCCGCCCGCTGGGCCGCATCTGCCAGCCCCTCGGCCAAACGAGCCGACAAATGCTCCAGTGTGCGGTAGGCGTCGCCGTCGCGCAGTAGTTGGAGCGTGGCAATGCCGGCGGCCGTGGCAAGCGGATTGCCGCTCAAGGTGCCTGCCTGAAAGACGTTGCCGGCAGGCAAAACCTGCTGCATGATTTCCCGCCGGCCGCCGTACGCTCCGACGGGCAGCCCGCCTCCGATGACCTTGCCGAGGGTGGTCAAGTCGGGCGTAATGCCCAGCAGTTCCTGGGCGCCCCCGTACGCCACACGAAAGCCCGACATCACCTCGTCGAAGATCAGCAGGGCGCCGGACGCCGCCGTCAGTTCTCGGAGGGCTTCGAGAAACTCGCGGCTGCCGGGCACACAGCCCATGTTGCCAACTACCGGCTCGACGATCACCGCCGCAATGTTCCGGCCGTGTTCCTGGAACGCCCGTTGGGCCGCTTGCACGTCGTTGTACGGCAGTACGAGCGTGTCGCGCGCCGTGCCCTCGGTGACCCCGGGAGAATTGGGCACGCCAAGCGTTGCCGCGGAACTGCCGGCCGCCACCAGCAGGCTGTCGACGTGCCCGTGGTAGTTTCCGGCGAACTTCACCACGACCGGTCGCCCGGTACAGGCTCGGGCGAGCCGCAGCGCGCTCATGGTCGCCTCGGTGCCCGAGTTGACCAGCCGCACCATCTCGACCGACGGCACTGCCTCGACCACCATTTCGGCCAATTCGGTTTCGGCCACGGTGGGAGCGCCGAAGGAGGTTCCCTGCCGAAGGACCGTCTCGACGGCGTCGGCTACTGCGGGGTGTGCATGGCCGAGGATCATCGGCCCCCAGGAACCGATGTAATCGACATAGCGATTCCCGTCGATATCGAACAGGTAGGCTCCTTCGCCGCGGGCTATGAAGATCGGCTGGCCGCCGACCCCCCCGAAGGCGCGGGCGGGGCTATTCACTCCCCCCGGCATAAGAGTACACGCGCGTCGATAGGCCTCGCGGCTTTGGTGGCGATTCATGGCCGCTCAGCATACCAGCCGGGAGCCGTGCCATCAATCGGGCGGGGCCGAATGGGGCGGAGATACGGCGCCAAAATATCCGTATTCGGCCACTTGACACCAATGCATCGCGTCGCTACACTTCTTTGTTTTCGTTAGGTGCTGAATCGAAAGCCCGCCCATGCCTCTCCGAATTATCCGCAACGACCCCGCTGCGGCCGCCCCGCGAAGCGGTGGCGGCTCCATGGTGGGCATTGTCGTGATTATCCGGGAGGTTCGGCCTTAGGGGCTTTCGGCAGGTGTCCGAAGTTCGCAAGCCCTGAGGCCGAAGTCGGCCTGAGGGCTTTTTTGTTGCTCTAACATTCCCGAGGCGATTGAGCTTTTTTCCCGAGGAAATCCGATCACACGTCCCGGTTCCATGAGGGGCCGTTTGTGCCACGAATATGCAAGATCGTGAACTTTTTCAAAAAGCTCTGACCCTGCCTTCGAGCGGAAGCCCGCATTGGTTGGCGGCCCCGGCCCCTTTGGTGAAAATGGGAAGATGGTGATTACGGCTATGCGACGCATTGAGGTGTACGATACAACGCTCCGCGACGGAGCCCAGGCCGAAGGGGTCGATTTCGCCGTGCAGGACAAACTCCTGTTGACAAAGCGGCTCGACGAGCTTGGGTTCGATTACGTCGAGGGAGGCTATCCGGCGTCGAATGAAAAAGACGCCGCATACTTCCGCCGCGTGCGCGATCTCGACCTGAAGACCGTCCGTGTTTGCGCCTTCGGCATGACGCGGCGCAAGAGCACCCGGCCGGCGGACGACGTTGGGCTGCGCGCCCTGCTCGACTGCGGCGCCGGCACGATCACGCTGGTGGGCAAGGCGTCGGCGTTTCAGGTCGAGGCAGTTCTGCAAACCTCGCGAGAAGAGAATCTGGCGATGATCGCCGAAAGCGTGGCGATGCTGGTCGAGGCCGGCCGCGACGTGATCTTCGACGCCGAGCATTTCTTCGACGCCTACAAGGCCGACGCCGAATACGCGGTACAAACAGCCCGAGCTGCCGCCGAGGCCGGCGCCCGCCTCGTCGTCCTGTGCGACACCAACGGCGGCAGCATGCCGGAGGAGATCGCCGCCGGTACCCGCGCCGCGTCCGAGCAGCTCCCGGTGCCGATCGGCATCCACACGCACAACGATTGCGGCCTGGGCGTAGCGAACGCCCTGGCGGCAGTCGAGGCCGGCGCCGTGCACGTGCAAGGCACCATCAACGGATTCGGTGAACGCTGCGGCAATGCCGACCTGATTTCAGTCATTGCCAACCTGGCTGTCAAGAAGCGGGGGTACGAAGTGCTCCCGCCCGATTCGATCCGGCACCTCACCGAACTGTCGCGCTTCGTGTACGAAACGGTCAATATGAACTTCGACATGCATCAGCCGTTTGTGGGCAAGAGCGCGTTTGCCCACAAGGGCGGCATGCACGTGAGCGCCGTGGCGCGCAACACGGCCAGCTACGAACACATCGATCCCGAACGGGTCGGCAATGAACGACGCGTGCTGCTAAGCGAACTTTCCGGACGCGCCAACATCAAGGCGCTCACGCGGCGGCTGCCGGCCGATACCGACAACGCGTTGATGGATCGGATTCTCCGGCGCGTGGTGGAAATGGAGGCCGTCGGCTACCAGTTCGAGGCGGCCGACGGCTCGTTCGACCTGCTCGTGCGAAAGTGCCAAGGGACATTCCGGCCGCACTTCGGAACGCTGCACTACCATGTGAACGTCGACAACAAGTCGGGCGGCGACGTGACGGCCGAGGCGATCGTCAAGATTCGCGTCGACGAGCAGGTTCGGTTCGAGGCCGCCGAGGGACACGGCCCGATCAACGCGCTCGACGCCGCCCTGCGGAAGGCCCTCAACGGGCGGTTTCCGACACTAAATCAACTCCATTTGGTCGATTACAAGGTGCGGGTAATCAACTCGGAGGCTGCCACGGCTGCCGGCGTACGCGTGGTTATCGAAAGCCAAGACCGCGAGGAAGTGTGGGGCACCGTCGGCGTAAGTGAGAACATCATCGAGGCAAGCTGGATTGCCCTGCTCGACAGCTACGAGTATAAACTGTACAAAAGTGAGGTCTGAACACTGCCATGGCAACGACCGAATTACCGAAACAATACGATCACAAGACGGCCCAGCAGCGGTGGTATCCGTACTGGGAACAGCAGGGGCACTTCCACGCCGAGCCCGATCCGGCAAGGAAGCCCTACTGCATCGTCATTCCGCCTCCGAACGTCACCGGGGCGTTGCACTTGGGGCACGCGCTGAACAATACGCTCCAGGACATTCTCATTCGCCAGAAGCGCATGCAGGGGTTCGCCACGCTGTGGATGCCCGGCACCGACCATGCCGGCATCGCTACCCAGGCGGTGGTCGAGCGACGGCTGTTGCAGGAGGAAGGCGTCAGCCGGCACGAGTTGGGTCGCGAAGGACTGGTCGAGCGCATCTGGCAGTGGAAGAACGACTACCAGGTTCGCATCCTGGGGCAACTCAAGCAGATGGGCTGTAGCTGCGACTGGCAGCGCACCCGCTTCACGCTCGACGCCGTTTGCGCCCGGGCCGTGCGCCATACATTCTTTTGCATGTTCCGCGACGGGCTCATTTACCGCGGGAAGCGGCTGGTGAATTGGGACACGATGCTGCGCACGGCCGTGAGCGACGACGAGGTGTTCCACGAAGCGGTGCCGGGCAACTTCTGGTACTTCCACTACCCGGTCGTCGGCCCGAAGGCCGACGAGCCGAAGCACGTGACCATTGCCACCACCCGGCCGGAAACGATGTTGGGCGATACGGCCGTGGCCGTCCACCCGGACCCGGCCGCCGCGCTCGACAAGGCCGAGGCCGACCTGACGGCCCGGCTGGCCGCGGCGCCGGCGAAACAGCGAGCGGAACTGCAGGCCGAGTTGGACGAAATCCGGCGCCGGCGCGAGGAGATGCTGCCCGAATTCGAAAAGCTGCGCGACATGGCTCTGGCCGGCCGCAAAGTGCTCCTGCCGCTTTTGAATCGCGAAATCCCCCTGGTGGCCGACGAGTGGGCGAAGCCGGAAATGGGCACCGGCTGTGTGAAAATCACCCCCGCTCACGACCCGAACGATTACGAAGTCGGCCTGCGGCAGAACCTGCCCATGGTGAACATTTTGAACCTCGACGGTACCCTGAGCGCCGAGGCGGGCCCCTACCAGGGGCAAACCGTGCTGGAAGCCCGCAAGAGTGTTGTGGCCGACCTCGAAAAGCAGGGTCTCATGCTCAAGGTTGAAGACCGTGAAATCGACCTGGCCCACAGCGACCGCTCGAAAACACCCATCGAACCGCTGCTGACCGACCAGTGGTTCCTGCGGATGGACCAGCTTGCGCAAACGGCCATGGACGCCGTCACCGAGGGTCGCGTACGCATTTTGCCCGAACGCTACACCAAGGGCTACCTCGACTGGCTCAGCGAGAAGCGCGACTGGCCCATCAGCCGGCAGCTTTGGTGGGGGCATCAGATTCCGGTCTGGTATTGCGAAACAGCCACCGAGCGGGACCTGGCCATGGCGTTTGCCGGGCGCGACGACGTCGTTTGGCATCGCGACGAGGAATCGGCCCGGTGGCTCATCTGTGTGCTCGAAGAAGACCTGGCCGACGACGCCGTGCCCGGCCACACGATCCGACGCGAGCAGGACGTGCTCGACACCTGGTTCAGTTCGGCCCTGTGGCCTCATTCCACGCTGGGCTGGCCCGAGCAAACGCCGGAACTCGACTACTTCTATCCCACCAACGTGCTCATTACCAGCCGCGACATCATCACCCTCTGGGTTGCCCGCATGGTGCTCACAGGGCTGTACAACGTCGGCCGGCTCCCGTTCCACGACGTGTACATCCACCCGAAAATCCTCGACGGCTACGGCGAAGGGATGTCGAAGTCGAAGGGCAACGGGGTCGATCCGCTCGACGTAATGGAGAAGTTCGGCGCCGACTCGCTCCGCTTCGGCCTGGCCTACCTGACCACCGAAACGCAAGACATCCGCATGCCGGTCGAGTTCGAGTGCCCGCACTGCAGGAAGCTCATGGAGCAGACGCGCGAAAACCGCGTGATGCCGCGGGTGCGCTGCCCGGCGTGCAAAGGCGAGTTCTCGACCCAATGGGCCGAGAAACCGGACGATCGGGCCCTGCCGCGCGGCGCCGTGGTAAGCGACCGGTTCGAATTGGCCCGCAACTTCTGTAACAAGCTGTGGAATGCCTCCCGCTTCGCCCTGATGAACCTGGAAGGCTACACGCCGGGCAAGGTGGCCGATGCCGATCTGACCGTGGAGGACCGCTGGATTCTCAGCCGCCTTTCCACCGTAACGCAGCAGGTGACCGACCTGCTGGCCGCATACAAATACGCCGACGCCGCCCGCACGCTGTACGATTTCGCCTGGGACGAGTTCTGCAGCTTTTTCGTCGAGATGGCGAAGGCCCGGCTGGGCAACGACGCGACGCGCGCGGCGGCGCAGCGCGTGCTGGCCCACACGCTCGACACGCTGCTGCGCTTGCTGCACCCGATGATCCCGTTCCTTACCGAGGACGTGTGGCAGCGGCTAGGCGAGGTGTGCCCCGAGCGCGGCTTGGCCGAGCCTGCGGCGGCCGCATCGAGCGTCATCATCGCCCCGTGGCCCGAGACCGACGCGGCCCGAATCGACCCGCGCATCGAAGCTCAGTTCGCCCGGTTCCAGGAGGTGCTCCGCGCGGTGCGCGATATTCGCGCCCGGCAGAACGTGCCGCCGAAAAAGGAGGTTCACTTCGCCGTCCGCTGCGACCGGGAAACGGCCGACCTGCTGGCGCCCATGGCGGCGTACTTCGCAAGCATGGCGCGGGCCCGGTCGCTGGGCATGGGCCCGGACGTCGAACCGCCGGCGCTCAGCGCGAATGCCGCTTCGCCGGGGCTCGAAGTGTTCGTCGACCTGGCCGACCTGATCGACGTCGAGGCGGAAATCGCCCGAAAGCAGCAGGAACTTGGCAAACTGGCCGGACTGATCGCCGCGAAGGAAAAGAAGCTGGCCAACGCCAACTTCGTCGACCGTGCCCCGGCGGCCGTGGTGCAGAAGGAGCGCGACAGTCTCGCCGAACTCCAGCAGCAGCACGCCAACACGGCGCAAGTGCTCGACCAACTGGGCGCCGCCGGCGACGAGTAGCCCCTCGGCCTGCCGGACGGCCGATACATTCGACCGCAAGGAGACGACATGCAGTGCCAGGCGTGCGGCAACCCTGTACCCAGCGATGCCGAAGTGTGCCCGTTTTGCCGGTCGAGCGAGATTGGCGCGGTCCCGCCCGAGGCGGATCCGACGGACGAGGAATTCATCGCCCGAATGTTGGCGGGCAATTGTCCCGCCTGCGGCAGCAGCGCCGTGAGCAACTGTGCCGAGGATCCTTCCATCCGGCATCCCTCCGTGAACCGTTGCGGCAACTGCGGCCAGTTTTGGTGCATCGATTGCGGCAAGCTGTTCCCCCGGCAAGGCGCGGCGCATCCGCACGAAGACGCATCGATCGGGCAAGGCATGGAAGACTTTTGCGAGATATTCCCCGGCCGGTGCTCCGTTCTCCTGCGATGGCGCGGCGACAAGGCCGAGTAGGCGGAACGATTCACTTTCGGTGCACAACGCGGCGAAGTAGCAGGCACGCTCCGCCGTGCCGTCCGCCGGCCCGCACGGAACACTTTCCTTCGGCCCAATGATTTGCACCCGGTGGCGGCGTTCAGCGGGGCGTCCAGACTGGCCAGTGGACAGGCGGCGCGCGGGGCTACGTTTGATGCCGAACCCAATGTGAAAACAGCGGCTACCGACCCCCCCGAGTTACTGGGTCCCGGCAAGGTTCGGTTACAGGTTGCATAGGTCCCGGTGTCTTGCGGTGCGCCGCGCTTCGGCGTAAGCTTGCGGGTGTCTTCAAACCGGAGGAACTTGTGATGAACGAACGCAACTTGAACTCGCCCGCCCGGCGCCGGTTCCTGGGGGAACTGGGCGGCGGCGCCGTTGCCGCCGCGCTAGGGGCGGGCCTGCTGGGCGTGGAAAAAACCTTGGGCCAGGAGGTCGCCATTCCCGGCTTCGAACAGGCCCGTTCTTTCGAAGCCCACGGGCCGTGGCAGCCGGTTTCCGACCGGAAGATTCGCGTGGGCATTGTCGGATACGGCGTGTGCCGTTTCGGCGCCGCGTTCGGGTTCCAGGATCATCCGAATGTCGACGTTGTGGCCGTCAGCGACCTGGTGCCCGATCGATGCCAAGCCCTGGCCAAGGCCGTCGGTTGTGAGAAGACTTACCCGTCGCTGGAGGAGCTGGTCAAGGACGACGCCGTCGAGGCCGTGTTCGTGGCGACCGACGCCCCGAGCCATGCCCGGCATTGCCTCGAAGTGCTTAAGCACGGCAAGCACGTTGCTGTGGCGGTGCCGGCCTTTTTCGGCGAGCAGTTCGACGAGGCCGAGAAGCTGCTTGAGGCCGTCAAGACCTCCGGACTCACGTACATGATGTTCGAGACATCGTGCTACCATGCCGAGTGCTACGCCATGCGGCGGCTGTACCTGGCCGGCTGCCTGGGCGAGGTGGTCTACTCCGAGGGCGAATACTACCACTACATGGCCACGCCTATCGATTCCTTCCGCGGCTGGCGCGTTGGGCTGCCGCCGCTGTGGTATCCGACGCATTCGACGGCCTATCACGTGGGCGTAACCGGCGGCCGCTTCACCGAGGTGTCGTGCATGGGCATGCCCAGCGTCGTCGGACACCTGAAGCCGGAGAACAACCCTTACAAGAACCCGTTCGGTACCGAAATCGCCCTGTTGCGCACCGGCGAAGGGGGCATGTCGCGTATGACGTGCAGTTGGGACACGCCGGGCTGGGGCGGCGAAAAGGGGCGCGTGCGCGGGCAGCGCGGCACCGTCGAGGGCACGACCTACCAGGGACTGGCGAAGGAACTGCCGCCGCTGGGCCGGCCGCCCCTGCCGCCGTCGATGGCCGCCGGCGGGCACGGCGGTTCCCACGGCCCGCTGACCAACGAGTTCATCACCGCCCTGCTCCAGGATCGCAAGCCGGCGGTCGACATCGCCCGGGCCCTCAGCATGACCGCCCCGGGCGTCATCGCCCACCGCTCGGCCCTAAAAGACGGCGAACTGATGAAGATTCCGCAGTACGAGTTCGCGTAGGCGGCGCCTTGTCTTCCGGGGCCATTCCTGTCATTATGGTTGGCGTTTCGGGCCCTGGTTCATACCCCCGTGTTCTTGAGGAGCGATACCCATGCCGCGACTGCTTGTACTGCTACTGATCGGTCTATTCCTTGTGCCGGCGGTTCCGGCGTGGAGCGCAGAACCGAAGGTGGAAATGCTGTGGCCCGAGGGGGCACCCGGCGCTTTGGGCGACGAGCCCAAGGACAAGCCGACGCTCACGCTCTGGCTGCCCGAGCCCGAAAAGGCAACCGGGGCCGCCATCGTCGTCTGCCCCGGCGGAGGGTACGGGCACCTGGCGGTCGATCATGAGGGAAAGCAAATCGGCGAGTGGCTCAACTCGGTCGGCGTGGCGGCCTTCGTGCTGGAATATCGGCACCGGAATCGCGGTTACGGGCACCCGGCGCCGCTACAAGATGCGCAGCGGGCCATCCGCACGGTTCGCGCGCGGGCCGAAGCGTTCGACGTCGACCCGAAACGGATCGGAATCCTCGGCTTCTCGGCCGGCGGCCACTTGGCCTCGACCGCGGCCACGCACTTCGATGCAGGCGATCCCACGGCCGACGACCCCATCGACCGCGTGAGTTGCCGGCCCGACTTCGCCGTGCTGTGCTACGCGGTTATCGCGCTGGGCGAGCCGTTCACGCACGCCGGCTCGCAGCGCAACCTGCTGGGACCCGGCGCGCCGGAGGACCTGGTCCGAAGCCTATCCAGCGAGAAGCAGGTGACGGCCGAAACCCCGCCCACGTTCCTGTGGCATACCGACGAGGACCGCGGCGTGCCACCGGAAAACAGCGTCGTGTTCTACCTCGCCTGCCGCCGCCACGGCGTGCCGGCCGAGTTGCACATTTTCCGCACCGGCCGCCATGGGCTCGGGCTGGCCGCCGACGTGCCCGGCACCCGCGCCTGGCCTCGGCTGTGCGAACAGTGGATGCGGGCGCAAGGCTTTTTGGGCGGGCAGTAGGCCGGCCGGGGACTGTCCCGGTTTTCGCGGCACATACGGCCGCTTGTCCAATCGCCCACCCGCAGACGCCGCGAAAATGGGACTGTCCCCTTACCGGCCGCGGGCAATAGGGATGTTTCTGGAAGATACAATGTTGACGCGAGTGCTCCTTGCCGGCGGAATCGTCGCCCTGTTCGTCGGAAGCTGGGCAGGGCAGGCGAGTCTGCGGTCCACCCGCGTTGCCGATGAGCCGCCCGACGGCGTGCCGCGGCGAATCGTCTCGATGGCACCGAGCGTTACCGAGATGCTGTTCGCCCTTGAGTTGGGCGATCGGGTGGTGGGCGTCACGCGGTACTGCGACTATCCCGAGGCGGCGGCCGAACTGCCGCGCGTGGGCGGGCACCTCGACCCGAATCTCGAAGCCATCGTGCGCTTACGGCCCGACCTGGTCGCCCTGCTCGACGAGCAGCAGGACCTGGCCGAGTCGCTCGGCAGGCTGGGCGTGCGCACCCGGATCGTCAGCGACGACAGCGTCGGGCAGATTCTCGACGCCATCGCCA
>CAYPWB010000107.1:0-16002 GCA_964414315.1 uncultured Planctomycetaceae bacterium | reverse complement strand
GACGGCACGGCGGAGCGTGCCTGCTACTATGGCGGACGGCACGACGGAGCGTGCCTGCTACTATGGCGGACGGCTACTTCACTGTAGGTCGACTCTCCGAGTCGACATGCTCGCTCCCGGCGCTAGCCGGAGCACGCGGCGGTTTCTGACGATGGCCGCACCTGCGGACGGCACGGCGGAGCGTGCCTGCTACTATGGCGGACGGCACGGCGGAGCGTGCCTGCTACTGTGGCGGACGGCACGGCGGAGCGTGCCTGCTACTATGGCGGACGGCACGACGGAGCGTGCCAGTTACTATGGCGACTGGGCCTTGTGCACTTCGAGCCTGCGGCGGCGTTCGTGCCGGGATACCCACGGACTGCTAAGTTGTACGGAAATGGCGATGACGGCGGCCACCATGGGCAGCCAGGCCTGGGGGAAACGCCATAGCCCGGCCACGATGCCCGCCACGATCACACACCAAATGACCGACCAGAACCGCAGTCGGGCGGGCCGCAACGGATCGGCCTGCCGCCACCAGCGAATTACGACAAACAGCGTGCCGAACACGGCCAGATGGGCCGCCAGCAGCGGCCGGCCGTCGGCGCCGTAGAAGCCGGAAGGCAGTTCGTAATCGGGCGGAGGCGGGAACCCGGCAGCCGGTGTCAGGTCGACCAGCAGGTACTGTCCCAGTTGAAACGCCAGCAACCCCACCGCCAGCCCCAGCACCATCATCGTGAACCGCCTCAGGATCGGTTCCCCCTCGGTCCCTTCCCACAGCTTTGCCGGAAGCAGCACGGCCCACGTGCCGGCCAGCCCCACCAGCAGCAGCCAGGCGGCCTGTTCGGGTTGCATGGCTTCGGCATGGTAGGTGTGCAGCAGGCCCAGCACCAGGCAGGTGACACTCGCGACGAACACGCTTCCGAGCATAGCGCCGAGCAGATCGGCCAGGCGC
The DNA here is from genome assembly GCA_964414315.1 of uncultured Planctomycetaceae bacterium. Lineage (GTDB taxonomy): Bacteria > Planctomycetota > Planctomycetia > Pirellulales > Thermoguttaceae > PWXP01. The sequence goes on along the minus strand of CAYPWB010000107.1, from coordinate 15,068 downwards.
TCGCGACGCGGCTTGACCACCAGCGCGGCCACGGCCTCGTCGCTTGTGCGATGCCACCGCCGACGTTCAGCGCGGCGCGCCGGTCGGGCAGGCGGAACTGCGGCGGACGCCGCCCGAACACGCGACGGATGGTCGAGTGTCGCCCGCAACCCAGTGCCCGCGTGCGCCGGCAGCGAAGCGAGCACGAGCGATCGCACCAGGCGATACGCCCCGTACAGTGCCAGCAGTCCGATGACGATCGGAATGAGCGGCCCGACGTTCGTCAGCAGTAGAAACAGTCCGACGAGGATCAGCACCACGCGGACGGGCGTGCTCAGGTTCGCATTCTGCCAATCGCCGTACAGTTTCAGGCTGCTATCGCGCACTGCCCGCCAAATGGGTTCTTCGTCGACGGCCGTCGCCGCCACCGGGGCCGCGGCCGCGGCGGGCGAACCGGGGGCGGAGTACGTGCCCGACGGCAATCGGCCCGCCCCGAGCGGCGCCCGGCTGGGCGCCGGCAAGGCGGCCAGCATTTCACCGACGGATCGATACCGCCTTTCCGGGTCCTTTTCGAGCGCCTTGGCGACCACATTGCGGTAGGGCTCGGCCAGGGGGGCGAGGTCGGGCAGGGCGGTCAGGTGCTTCATGAGCACCTCGCCCACACTCTCGCCGTCGAACGGCACGCGGCCGGTCAGCAGTTCGTACAGGATGATGCCCAGTGCGTAGATGTCGATTTCCTTGCCGTAGCGGCCGTTGGCAACCTCAGGCGCCATGTAGTGCACGGTGCCGACGCTTTCGGTGTGCCCGCTGCGGCGGCTGCACGAAATGAACTTCGACAGCCCGTAATCGCCTACCTTCACCACGCCCTCGCTGGAGAAGATATTGCCCGGCTTCAGGTCGCGGTGGACGATGCCTCTGTCGTGCAGGTAGCCCACCGCAGCGGCGATGCCGTGGAACCAGGCCATGGCGTCGTCGGAAGGCATGCCGTCGGGATGCCGACGGAGCGCGTCTTCGAGGCTCTCGCCGGACACGTACTCCATTACCACCCAGGTGTCGTCCTGCTCGTCTTCGCGGATGTCGTACAGGTCGAGCAGGTTGGGGTGGTGGAGGTTGAGGCAGTGGCGGATGCCGCGCAGCTCGACGTCGAGGTTGCGGCGCACCAGCTTCAGCGCCACTTCCTTGCCGGCGTCACTGTGCGCGTAATAGATTTCGCCGAACCCGCCCTGACCGATCCCGCGCTTGATCGTGTACCCCGCCAGCGGCTGCGCGCCGCTGGGGTAGACGAACTTCGCCGGACGGCCGGACGGATGACTCCCGTCCGGCGGAACGGCGTATTCGGCGGTTCTGCGATTCTGGGGGTCCATGACGGCCACCTGATCTTGCATGATTTTCCCACCCTCGGCCCCCGCGTCGGCCGGGCCGCATCTGACGATTGTAACACACTCGCCTGCTGTAGGGCGACTCTCCGAGTCGCCGTAGTTTTTCTGACGACTCGGAGAGTCGTGCTACTGTTCCTTGGCGACTCTCCGAGTCGGCGTCGGATGATGGCGACTCGGAGAGTCGCCCTACGGTACGCTACTCGATTGCCACGGCGAACTGCTCGCCGGTAATTCGGGAGTTTCGGCCGATTCTTGCCCGGCCGGAGCGCGCGGCGCCGTCCACCTCGAACTCCGCCCGGCTCCGGCAGTACAACTCGTCGTCGTGCCGGTACAGGACCAACTCGTGCAGCCAGTGCCGGCACACCACGTGGCTGCTCGGCCGGGGGCCCAGCACGCATGCATCGGCCATCAGCAGGACGGCGTCGGCCCTGGGCTCGGTCCGGTGCCGGCTGAGGAAGTCGAGCCGAACGGTCGCGCTCAGGGCGTGCGGCCTGCGAAACCGGAGCCGGACCGAATCGCCCAGGGTAATAACGCTCCCGTCGCTTAGCGGGGCGATTCGCTCGACCGGCTTGCCGTCGACCCAAGTGCGGTGCATCGCCTCGATCAGGTATCCTTCGCCGTCGCGGCGGATACGTGCATGCCGGCTGGACAAGTCGCCCAGGATCGGCACGTCGACGCGGCCCTCGGCGTGCGGCTGGCCCAGGACCACCGCATCGGCCAGGCATACCCAGTATCCGCCGACCGCGTCGACCCAAAGCATCAGCTTCTCGGAATGCCGCGAGCCCATGGCGTCGTGTCCCCACATGCTGCTCACCTGCCATCGGCCGGGGAGGCAGTTCCCCGGATAAAACCCCAATGTAACATCGGAACCGGTCACCGGCGATTCCCCCTGCGTGAGTACGGCGTACGGAGTACTGAGTCCTGGGTACCTACCGCTGACTGCTGCGTACCGAGTGCCGGGTACCAAGTAGCTCAGCGTCCCTGCGCCAACTCGGCTGCTTTCGGCTCACCGCGGTCGAAGTATTCGGAAACCTGTTCCACGACGTTTTCCGGGGCAGGCTCGTCGAGCGGGATTTCCGGGTGGAAGTCCGATTCGGCCTGCACTAGTTGATCGGCTACGTCGAGCCGGGTGCGCAGATCGGTAATCAGTTCCTTGACGCGGCCAAGCTGGCTGTCGTCGAAGTGGAACTGGCTGGTCGTTTCGGCCGCGGCGATCATTTGCCGCCGGGCTTCGAGGTTCTCCACCTCGACCTCGAGCTGCCGCCGGGCGGCCAGCATGCCTTCGAGCCGCTGGCGGGCCGCCTGCACACTTCGCTGCCGGGCGGTGTGAATCTGTTCGAGGCTTGCCAGTGTGGCGTCGCCCGTCTTGAACCGGTTGAACCGGTTCGCCAGATCGGCCTTGACCTGTTCGACGCTGTACTCACGGCCGGCGTACGTGTAGGTGTCCTTCTCCTGGGCCAAATCGCCGGTGAGCCGCATAATCTGGCTTTTCTCCTGCGCAAGCCGCTCCTTCGATCGCTCGATGCGTTCCTCGAGCCGCTGAACCTCGACCTCCTCGCGCGCAATGACTTGCATGTTCTTGCGAACCTCCGGCGCGAGGTCGCGGATCATGTCGCGCGCCCGGTTGATCTGGAACTCAATCGGCACGCTTTCCTTCATCGCTTCTTTCACGTACCCGCCCGACGTGCGTAGATAGCTCCGCGCGCTGGTGCCGAATAGCACCAATCCGGCGAGAACGACGCCACCCGAAATGAGAATCATTTTCTTGACCACGACCATGTCCTCCTGTTCGAAAACCTAGTGAGATGGGTAGAATGACAATCAAACTCTGTTGGTACTTCGCCCAGCAGCATCGTATCTTGAACCTTTTTGGAATTTCGCCATGTCCGCCCGGTGCGAACCGCTCATCCAGGCGATTCATGATACCCCGCGCCGGCTGGTTGCGGCCCTTTCGGGGGGCGGCGTCAGAGCCCTGGCTGAATTGCTCGCCGTGCCGGGTGCCTCGCGAACCCTGCTGGAGGCGGTGGTTCCCTATAGCGAGGAGGCCTTGTTGAGTTGGCTGGGCGGGCGACCGGATCACTTCTGTTCCACCGAGACATCGCGGGCGATGGCGATGGTTGCGTTCGGACGGGCGCGGTCGCTGGCCGCTCCGGAGGCCGAGCAGCTTGCGGGGGTCGCCTGTACGGCCGGGCTGGCCACCGACCGGCCCAAGCGGGGCGGCCACCGCGCCCACGTGGCCGTGCAAACCGAGGCCGAAACCGCCTGTTGGTCGATCCACCTGGCGAAGGGCCGGCGGAGCCGACGCGAGGAGGAGCAACTGGTTGCCGCGCTCGTACTCAATGGCGTAGCCGACGCCTGCGGGATGGACGACCGGTTGCCGCTGGAACTCGGCGCCGATGAACGGGTGGACTCCTGCCGGGCCGTTGCCCGGCCCGCATGGCGCGACTTGCTCCTCGGCCGGCGCGATGTCGCCTGCGAGAACGGCGCGGTGGAAACACCTGAAGTCGTGCTTTCCGGGGCTTTTCATCCCCTGCACACCGGCCACCGCCGCATGGCCGAAGCGGCCCAGGAAATGCTCGGCCGACCGGTGCACTTCGAACTGCCCATTGTCAATGCCGACAAGCCGCCGCTGGACTACTACGAGCTGGAATGCCGGCTGGCCCAGTTCACGGCCGACGAACCGGTGCTGCTTACCCGGGCGGCGACGTTTGAGGCGAAATCGGCCTTGTTCCGCGGGGCGACCTTCGCCGTAGGCGTCGATACGCTCCGACGCATCGCCTCACCCGCCTTCTACGGCGATGATCCGGCCGCCCGACAGGCGGCGCTCAACCGCGTTGCCGAACGGGGCTGCCGGTTTCTGGTGTTCGGGCGCGACATGGGCACGGGATTCGTCCGCCTGGGCGACCTCGACCTGCCCGACGGCCTGCGAGCCATCTGCCGGGAAGTGCCCGCCGACGTGTTTCGGGAAGACATTTCCTCGACCGCGTTGCGCCGGGCGGGAAAGGGCTGCGACGGATCGTAGAAACAGAGGGTTCATGCTTCGGCCGCTGATAATTTATTGACAGGGGGAGTTATGCCCCCCCGCTCGAATCGGTCCGTTTCCTGTTTCCCGCTGCTACTTCTTCTTCAGCCGGCCGGGGAGGAACTGGTGGTGGGTGGTGAACAGGCGGCGGTAGCCCAGCAGCCCGACCGCCATCGTGCCCAGCGAGGCGCCCGTGGCGATCAAGAACATGATGACCATTTGATACATGGCGGCCTGGATCGGATCGACGCCGGCCAGCAGTTGGCCGGTCATCATGCCGGGAATGCTCACGATGCCCAGCACCATCATGGTGTTGAGTGTCGGAATCAGGCCGGTGCGGACGGCCTGGCGGACGGCGTCCTGCGCGGCCTCCCAGCGGGTAGCGCCCAGCGCCAGCAGCGTTTCCACCTCGTCGCGACGGCCGGCCAACTCGTTGCCCAGCCGGTCGATGCCCAGCGAAATGCCCGTCAGCGTGTTGTGCAGCACCATGCCCAGCAGCGGGATGCCGTACTGGGCCAATTGGTCGGCGGGCACCCGAACGACGCCGAATACGCCGACGGCCGCCACGCACCACGCGCTGAGCCAGATGGCCAGGATGCTGTCGAGCAGCAGTCCGGCGTACCGCCGCTCGACCCGACGGACGGCCGCTACGCCGGCCACCACGGTCATGACGATCGCCAATGCGACGAGGTAATACCACTGCCCGGCGGCGAACACCCAGCGCAGCACCAGGCCCAGCAGCAGCAGTTGGGCGACGGTGCGAATCGTGCCCAAGGCCAAACGGCGTTCCAGCCCCAGGCGCAGGGCAAGCGAAACGCCGCCGCTTACGACCATCAGTGCGGCGGCCAGGGCGAGCTGGCTCAGGGAAAGCTCGATGTACTCAGCGGGCATGTTCGGCACCCTCTTCGCCGGGCTCCACCATGCGTCCGGCCTCCAGACGCAGTGTGGCATCGGTCATGCGTGTGGTTTGCTCCTCGTTATGGCCCACCCAGCAGAAAGCCCGTTCTTCCGGGGCCGACTCGAACCATTGAATGACGAGTCGCTCGACCGATTCAGCCGCCGCGGCGTCGAGCGCGGCGGTGGGTTCGTCCAACAGCAGCACGGTGGGATCGAGTTGAACGGCCCGCAGCAGGGCCACGATCTGCCGCTCGCCGCCGGAAAGCTCGGCGGTCGGCCGGCGAAGCAGGTCGGCGCTGCGCCCGAGCCGCTCAAGCCAGGCGACGATTCGCGGCTCGTCGTAGTGCGAGTGCTCATGCACCTTCAGCCGGAAAGGCCGGCGGAGCGCCGCCTCGACCGAATCGCCCATCAGGGCCGGCCGCTGGTGCAGGTACATCACCCGGCTGCGGAACTCGGGAATACCGGTTGCGGCGACCGACTCGCCTCGCCAAAGCACCTCGCCGCCATCAATCCGATCGAGCAGGGCCATCGCCCGCAGCAGGAGCGTCTTTCCTGACCCCGACGGGCCGACCAAGGCCAGCCGGGATCCGGGGGCCAGCACTGCCGAAACACGGTCCAGCAGCCAACTCTCCGCCTCGGGATGCCGACGACGCAGGTTTCGTGCCTCAATCAGGGGGAGGTAGTCGGGCATCGGGTTCTTCAGGTAGCGGACGTTGTCGTTCGAAGCGGACCTTTCCCATGGGACAATCCCTCCGGACGGGAACCACGATAACCTCCAATGAAGGCGGCGAAAAGGAGGATCGTGCAGGTACCGGCGCGATAGTGAACTGAAGTTCACTATTTCTGTCCGCTGCGCGGTCATGGGCGCTTAACTTGGGCCAGGGACTTGCGGAGGTCCAGCCTACTGCACATACTAGGAGGTCGATAACCCGCCCTCCACGCACCCCACAGCATAGGCTTCGGTTGGAACTCAGCCGTCGGAGTCGCATCCCTAGTGACGCGGCTGCTGCGTGCGCCCACTGGCCAAGGTCCTGCTTCGACGGTTTGCTTCTTAGTTATGAAATGGTCCGGCCCGCGAAGAAGAGGAAGCCGCCCCATGGCTCCCTGGGCAGCAAGAAATCCCGCCACGGTTCATTTTGAAGGTGATTTGCGATGAAAGTTCACGCTGCGATGTCCGTCGTTCTGGCCCTAGTCGCGGTTGCTTGGCTCTCGGCGCATGCGGCCGAAGAACCGAAGCCGGCGGATAGCGAGGCTCTAGTCAGCGCGGAGGCTCAGGCGCAGGCCGACTATGAGGCGGCCGAGAAGGCGGCCAGGGAAGCGGAAGCGGCAGTCGCCCCTTTCCGAACCGCCCTGCAAGAGGCCAACGCAGCGTACGCCAAAGCGAGGAACGAGGCGAACGCGAAGCGGCAGCGGGCGACGACTGCGGGGAATCTGGCGGGCGAGCAGGGCGCCAACCAGTTGAAGCAGGCCGAGGCCGCCGTGCCGGCTGCCATCCAGACCCTGGCCGACGCCACCAATGCCAAGCCGGCGCTGGACGAGGCGCTGGCCGAGGCCCGGGCCGCGGCGCTGCCGCTACGGGAAGCCTTCGAGGCGGCCGAGAAAGCCGCGACGGAGGCCGAGATGGCGGCCAAAGCCGCCTCCGACGCAGCTAGGCGAATTTCCGAAGAGGCCGACCGGGCCGCAGCCCGAGCGGCCGCCATGCGACGATCGGCGGATGCCGCGAAGATCGTCCTGGAGCGAGCCCGGCAAAATGCGCTGCAGCCGACAGCGGCGGCGGACGCAGCCGCGCAGAAACTGGCCGAGGTCGACGCGCGCAAGAAGGCCGCCGCCGAGGCCCTGGCCGCCGCCAAGAGCCAGGTCGCCGCTGCCACGGCGGCTCACCAGGCGGCTGAGCAGGCGGCCGTAGCCGCGGAGACCGCCGCCAAGCCGGTCTCCGAGGAGCAGAAGCAGCAGGCCGCCGCCGACGCTGCCGCCAAACGCGAGGCAGCGGGCGTGGCAGAAGCTGCCTTGAACAAGGCGCAGCAAAACGAGCAGCAGGCCCAAGGCCAAGTCACCGCGGCCGCGCAGACGTTGGCCGCCGCCCCGGCACGGAAGCAAGCCGCCGACGAGGCCCTGGCCAACGCAAAGAACCAGGTCGCGGCGGCAACCGTCGCGCATGAGGCTGCCGAGCAGGCCGCCGCGGCGGCCGAAGCAGCGGCCAAAGCCGTTGCCGAAGACGCCGAGAAGTCGCCGGAAGAGAAGAAGGCGGCCGCCGACGAAGCCGCCGCCAAACGCGAAGCAGCGGGTGCCGCACAAGCGGCCTTGGCCCAGGCGCGGCAAGCGGAACAGCAAGCCCAGGGCGAGGTGGACGCGGCGACAAAAAATCTGGCCGCCGCCGAAGCGCAGAAAAAGGCCGCCGACGAAGCCTTGGCCAACGCCAAGAATCAGGCGGCCGCGGCAACCGGCGCGCACCAGACGGCCGAGCAGGCGGCCCAGGCGGCGGAAGCCGCGGCCAAGGTAGTGGCCGAACGTGCCGGCCGGTCGGAGGAGCAGTTGCAGCAGGCGGCGGCCGACGCAGCCGCTAAACGCACCGCAGCCGAGACTGCGAAGGCGGCACTGGCCGAAGCGCAAGCTGCCGAGCAGGCGGCACAGGCCCAGGCCGCGGCGGCTGTCGAAGAGTTCACGGCCGCGGAGGCACGAAACAATGCTGCCGACGAGGCCCTGGCGAACGTCCGAAGCCAAGTGGCCGCGGCCAACGCCACCTTCCAGGTTGCGCAGCAAGCGGCCGAAGCGGCAATGCAGGTGGCAGAGCAGAAGAAGCAGGCGGTGGCACAAGCCGCCGCCAAACGCAAGGCAGTTGCCGATGCCGCGGCCGCCCTGGCCCAGGCGCAGCAGGCAGAGCAGAAGGCCCAAGCCCACGCCACGGCCGCCGCGCAGAAGCTGACCGAAGCGCAAGCGGAAAAGACAGCGGCCGAGGCGGCGCTGGCAAACATCCAGAACCAGGTTACCGATGCCGCGGCGGCTGCTGAGGCCGCCGAACAGGCGGCTCAAGCGGCCGAGGCTGCGGCCCGGCAGGTCGCCGAAGATTCCGCGAAGACGGATGAGGAAAAGAAGCAGGCGGCGGACGAAGCTGTCGCCAAGCGGAAAACGGCCGACGACGCCAAAGCTGCCTTGGCCGGGGCCCGGCAGAAAGAGGAGCAAGCCCGGGCCCGAGTCGCGGCTGCCACGCAGAAACTGACCGAAGCGGAGGCGCAGAAGAAGCCGGCCGAGGAGGCTCTTGCCCAAGCCACAAACCAGGCGGCCGCCGCCGGGGCGGCGAACCAGGCAGCGCAAGAGGCGGCCAAGGAACTTCTTCAACTCGATGCGGCGGCTCGGCAAGCCGCCGCCGACGCGGCCGCCAAGCGCAAAGCGGCCACCGAGGCCCGAGCCGCTTTTGTTCCCGTGCAACAGGAGTTGGAGCAGGCGGTTGCCCGAGCCAACGACGCCGCGCAGCGGGTAACCCAAGCCGAAGCAAGGAAGAAATCGGCCGAAGCGTCACTGGAGAGCCTCAGGAAACGGATCGCCGCGGCGAAAGAGTCTCACCCGGCCGATGAGGAGGCAGCCCAGGCAGCCGAGGCAGCGGTTGCTCCACTGAAGGAAAAAGCCGACGCCGCTCGGGAGGCGTACCTGGCTGCCAGGAAGACGGCCGAGGAAAAGCGTTCCCTGGCCGAGCAGGCAAAGGCCTCGCTCTACCGGTTGGTCGCCGCCGGGAAGGTGCCGAACATCATGGAGAGTCCCGACCCGCCGCAGCCGGCGAACCGGATTGATGAAATCGTGTTCGCAAAGCTGGAGGCTTTGAACATTCAGCCGGCCCTTTGCTCCGACGCGGTATTCGTCCGCCGCGCTTATTTGGATTTGACCGGCAAGCTGCCGACCGCGGAAGAGGCCAAGGCGTTCATCCAGAGTTCCGACCCAACCAAGCGTGTTGCCCTGGTGGACCGGCTGCTGGATCAGTATGCGCATGTCGATTACTGGGCGATGAAATGGGGCGACATCCTGCGGATCAAGGCGGAGTTTCCCGTGAAGGTCTGGCCCAACGCGGCGCAGGCCTATCATCGTTGGGTATGGGAATCGATCGCCCAAAATAAGCCGTACGACCAGTTCGCCCGGGAACTGCTCACCTCGAGCGGAAGCAACTTCCGCGTCGGCCCGGTCAATTTCTACCGCGCGATCCAGAACATGACCCCGGAGGGAATCGCTGCCTCCGTGAGTCTCGCGCTGATGGGCACGCGGGCCCAATCGATCCCGGAAGACCGCCGCGCCGGCATGGCCGTGTTCTTTTCGCAAGTCGGCTACAAGCCTACCAGCGAGTGGAAGGAAGAGATCGTCTTCTGGGATCCTTTGAACTCGACCGCCGTGCCCGGCAGCACCGCGCCGGGTATCGACAACGTCGCCGAATCGGTGACCGTTACCAACCAGATTCCGCAGGTGTTGGGCGAACCGCTGGGCGAGAGCGGGCCGCTGGAGACCGTCTTCCCGGACGGGACCCCGGTGACGATCGCCCCGGACCGCGATCCGCGCGAGGTGTTTGCCGACTGGCTGATTCGGCCCGAGAATCCCTGGTTTGCCAAAGCCATTGTCAACCGCACTTGGGCGTGGGCGATGGGGCGGGGTATCGTCCATGAGCCCGACGATATTCGAGAGGACAATCCGCCCAGCAACCCCGAACTGCTGGCCTACCTGGAAAAGGAACTGGTCGAGAGCGGCTACGATCTGAAGCACCTCAAGCGGCTGATCTTCACCTCTACCACCTACCAGTTTTCTCCGATCCCGAGGCACCAAACCCCGGAAGCGGAAGCCAACTTCGCGAGCTATCCGCTCCGGCGCGTGGAGGCCGAAGTGTTGATCGATGCCGTGAACGCTATTACCGGCACTTCCGACCTCTACACCAGCGCCGTTCCGGAGCCGTTCACCTATATCCCGAAGGATATGCCGGCGGTGGCGCTGGCCGACGGCAGCGTTACCGATTCCTTCCTGACCTTGTTCGGACGTTCCGCGCGAGCCACGGGAAAGGAAAGCGAGCGCGTGAACGAACTTGCCTCGCCACAGTGGCTTCACATGCTCAACTCGGGCCAAATCCAGAACAAACTGCAAAGCGGTCCGAAACTCGCGGCGCTCATTTCCGCGGGCGGCCAACCGAACGAGGTTGCCGAGAGGCTTTACCTGACCATCCTTTCGCGGTTTCCGACGGATGCCGACGTCCGGGCCGTGGAGGAGCACGCCAAGAAGGGGGTCGCTCAGGGGCGCGACCTCTGGATCGATCTCGCATGGGCGTTGATCAACAGTCCCGAGTTTCTTCTGCGGCATTGAGTTTTGCCAAAGCGTTTGGGAATGACCTGAAATGATCGATTTCCGGTCAGAACAATCAACCGGGAAGCAAAAGGAGGATGGAAGTCATGAGAAGGAACCAATCGGACGACCCACGAAGTGTATCTCGGCGCGAGGCCATGCGGCGCGGTGTTTTGGGCGCAGCGGGAATGGTGGCGGCCGGCGGTTTGAACGCCCGCGTCTTGGCCAATGAAACCGAGAAGACGCCCGAGCAGAAACTGGCCGATGAGAAAGCGGCCCGCGACGCGGCGGCCAAAGCCAAGGTCGGCAGCGGCAAGACGAAGTCGGTTATTCAGATTTTCTTATGGGGCGGCATGTCGCAAAACGATGCCTGGGACCCGAAGCCGGGCAGCGGCCCGGAATACCTGGGCGAGTTCGACAAGGTGGTGCCCACCAACGTGGATGGGATCCAACTCGGCGCCCTGTTCCCCCTGCTGGCCAGGCAAGCCGACAAGTATTCCTTGATCCGAAGCATGACCCACGGCAACAACGGCCATGAGACGGCGGCCTACCTGATGCAAACCGGCCACAAGCCGGGTGGGCGGCTGGCCTTCCCGAGCGTGGGCGCCGTTTTCACCTACCTCAAGAAGGATCAGTATCAAGGGCTGCTTCCGCCCTACGTCGTGATGCTCCGGGCGGCCGGGCGGTTTTCCGAAGAGGGCTTCCTCGGTCCCGCGTACAAGCCGTTTGCCACCGGCGGCGATCCGAACGCCGACCGCTTCGAGGTGCAGGGAATCGTCAATCGGGGAATCAGCGACGCTCGGCAAGCGGCCCGCCGGGAATTGCTCCAGAGCGTCAATACCTTCGGTTACGGCCTTGCAGACGCCCCCGAGATGCCCGCCATCGATGAGGCCAGGGAGAAAGCCTACGGGCTGATCCTGGGCCAGGGGAAGGAAGTGTTCAACCTCGACAACGAACCGGCCGCGCTCCGGGATCGCTACGGCCGGAACACGTTCGGGCAAGAATGCCTGGCGGCGCGGCGGATGGTCGAAGCGGGGGTCCCGTACATCACCATCAGCTTCCCCGGCGGCTGGGACACGCATGCAAACCATTTCGCCACGATGAAGCGACAGTGCCCCATGCTGGACCAGGGCCTGGCAACGCTTCTTGCCGATTTGAGCGAGCGCGGCTTGTTGGATAACACACTCGTCTGGTGTACCGGCGAGTTCGGCAGAACGCCCAAGGTTTCCTGGGAGCCGCCATGGAACGGAGGCCGCCATCATCACGGGGCCGTCTTCACCGTGTTGGTCGCCGGCGGCGGATTCAAGGGCGGCCGCATTGTCGGCTCGTCCGATGAGATAGGAGCGCAGCCCGCGGAACGGCCCGTTTATCCAGCCGACCTGCTGGGCAGCTTCTACCTGCTTGCCGGCATCGATGCCGGGGCCAGCTTGCCGAATCCCGAGGGGCTCGATGTCCATGTGCTGGACACCGAAGCTGAAGGGATGAAGTCGGCGGGGATGCTCGAAGAGATCATGTAACCCTCGAAGCGGCGGGGCCGGCGTTCGGCCCGGGGGGGCACCGCCGGGCAGCATGGCCCCCGCTTGGATACAGCGTTCGCAGTGTTTCCGCCGGCGCGGAAACGCCTAGAAAGGAAGGAATGCAATGAACCGATTCGCAAGGCTTTCCGTCTTGGGGCTGGCCGTGTTTGCGGCTGGTGTGCCGGCGGCCTCGGCGCAGAATCAGTACATCGGGTTCGTCTATCCGGCCGGCGGGCAGCAGGGCACCACCTTCCCGATTCGGTTGGGTGGCCAAGCGCTGACCTACGCTTCCGACGTCGTCGTGACTGGGGAAGGGGTTTCCGTCCGGTTGGTCGACTACTACCGGGTCATGAATAACCAGGAACTCGGGTTGCTCCGCAAGCAACTGGGCGAGTTGAAGAAGCCGGCGACGACCCTCGACGATGCCCTAGTTGCCAAGATGCTGTGGTTCGAGTTTCCTGCCCCCATCGGTCCGGTGACCGGTTCGAATGCGGTCACTTCGCTCATTTGTCCGGTGTGCAGCCAGGCCAATCCGCTGGATGCAACCGTGTGCAGCAAATGCAATGTGAAGCTGCAGCAGCCGGCCGACCCGCCTGCGGGGGAAACGTCGCCGGTGGAGGAAGCCTCTCTTTCCGAGCAGGAACTGGCGAAGCAGAAACTGATCGAGCGCCTCGAAAGGCTTTTTGCCGAAGACGAGCGTAATCCGGCCGTTCGTTCCCAAACCGAACTCGTCTTTGCCGAGGTTACGGTGGCGCCCGACGCAAAGCCGGGACGGCGCGAGATCCGGGTCGTTACCAAACGGGGCATTTCCAACGCGCTGCCCTTCTACGTGGATCAGGTCCCCGAAGTGGCCCGCAAGCCGATGAAGACGATGCGGCTGCCTGTGCTCGGCCGGGAGCACCTCGCCCAACGCAACCGACCTCCGGAAGAAGAGGAAATGCGGGTCGCGGTGCCGTGTACGATGAATGGTCAGATTGCCGCGGGCGAGGTGAACCGGTATCGATTCCAAGCGAGCAAGGGCCAGCGCCTTGTCATTGCCGCGAAGGCGCGCGACCTGGTCCCTTACGTGCCCGACGGCGTTCCGGGTTGGTTCCAAGCGGTGCTGAAGCTTCACGACGCCCAGGGGAACGAGGTGGCATACAACGACGACTTCCGTTTTCACCCCGACCCGCTGATCTACTATGAGGTTCCCGCAGACGGCGAGTATGTGCTCACCATCCACGAGGCCCTGTTCCGAGGCCGCGAGAGCTTCGTGTACCGGATTACCATCGGCGAGCTGCCGAGGGTGACCAGCATCTTCCCTCTGGGCGCGCGGGTGGGTGAACCGGTCGACATCGAAATGATCGGCTGGAACCTGGAGAACACGACCATCGCGCCGCCGGAGGCCACTGAGCCGGGGCGGTATCTGATTGCCGCTATGAACGGGAAGCTCGCGTCGAACCACGTGCCGTTCGTCCTCGACACGCTGCCCGAGTGTCTGGAGCAGGAACCGAACGACGAACCGGCCACGGCGCAGAAGGTGACGCTTCCAATCATCGTCAACGGGCGGATGGATCACCCGGACGACTGGGATGCCTTCGAACTGGAAGGAACGGCCGGCGAAACGATTGTCGCGGAAGTAACGGCGCGCCGCCTCGGCTCGCCACTGGACTCGTTCATCAAGGTCACCGGCCCGGACGGCAAGATCATCGCGTTGAACGACGATCACTACGACGCCGCCTCAGGGCTGAATACCGACCACGCCGATTCCTACCTCATGATCACACTGCCCATCGACGGAAAGTACGTCGTCCACCTCGGCGACACGCCGCGGCGTGCCGGCAAGGAGTATGCCTACCGGCTTCGCATCAGCCGTCCCCGGCCCGATTTCGAGTTGCGAGTTGTGCCTTCGAAAATCGTGATGCGCAGCAAGGCATCTGCGGCGGTGACGGTGTATGCCCTGCGCAGGGACGGCTTCGACGGGCCCATCACGCTCAGCTTCAAGGACTTGCCGGAGGGGTTCGAATCGGCCGGCGCGACGGTTCCCGCGGGTAAAGACCGGGTATCGCTGGCCCTGAAGACCAGCCTCACGAAGATGGATGCGCCGGTCGACCTCGCCGTCGTCGGCACTGCGCAAGTCGGCGATGGGGAAATCGTCCGCGAGGCCGTGCCCGCTGAGGATCGAATGCAGGCCTTCCTCTGGCGCCACCTGTTGCCTGCGGATACCCTGCCGGTTCTGGTGTTCGATCCCTCCTATCAGCCTCCGGCCGAACGGGTTCGCCCGCCGATCCGCGAGGAGGACCGCCCGACCGAGGTGACTCGCAACGTAACCCGGGCGTCGGTCGATTGGTACAGGCGACGAATCGAAACGCTGTACCAGGAATGGTTTCTCACCGACGAGTTCGTCAACCGCGAGGTCGCGAACATCGAGGCCCGCCTGATCCAGTAAGCCTCCGCGGCCAACTGCGCCCGTGGGCTCCCGGCACTTCATGTGGCCCCACCACACGCCGCGTCGGAGGGGGTGAGTGCGTTCCGCAGAAACCTCGGTGTTAGATCGAGGTTCGGTGGGGAATCCTCTTAGGGAGGACCCCTGCGCCGACGATGAATGAGAACCTCTTCAGCCAGGATTTTGCCCTTTGTCTGACTCGACATCAGACATCGTTGTACGGGTTCATCTACTCGCTTGTGGGGGACAGGAACGCCTCCGAGGATATCTTGCAGCAGACGAACCTGACGCTCCTGCAAAAGGCGGATGAGTTCGCGCTGGGCAGCGATGATTAACAAAAGTCCGGTTCGTTTCGGTCGAGCAATAGTCCTGGCAATACTCCTTTCTTGCTGCGGTTCTTTGGTCGCTTCCGCGGTTGACTTCACGCTCCGCCACAACACCGGCAGCACGGCGCTGCGCGGCGACAACTTCCAGAGCCACAATCAAAACTTCATTCTGCAGAAGGGGCGGCTATTCCGCTTCGACGAAAGCGAGGAGAAGGA
>CAYPWB010000106.1:0-16080 GCA_964414315.1 uncultured Planctomycetaceae bacterium | reverse complement strand
TGAGCTTGTTGTAGAGCGTTTTGAGGCTGACGCCGAGTTCCTCGGCGGCCTTGGGCTTGTTGCCGCGGTGCCGGTCGAGGGCATCGCAGATGGCCTGCATTTCCAACTCGCGCAGCGTGCAGGGGGCGGCGAACTTCAGCACGCCGGGCCGTGGGGCGCTCTCGCCGAACCGCGTGGGAAGATGCTCCGGGGCAATGGGCGGCCGGTCGCACAGGATCAACGCGTGCTCGATCACGTTGGCCAGCTCGCGCACGTTGCCCGGCCAGGTGTGGGTGCGAAGGGCCTCGGCGGCCTCCGGCGTCAGCAGCTCGTCGTCCGGCTGGACCGCCGCGCCGAACCGGGCGGCCAGGTGCCGCGCCAACGGCACGATGTCGTCGATCCGGTCGCGCAGCGGCGGCAGGGGCACCTCGAACGTGTTGATGCGGAACCAAAGGTCCTCGCGGAACTCGCCGGAACCGACCATTTTGGCCAGGTCGCGGTTGGTGGCGCACACGACGCGCACGTCGCAGCGGAACGGGTCGTTCTCGCCCACGCGTCGAATCTCGCCGCTTTCGAGGAACCGCAGCAGCTTCGCCTGGAGCGACTTGGGCAGTTCGCCAATTTCGTCGAGGAACAGCGTGCCGCCGTCGGCCACCTCTACGAGCCCCGTGCGGTGCTCCTCGGCGCCGGTGAACGCTCCCTTGCGATGGCCGAACAGTTCGCTCTCGATGAGGTTCTCCGGCAGGGCCCCGCAGTTGATCGGCACGAAGGGCATTTCGGCACGCGGGCTGCCGTCGTGGACCGCGCGGGCGGCCAGTTCCTTGCCCGTGCCGGTCTCGCCCAGAATGAGCACCGTCGAGTTGGTCGGGGCGACCTTTTCGATGAGCGTGCGCACGCGGGCCATGGGGCTCGAATCGCCGATCAGATCGGACCGGCCCTCGATGCGCTGGAGCCGCTGCTTGACCGCGCGGTACTTGCGCGTCAGTTCGCGACGGTCGGCCACGCGGGCGAGCACGGCCTTCAGGTCGATGAGTTTGCACGGCTTGGTCAGGTAGTCGAACGTGCCGTAACGCAGCGCCTCAATGGCCGTTTGCATGGTGCCCTTACCGGTCAGTACGACGGCCTCCGTATCGGGCGCGAGCTGCTTGGCGTGTGCGATAACCTCGATGCCGTTGCGGCCCGGCATGTCGAGGTCGACCAGAATGCAGTCGTACGTGTTGCGCTCCAGCGCGGCGACGGCGGTCGTGCCGTCGGGACACACGGTTACCTCGTGGCCCAGGCGGGGCAGTTCGCGCCGCATCAACTCCTGCAAGGGTTGCTCGTCGTCGGCGAAGAGGAGTCGGAGGCGCTTGGTCGTTGGGGTGGAATTGGGCATGGCTGGTCGATCGGGGTTCAGGGAAGAGCAGTTTGGGCGCACCGTGGGACAAGCTTCCAGCTTGTCAAACCGTGGGATAAGCTTCCAGCTTGTCAGGACACATGCTTGACAAGCTGGAAGCTTGTCCCACGGGTGGCTGGCAGCTTGCCCACGGGTTGTTATGCGGCTCGTGTGTAGGTATTCTCGGCAGTGGCTTCGCCGGCCATGGGCAGGCGGATGCGGAAGGTGGCGCCCCGGCCGGCGCCGTCGCTGTGCGCGTCCAACTCGCCGCCGTGGTCGGCGACGATCCGGTACGTGATCGACAGACCCAGTCCGGTTCCTTGGCCCTGGCGGCGGCGGGTGAAAAAGGGCTCGAAAATATGTTCGATCACGCCGGGCTCGATGCCGTAGCCGTTGTCGCGGAACTCGATCTCGGCCGTGCCCTCTTGCGCCCGAACGGCGATACGAACGTGGCCGCTCTCGTCGATGCTGTCGAGCGCGTTGGTGAGCAGGTTGAGCACGACTTGCTTGATTTCCCGCGGGTTGACCATGCAGTACACCGCCTCGCCGCGTTCGAATTCAATTCGCTTGTGCTGATATCGACCGAGGTGGCCGACCATGTCGATCACGTCCTGGATCAGTTCGCCCAGTTCAGCGTCCTGGCGGGTCACTTGCCCGACGCGCGAGAAATCCAGCAGCTTCTCGGTGATTTCCTTGCAGCGGAAGGCCTCGGTTTGCACCATGCGCAGGTAGTCGGCAATGACGGTGTGCTCCTCGGCGTCGGACGAAGGGTGCCGCGCGAGCAGTTCGGCCACGCGTTCTTCGAGCGACTCGGCGCAGATGGCGATCGAGGCCAAGGGGTTGTTAATTTCGTGGGCGACGCCGGCGGCCAGGAAGCCGACGCTGGCAAGCTGCTCGCTGCGCACCACCTGTTTGGTGCGTTCCTGGACCTGGCGGTCGAGGTCGTCGCGGACGGCCTGGAAGCGCGCGGTCATGTCGTTCATGGCACCGGCCAACTCGGCCATTTCATCGTTGGTGTCGAGCCGGATGCGGTAGTTGAAGCACCCGGCCGCCACCCGGCGCGAGCCGTTAATCAATACCCGCAGCGGACTGACGATCCACCGGTAGAAAAGCTGCACGAACAGGGCGAACAGCAGGGCGGCGGAAACGGTCGTCACCCAGGTGCCGACAATGAGCGCCCGATACTGCACGCGAACGTCGTCGGCGAAGCCTTCGAGCTTTTCGTGCAGGTGGCTGGGCAGTTCGCCGGACAGGGTTTGCAGGTACTCCAGTTCGGCGTCGAGCCGGCCGATCCGCACGTCGTCGAGCATCCAGTCGCCCGCCTGTTCGGCCTCGTGCACGCGTTCCAGCGCCTCGTCGATCTTCGCCACGGTGCGCCACTCGCGCTGGTTGTCGGCCATGAGCGAATCGGTTTCGAGTTTGTGCTCCAACCGGGTTCGGTACTTGGCCAGGGTCTCTTCCACCTGATCGAGTTGGAGGCGGAACTGGTCGCGGACCATACGCACCCGAAGCGGCATCCGGTCGGACCACGCGCCCGGGAAAGTTGCCGCCCGCAGGCCGCGCAACTCGCTCAGGGTGATGCGCAAATCGCCGACGTGCCGTGCCAGTTCGGCGGCGACGGGCAACTCGGCCACCCGGGCGCTGAGGCTCTTAACCAGGTTGCGATAGGCGTAGGTCGTGTACAGCGCACTGCGCGAGAGCGCCCCCACCGCCAGGACCAGAAGCCCTAACCCAATAAGCACCTTCACACGGATTGGCCACTTCAGCAGCAACGGCGATCTCCCTATCGCGGGCCGCAAAGTGTATCCGCCGGGGCATCCTGGAGCAATACGGAAGTGGGCGGCTCACGAGCGGCTGTTCCGCCGCCCCTTGATCTGATCCATCACGAATCGGATGGTCCGGAGCTGTTCGCGGATGGCGCCGACGTAGTCGCGTTGGAACATGGCGGCCTCGGCCCGGCCGGTGGCCTCGTCGAGGCGAGTCAGATCGACGTTCCAGTTCTCCTGAACCGCGCCCTCGCGCAAATCGGCGATCATCTGCTTCAACCGGTCGGCGAAATCGGCATTGGCGCCGCAGGTGGCGGCCCGATACGGCCCCCTGCCCAGGGGGTGGCCGTCGAATGCCTCGACCGCGGCCCCGCCGCCGTATCGCTGAATGAGTGCCGCGACGCCGGCGAAGACCGCAACGGCGAGGCTCACGAGGGCAAGCGCTCCACTGCCAAGCGCCGCCATTCCCAGGGTGGCAAGCGTTGCAACCCCCAATACGGTCCACAAGGCCGGATGTACCGGACGCACGGCATTCGGCTGGGCGGAGGCATCTCCCTGGGCATCGGCAAACCGAGTCAGTTGCGGGCCGGTTATCCGTGCGACGATGACCGTAATGTTGTCCGGCCCGCCGCGGAGATTCGCCAGGTCGACGAGCGAGGCGACCGCTTCGGAGGGCGGCAGGCACATCAGCACGGTTCCCATCTCGTCGTCTTCCACCTGGCCGGAAAGACCGTCGCTGCACAGCAGAAACGTATCGCCCACGATCGCCGGCATCGGCCCTTCCAGGTCGACCTGGACGGTTTCGCTCGGCCCGAGCGATCGGGTGATGATGTTCTTGCCGATGGCTCCGGACGCCCCGTTTTCGGGCAGGCGGCCGGCTTGCTGCATTTCCCAAACGAGGCTGTGGTCGAAGGTGAGTTGCTCGAACCGATTGCCGCGCAGCCGGTAGGCGCGGCTGTCGCCCACATGAGCCACCAAGGCGCCCTGCGGCAGCAGGGCCAGCACCGTTCCGGTGGTTCCCATGCCTTTGAAATCGAGGCTGGCTTCTCCCCGCCGATGGATTTGCGTATTGGCGTCGACGAGGGCGGCGTGAAGGGCGTCGGGCGGGGGGATATCGGCCCGCTTGAAGTAGGTGTGCGTGACGGCGCTCGTGGCCATTTTGCTGGCCAGTTCCCCGGCCGCATGCGCGCCCATGCCATCGGCTACCATGAACAGGTGGCCCCGCCGTTGCCAGGTGGTCTGGCTGTCGGCCAAGAAGACGGCGTAGCTATCCTGGTTGTTGGCACGCCGCAATCCCACGTCGCTGACGGCGGCATGGTCGAGGCAGTGGTCCCAGTTCGAGGAGGCGGAGTCCATGCGGTTCGCGGACGGGGGCAGGCAGGGTCGAGTATTGGCTTCTATTGTGGCGATGGAGCCTCGGAAACGCAATAGAATTTCCCGAGGCGTCTCAAATTGGACCGATTCGGGCTGGCACTTGTCCCGGGCAATAACTATACTCTGCCCCGCACCGCAGTTCCAGCCTGTCATTTCCGATTGGATTTCTCCCGATCGCGGCCGGAACCGCTTTTTCGGGAGCCGCTTACGAGGTGAGTCCATGACCACGGCGCGTCCTCTTGTCTTCTCGCTGGCTCTGGTGCTGGCATGCCTTGCCGCGTGCGGCTGCGTGCGCCGACGCATGACCATCCAGAGCAATCCGCCCGGCGCCCTGGTGTACATCGACGACTACGAAATCGGCACCACGCCGATCTCGACGAATTTCACCTACTACGGCCAGCGGAAGATCCGACTGGTCAAGGACGGATACGAGACCAAGACGGTCATGGAGCGCGTGTCGGCGCCCTGGTACCAGTTCTTCCCTCTCGATTTTGTTACCGAGAACTTCATCCCCGGGGAAATCCGCGACCGCCGCACTCTGACCTACACGCTCCAGCCGCAGGCGGTGGTGCCGACCGAGACCGTGCTGGGTCGCGCCGAACAACTTCGGCGCGGCATGCACCAGGCGACCGGCACGACGCCGGCCGCCGTGCGAGTTCAGCCCGGGCCCGCCGGACCGCCATCGTCCGTTCCCATGCCGCCCAGCCACCCGGTCGAGCCGACGACGCCCATGCCGGGCATCGGCGGGCAGCCGGTCTATCCGCTACCGCCGGGCCGATGAGCCGGGCGGAAAACGGGACAGTGGTTCATGCCGCTTCGCGGCAACCGGGATGACGAAAAATGGGCATCAAGAATGAATGAGAACACCTTCGGCATTCTCAGGAGCGGTGCGGCTCAGGGAAAACAGGAGAGAACAGAGCCAACAGAGAGATCGTCTCTGTTAGCTCAGTGGACTCCTGTTCATCCTTGATTTTCGCGAGAGGTCCGGTTTGCCGGAACGGCCCGGAGGGTGCTTCGCACAAATCGGACCTGTCCCGTCTTCCGCCCTGCCGGCGTTCACGCTTCAGCGCGCAAACCAGGCGTGTGCAATCCCCAACACGCTGAAGCGTGAACTCCAACATGTCGGACGTTCCTTGCATCACAAGTCGGAACCCGGCCGCCGCTACAGGGCGCGGCGGTAGCGGCGGGTCCGCTTGCCGAAGACGGGCTTGGGCTCCGGCTTTTCCGGCAGGGGTTCGCCCAGTGCCTGGTCCTTCGGCAGGGCCAGCGCGTCGAAGCCGGGCATTTCGTCGCGTTTGAGTAGCCGATTGATGCGGATTTCGATGCGGGTCAGCTCGTTCCCTTCCTCCGGACTGACGAACGTATAGGCGACCCCTTCACGGCCCATGCGTCCGGTCCGGCCCACGCGGTGCACGTAATCGTCGCAGAACTGCGGGATATCGTAGTTGATAATGTGCGAGATGCTGCTCACGTCGATTCCGCGGCCCACCACGTCGGTGGCCACCAGGAACCGCACTTTCCCGTCCCGGAAACTGCGCATGACGCGGTCGCGCACCGGTTGGGAAAGGTCGCCGTGAATGGCCTCCGAACCCTCGAACTTCCGGCTAAGCCGGCGGTGGATCTTCTCGGTGCCACGACGCGTACGGCAAAAGATGATGGCCTGCCGCGGCTCCTCGCGTTTGAGCAGTTGAACGAGCAAGTCGAACTTCCGCTCCGGATCGACCGAAAAGTAGAACTGTTCGATCGTTTCGACGCCGATGTCTTCCGGCGAGAAGTCGAGCATTTCCGGGTCGCGCATGTAACGATGCGCCAACCGCTCGACGGGCGGTGGAATGGTCGCGCTCAGGAGCAGGGTCTGACGGCTGCTGGGGCAGCGGCGGAGGATCTTCTCGATGTCGGGCCGGAAGCCGATGTCGAGCATCCGGTCGGCCTCGTCGAGCACCATCACGCGGATTTGCTCCAGGTGCAAGGTATCGCGGGCAATCAGGTCGAGCACGCGGCCCGGCGTGCCCACGACCACCTCGGCCCCCAACCGCAGTTGCTCCGTTTGCTGTCGGATCGGTTTGCCTCCGTACACGGCCACCAAGTGGAGCCGGAAGCCTCGGGCAATCTTGGCGAACTCGTCGCGTACCTGGACGGCCAGTTCACGGGTGGGCACCAGAACGATCGCCTGGGGGAAAGCGCCCTTGCCGCCCGGCTCGACCTGTTCGAGGATCGGAATGGCGAAGGCCGCCGTCTTGCCCGTGCCTGTCTGCGCCTGTCCCATCACGTCGACCCCCGCCAGGGCGCGAGGAATAAGCCCCTTCTGAATAGGGGTTGGCTCCAGGTAGTCGGCGGCGGCCAGCGACCGCTGCATGGTGGGCGAGAGGCCCATCTCCAGGAAGGGGCTCTCGGCGGGCAGCGGGCGATCGGGCAGCGCCTCGGGGACTTCGCGCCGCATTCCTGCGCCGTCGGGTTCGCCCGACGCATCTTCGACGAGGTCCTGCCGTTCGGCGCTGCCCGCTTGGGGCTTCGATCGCCGGCCGCCACGCCGGCGACGCGGCTTGGTGGGTTTCGATTCGTTCGGTTCAGTCATGAGTCTTTCTGTTCGGTCTGCCCCGGTCGAGGTTCTTCCTCGCCGGGCTTGCCGCGGGCCCAGGCCGACAGCATGTCAAACTGCCGGTCGAAGGCCTGCTCGGAAACGCCGTAAGGGCTTTTGAAAAACGGTGCCAGGAAGGGCATTCGGCCGATCCAGCCTTGCCGCCGGGCGGCCTCGGTCAGCCGGACCAGGTCCAGCACCAAGGGGGCTGCCAGCACGGAATCGCAACCCTGCCAAATGAACTGCAGCGTCATGGCAGCGCCGAGGAACCCCCGAAAATGGATGTGGTCCCACGCCGTCTTCCAATCGCCCAGACTTTCGATGTATTCGATGGAAACGTGGGTTTGCGGCCGGTAGCCCAGAATTTCGGCCAGCAGATGGTCTTTGCTGTGCACCTTTGCCCGCTTGTTGGCCGGATCGTCGAGCACCTTGCCGTCGAGGTTGCCGAAGATGTTGTGCCCCACCCAACTCATCACCGGCAAATTGCGGCGGGCGAACATGGGCGCCAGCACGCTCTTCATGAGCGTTTCGCCCGTCTTACCATCGCAGCCCATGTGCCGGGCCGACTTCCGGCGGGCCAAATCGTCGATCGCCGCGGGCGCCGACCCGAGCGAAGGCGTGAAGTTGATGTAACTGTACCCCGCCTCCAACGCCGCAATGGCGTACAACGTGCTCGCCGGTACCGGGCAGGGGCCCCCCTGTTCGAGCCGCGATGCCAATTCCGGCCAAGTCGAGGGCAGGTCGGCCGTTTCGGCGGGTGGTTCGGTAGACGCCAAGTTGACTACAATTACGTGGCTCAACTTCTCCGTCGCCGCAAAATCCTCCAGGTCAGCTTTCAATCGGTCGACGGCTGCCCGGGCCGAGGGATCGTCGGGTACCTCAGGCGAAGCCAATGCGGCAATGCGCGGCCCAACGCCCAACGCCGTTCCGGGGCGAATCCGCCGGTCCACTGCTTCCAGTTCGTCGTGGCAGGCCTCCACTACCTCGGGCGAGGGCACGTGGAACTCGCGGGCCAAGCGTCGCGCCTCCTCGAACAGCGAAACGGCGCGAATCTCGTGGCCCGATGCCACGAAATCCGAGAAAGCCGGCATCGAAAGTCCGGCGAAGAGCGGTAATTCGGTCGTCAGGCCCTCGGAGCCGATTCGCCCGCGCCGGAGCGCGGCCAAGCCGACGAGCGTTGTGGTAGAGACGCCCCCTCGGGCACCGACCAGCCAAATTCCGATCCTCGTTTGGGGCATAGTTATGGTCGTCGCGGGAGAAACGGGGCAGGCTCCTTCTCCCCGTGAACTGTTTGAAAGCCGAAAGTCGCTTTGCCGTCCTCGGGGCGGGGGGCACTTGCAGGCGGCATCAGATTTTCTAAACTGTCCATTGTCGGGTGTCGGACGGCTCGCGTCAACCGGTGCTTCGGCCATGGAGTGTGCACCACAACGCAACCACAGGTCAGACTAAGGATTCCCCATGCCCGCGACGATTTCCCGAATTATCCAGGCTCTCGAACCCTCGGCGACCATGGCGATGGCAGCCAAGGCGAAGGAACTCAAGGCCGCAGGACGCACTGTCTACGACCTGAGCCTGGGCGAACCCGACTTCAATACGCCGGAGCATATCTGCCAGGCGGCTGTTGAGGCCATGCGGGCCGGGCATACCCATTACACCGTGGCCAGCGGCATTCCCGAACTGAAGCAGGCGGTCGTCGAGCAATACACGGCGCAGCACGGGCTGGAGTACAAGCCCAACCAGGTGACCGTGTCCAACGGCGCCAAGCACGCGCTGCACAACGCATTCACCGTACTTCTGGACCCGGGCGACGAGGTGATCATCCCCGCGCCCTATTGGGTCAGCTACGCCGAACTGGTCAAACTCACCGGCGCCGTACCGGTCATTGTCGAGACACGGCAGGACGACGAATTCCGCCTCACCCCCGAGCAGTTCCGCGCCGCCCTGACCGACCGGACCAAGATGCTGCTGCTGTGCAGCCCCTCGAACCCGACCGGGTCGATGTACACGCCCGAACAGTTGGGCGAGCTGGCCGACATTGCCATCGACCGCGACCTGCTTGTGGTGGCCGACGAAATCTACGATCGGCTGGTGTACCCCGGCCATACCTTCGCCAGTTTTGCGACGGTGCGTCCGGGCCTGCAGGAGCGGACCGTTCTGGTCAACGGGGTGAGCAAGACCTACGCGATGACCGGCTGGCGGATCGGCTGGACCATGGCCCCGGCGCCCGTGGCCGCCGCCATGGGCAGCCTGCAAAGCCAGCAGACCTCGAACCCGTGCAGCATCAGCCAGTATGCGGCCATTGCCGCCCTGCGCGGCCCGCAGGAGTGCGTCGATGAAATGCTGACGCAGTTCACCAAGCGGCGGCAGTACGTCACCGAGCGCATTGCCGGCATTCCGGGCCTCAGTTGCGCCGAGATGGCCGGCGCGTTCTACGCCTTCATCAACGTCCGCGAGCACCTGGGGCGGCAGTACGGCGATGTGCGCGTCGACAATTCTTCGCAGTGGTGCCTCGAACTGCTGGCCCAGCGGGGGGTGGCCACCGTCATGGGCTCGGCCTTCGGCAGCGAGGGCTACGCGCGCATCTCGTTCGCCACAAGCCTGGACAACCTGGAAGCCGCATTCGACGAGATCGCCGCGTTCGTCCGATAGGCGGCTTCCGACATGCCGACGATCGGGGAGTCATCTTTCCAGTTGCACCGGGTGGCCACCGCAAGACTGTGTCGCGGTTAAGGGCGTCTCGGGCGGGAGGTGCAAGCGGAGGGTGGGGCGCAAAGAAAGAGTCCCTCGAATCCACTCGCCAGAGGGGTCGATCTCATGGTGCACACACTGCGAGGTGCGAAACGGCACGAAATCTTTGGCAGATCACCCGCTGAAGGACTATCCTGGATACTTGGTCGGGATTGAAGAGCCTGTCAGGTAATCAAAAGGACTGCTTGCTGAGCCCGCAACCACTGCTAGAATCGCCGCTGCAGTCCATCCGCGGAGTTCCGGCAAAGACGCATGAGCAACGAGAGTGGAGGTGCAATGGTGATCAGGATTTTCATTGGCGTGGCAACGTGGGCAGCCCTGTTGGCGGTACACAGTGAGGCGGCGCCGGGTAAGGGGGGCGATCGGACGGCGGAGTTCCCGGCGAACCAGTGGGTGTCGCTGGATGGCGTGCTCAAGGTTGAACTGATGACGGGCGCGGAGGGGCGTTACCGGTTCATGAACTGGTACGGCGGCGTGGCGTTGCGATCAAACACCGGGGAGGTGATCGCGCTGGATGGTTTCGTGGGACACGATTCGGAGGATGCCCGGCTCGATGGCGAGACGGTGGGAGCGACGAGCATCTATTCCAACAGCCTTTACGGAGTGGACCCAACCGCCAGCGTCATGCGGCAGTATGATGTTTGTCGCTGGCTGCGTCGAACCGGGGGAGGGGTCAAGCGCGCGCTGCCGGATGGCACGGAGACAACAGGACAATGGCTGGAAGCGGCTTCCAACCGCCGCAGGCCTACTCCCATGCCCCGCCATGTTTATGGGTGCCTGGTCTACGTGCCGCCGACGGACGAGGTGCATCTCTATCGCGGGGCCGCGCGCGGCGCGCCGCAGGAGATGAACATTCACTGGGCCTACAGCTTCGACCATCGGCGGTGGCGCATCGTCGAGGCCGACGAGGCCAAGCTTCCGCCGGCGATTCGCGGCTCGGCCTATGAAAACAAAATGGGATACCTCGCTGACGCGGATGGCGGCGAGGGTTCGCTCTATTTCTTTTATGCGCAATGCAAGGGACCGACATGGGCATTTGACTTGGCTACCGAGAGATGGCGCGCTACATCGAATCAGCCGATCCCGGTCAACATCTGGTCGGCCAGCATGGTCGCCGATCCCGTGCGGCGGCGGTTTCTGTTGGTCGGGGGCGAAGTGGCCAAAACCATGGAATTGTGGGCGTATGAGGCGGATGCGGGCTGTTTCGTGCGAGTCGAACCGGCCGAAGGCTCGGCACTGCCTCCGCACCGAAGCAACCCCGGGATCGCGTGGCTGGGCGGGGCGGAACTGTTCTTCCTTTATGGCGGCCACGGGCGGTACGATCACTGGCTGTTCGACCCGCGCACGCGCCGTTGGGTCGAGTTGACCAGCATACCCTCGCCGCCTAAGGGGGAGCCCAAGGCCAAGAGCACCAGACCGGCGCAGGAATGGTGCTACCTGCAGTATGATACGAAACGTCGTCTCCTTATCCTTGCCCGGCACGTTCAGCGCAACGGTCCTCACTGGCTGGCGATGCGATTGGACCTGGACGCCCTGCCGGAGTGGAAAGCCCTTTCCCGATTCTCGAATTAGAAGTCACATTGTGAAGATTCAAAATGTCGCTCTCATTGGTATCGGTTTGCTCGCGGCCCTATCGGCGAAAGGCGCCGAATCTTCTCCGCCGTCGGGCGACGCTGACGGCGTCTTCAAGCCAGAGCTGTCGTGGATGGCGTCGAGCTTCGGAGAAGAGGTTGGACGGGCCGTCGAGGCCCGGCGAGGAAAGACCGCGCTTTCGAAACTCGCAGAAAGCATGGAGCCCGGCACGTGGGCCGAACTCAAAACGACCATGCCGGCAGGTCTCTGGGACGCTCCGAGCAAGAAGCGACTGCACATCGGAACTTGGTCTGACGACGGGCACTGGGACAGCCGGACCGGGCAGTTTTTGTTCTTCGGGGTGCGGCAGGCACGCAAGTTCGTGGCCTACTCCGAGGTTGACAACACATGGGACGAGATCAAATTCCAGGGCGTCCTCAATGCTCCTGCGGTTCTCCAGAAATTCGGCCACCAGTACTCCGGCAATGCTCACGATTTACAGCGGAGCCATTACTACAGTAATGGAAGGCGCTACGATGTCCGAACGGGGGCGTGGACGATCCTTCCCCCCTACAAGAAGGCGTCGAGGGAAAAATCCATGACCTTTGCCTGGTCGACCGCCATGGACGCCTTGCTCGTTTTGCTGTACCAGGATGCCGGCGAGCTGCGCTGCCTCAAAGTTGCTGATGATGATTGGACCGACCTGGGAAGAATCCCGGTTCACGGTTACCACAGCATGGCCCGCGACAACCCGTTTCGGCAGGAAGTCCTCTTTGCCGGAGGGAACGATTCGAACCGCGTGGTCGCCATCACCAAGGACGGCAAGGCAACACGATTGAAGGACTTTCCGTTCTCCGGACAGTTCACGATTCGTTCAGGCATTTTGACGGTCGATCCGCGATCGGGTCGCTACCTGTTCAAGATCGGCACGAAATTCGTTGAGTTCGACAGTGCGACAAATGAGTACCGGCTCATTGCCGATTTTACGAAGACACCATGGCACTTCAGCAAACATGAATCGCCGCTCGTGGCATTCATTCCCGAATACGGCGTCATAATGTGGGCGGACAGAAAGGTCATGCTGTACAAGCACAAGGTGTGCACGGGGGAACCATTGCCGGGCGCTGCGCCGGACAGGGGCATGGAAGAGGAAAGCCACTGAGTTCGGGCGAAGAGCCGCAAGGGCAGATATCCATGGACCTTGGCGGACGGAGTTCTACTCCGTGGTACCAGACGGCTGTGGTTTCAGCCGGTGTAGGACCAAACCCTCGATGTGCGGTTTGCAGCGTTCGTGCTATTTTTTCTTGCGGACCTTGGCGGGCTTTCGCTTGCTCTCGACCGCCGATTTCGTTTCCGATTTTTGTGTCGTCGCAGCGCTGGGCTTGGCCTTCTTGGTCGAGTTGGGCTTTACGCCGTCTTTCCCGCCTTTCCCTTCTTTTCCGCCGTCCTTCCCGTCCTTTTTGGCCGAATCGGCCTTGGCCGATTTTGCCGTGCTGTGTCCATCGTCGGCCGCATCGTCGAGCCACCCTTCGGCCTCGGCTTGCGCCGCCCGCTCGCGTTCCTCTTTGGCCCGTTGCCGGCTTCGCTCCGTGGAGAGCACTTGCCGGAGCAATGCGGAGAGGTCCTCGTAGGGTAGCTCTGAAGGGGGCCCTGGCGCGTACTGTAGGATGGCTTGCTGGAGTCGCCGTGGCAGCGAGAGGAGGCACGAGGAGACGGTCCCGTGTTCCGTGCCTGTCAGCACGATACCCCGTTCCCCGGCAATGTCGTGCGCTCGCGAGAACGTTCGGCTGGCGACGGCCAGGAACATGACCGAGGAATCGAGCTTGTGGAGCGTTAGCGAACGCCGAATGAAGTCCTGCCGGGGGTCGTTCGGGTCGTTGAGGTTGCCGCCGCTCAGCGTGTGCAAGCCGGGTTCCAACTCGACAATTTCGACGTGATCCCCGCCGTAAACCACCGCAGCGTAACTCGCGTCGATGCAGACGTAATTCGCCCCGGCGTAGGTGCCGGTCGCAAGCTGATCGGCCGCGTGCTGGGCGGCGTCCTTCGCGCGGCGGAAGTTGAGCAACTCGCGGCACAGCAGGCCCCGCGACCGCGGCGCCGCCGGCACGAGCGTCTTCCGGCGGTTGACCACCGTCGCCACGGTACCGTACTGGTTCACACCGAACCACGTTCCCCCCGCTTCCCGGTCGACGCCGCAAATCACCCGCGGCGAACCCGACTGAATTCTTGGCGAAAGCGATGGTCGGGAGAAACGCTCCTCGCGATTCGCCGCCAGCAAGACGGGCGTATCGCGTGCCGTCTTGTAAAGGATGGCCATGATGCACATCGGTCATTCGACTCCGACAACAGGTCGCAAAGGCCCCCAATGGGGCAGTCCAGCCCGCGACCCTTGGCCGAGTTCCCTCCCACAGGTAAGCGAGACGACAAGGACAAATGCCAACACAACCAATGTACCGTTTCAAGCCCCGCCGCCACACCCCCAGATCGGGTATTTCATTTTCGCAATCAAGGTGGAATCCTGCGGTGCCTCGCTTGCGACGCCCTTCTCGGAGACGTACAATGCTCGCTGCCGCGCCGTGAACCGGAGCAGGTCGGCGCGATAAGTTCAGTGTCGCCACCCATCAGGGGAGTCTTCCCAATGACTGCTTTCTCCCAAGGAACGTTCGTTCCGCGATCGGCAGTGTTTTTGGCCGGCGTCCTTCTTCTGGCCGGTTGCGGGGGCCAGCCCTACAGCACTGTGAAGATTAGCGGGACGGTGACCTACGAAGACGGCTCCCTGATTCCCGCACCGGAGCTGTTCGTCTATTTCGAGCCCCAGGCCGAGAGTATCGACGCGAAGACGGCTCCTCGCCGCGGATTCGCCCAGGTGGACGTGACCGACGGCACGTTCGATCGCGTCACAACGTACTCGCCTGGCGACGGCGCGATTCCGGGCAAGCACAAGGTGGTGATCGAGGCGATGGGGGAAGGCGGCGTGCCCGACTACAGCTACTTCCCGCGTGAGTACAGCGATGCGACCACGACTCCGCTGACCATCGAGGTAGGCAGCCAACGGAGCTTCGACCTGACCGTGCCGAAGCCGTGAGGTGGTAATAGGCCATCCGTTCGAGTAGGCAGGCGTGGGGAAAAGGGCGCTACTCGAGAGCGCCTTTTTCCAGTTTTCGGTGCCGGAGCCGGGAACCTTTCTCCTGCTGGTTTTGGGCCTGTGCGGCCTGCTGCTGCGGAGGAACCGGCTGCGACGAGTCCGCGAGCAACTCTTCCATTGTACG
Source organism: uncultured Planctomycetaceae bacterium (assembly GCA_964414315.1). Taxonomy (GTDB): domain Bacteria; phylum Planctomycetota; class Planctomycetia; order Pirellulales; family Thermoguttaceae; genus PWXP01. The sequence continues at coordinate 1,419 of CAYPWB010000106.1, read as the reverse complement.
GCGAATGTGGTACCATGTAGATTGTCGAATCGTGGTAGGTAACTTTTCTTCCGTGCATTGCCGGCCAGGCCCAGCGGCGGCGGCGCGGGGTATGCCATCGGAAAAGGTGTCGATCATGTCGGGTTTTCGATCGCGCAGTGCTGGAAACCGCGGCTCCGCTGTCGGTTTCACCTTGGTGGAACTGCTGGTGGTCATCACGATCATCGGCATTCTGATCGGGCTTCTGCTGCCGGCGGTGCAAAGCGCCCGCGAGGCGGCACGCCAGGCGCATTGCAAGAACAACCTTCGCCAAATCGGCCTTGCCGCCATGTCGCACGTGGCGGCGCACGGCCATTACCCCACGGGCGGCTGGGGCTGGTTCTGGGTCGGCGACGCCGACCGCGGCTTCGGCGCCGACCAACCCGGAGGCTGGGTCTACAACCTCTTGCCCTACCTGGAGCAGCAGGCCCTGTACGACCTGCCGAGCGACGAGCAGCCGGGCACGGTGACCGACACCCAAAAGAACGGCGCGGTGCAATTGGTCAACACGCCGCTGACGGTCATGAACTGCCCCACCCGCCGCCGCACCACGCTGGTGTCACGCAACTCGAACTATATCGCCAACAACGCCGGATCGAACGTCACGGGCATGGTCGGACGGAGCGACTACGCGATGAACTCGGGAACCGTACGCAATGAAATCTGCCTCGGTCCTCCGAGTTTGTCAGCGGGCGACAGTTGGCCCATCTGTCAGACGCCCGAGAACCCGCATTGCCAGTCATGCTGGCCGGACCCAGCGAGGTGGGACGGCCTGAGCTTCCAACGCAGCCAAATTACGCCGGCACACGTCCGCGACGGCACCTCGAATACCATCCTGGCCGGGGAGAAGCACATCAATCCTTTGTGCTATATGTCGACCTGCGATTCAGGCGACAACGAAACGATGTTCAGCGGCTGGAATAACGACATCTACCGAATTACCAGCGTCCGGCCGCGGCGCGACACCGAGAACTGGAACGCCCCGCAGTATTTCGGCAGTGCCCACTCGGGCTCGTGCAACTTCATCTTGGCCGACGGCTCGGTCCGTGCCATCAGCTACGCGGTCGACGCCGCGACGTTCCGGGCGCTGGGAAGCCGCGCCTCCGGCGAACCGATCGACGCCAGTCGGTTCTGATCGCGCCGTTGGGCGCACGACGCACTTTGTCCGGTATACTACGGCCTCGGGCGACATTGCGTGCCACTGGCTGTGCCAGTGCCTGAAGGGGGCATGAAGTGTGTGCCACTGACTGTGCCAGGGCCTGAGGCACGTGGAGCCCCTTTGTGTTGGACGACTCCGAAGGCCCCGACTTTCGGTTCCTTGACAGGCCGATGTCCACTCCCCTTGGGCACTGGCCGAGCCAGTGGCACACAGCACTGGCCGAGCCAGTGGCACAAAGCACT
>CAYPWB010000105.1:0-16168 GCA_964414315.1 uncultured Planctomycetaceae bacterium | reverse complement strand
ACGCCCCGAGCAGCCGAGCGGCAGCCCGTGCCGACCGCTTGCCGGGCGAGGGAGGCACAACTATACTGCAACGATGGGAAACGCGAGTTGGGAACGTCGAACGTTGCCGCCCCTGACACCTCACGTGGCACATCCGGCCCGATAGCCTATTTCAATTTCTACTGGACCGGCGCCCTTGTCGAGCACTTGGCCGAGCACGGAATCAGCCAGGAAGACCTTGCCGAGGTGGTTAGCACCCCGGAGCGGCGAGGGGAAAGCCGCCCAACGGGACGGCCTTGCTGTTGGGGCACCACCGGGGACGGGCGCTAAGTGTTTGGGGCGTACGAGTATCTCGACGAGATGACGTTCATTCCAATTAGGTCGCAACTTCCGACAATCCCGAGGGACCATATCATGAAGTACTTGTTGCGGAAAGCCCTATTGCTCGCGTGCCTCGTTCCATTTGCCGCGGTTCCGCAATCGCGGGCGGGTGAACCGTGTCCGGCGGGCGATGCGCATGTGCTCTGGTACCGCGCGCCGGCGAGGAACTGGGAAACCGAGGCGCTGCCCATCGGCAACGGGCGGCTCGGGGGCATGGTCTTTGGCGGAGTCGATCGCGAACGCATCCAGTTCAACGAGGACAGCCTCTGGATTGGCGACGAGCAGGACACCGGCGCCTACCAAGCCTTCGGCGACGTCTACGTCGAGTTCGGCGATGCGGCGGGACCGGCCGGCGTGTCGAACCCGAGCAGGCACGCCTCATCGAGCGGCCAGGACGTCGAGAAGACCGTCGACGGGGCCCCGCGCACCAAGTGGTGCATGGAGCACGACGGCCGGCCGGTCGTATGGCAGGTGACGTTGCCGGAGGCCTCGGCCGAGCCGCTCACGAGCTACACGCTCACCAGTGCCGACGACGTACCCGGCCGCGACCCGCAGCACTGGCAATTGCTCGGCTCCGACGGCGGGTCCGAGTGGACGGTGCTCGACGAGCGGCGGCTGGACGGCCCCTTCGCCGCACGGCATGCGTCGCAAACGTTCACCGTCAGCAATTGCAAGGCTTTCCGCTCGTACCGCTTCGTATTCGAGCCGACCGACAAGACCCACTTCCAGGTAGCCGAGATTGCGCTGGGCGAGCCGGGCTCGGCCCTTCGCGCGGCACTCGGCGGCGCGGCCGGCGAGGCGTACCTCCGCCGACTCGACATCGGCCGTGCGGTTCACGAGGTCCGCTACCGCCGCGACGGGACGACTTACCGCCGAACCTACTTCTCCAGCAATCCTGCCCAAGTGATGGTGCTGCGGTTCACCGCCGACAGGAAGGGGGCGCACACGGGCAGGATTCTGCTCACCGACGCACACGAAGGGAAGATCGTGGCCGAAGGGAACCGGATCACCTCGTCCGGCTCGCTTCTCGGCTACGTGTACAGCGGAGGGAGCACGCCGGGAAGGTCGAACCAATACGACATCGCCCTCGATTACGAAGCTCAACTGCTCGTGCTCAACGAAGGCGGCACGCTGGAAGTCGGCGACGGCTGCATCCGGTTCAACGGCTGCGATGCCCTGACGCTGCTGCTGGCCGCCGATACCGACTATGTGAACCGCCGCGAGCAGGGCTGGAGGGGGGAGCATCCCGGCGAACGGCTCACCGCGCAACTGGCCGCCGCCGCGGCAAAGCCTTTCGCGGCGCTGCTGGCCGAGCACGTCGAGGATCACCGCCGGCTGTTCGACCGCTTGGCGCTCGACCTGGGGGAAACGCCCGAGGCCGTTCGCAGCCTGCCGACGGACGAGCGGCTCGCCCTGTACAAGAAGGAGGCGGCCGATCCCGACCTGGAAGAACTGCTGTTCCAGTACGCCCGCTACTTGATGATCAGTTCTTCGCGGCCGGGGAGCCTGCCGGCCAACCTGCAGGGACTGTGGAACCACAGCAACCGGCCCCCTTGGCGGAGCGATTACCACACGGACGTCAACGTGCAGATGAACTACTGGTTCGCCGACCCGGCCAACTTGCCCGAGTGCGTCGAGCCGTTGGCCGATTGGGTCCATTCGATTCGGGCGGTCCGGCGGGAAGAAACCCGCGCGGCGTTCAGCACGCGGGGGTGGATTTGCCACGCGGAAAACGGGGTGTTCGGCGGGTCGACCTGGAAGTGGTCGAAGGGCGACGCCGCCTGGGTAGCGCAGAACCTGTGGGACCACTACGCCTTCACCGGCGACGAGGAGTACCTGCGCGATCGGGCGTACCCGATCTTCAAGGAGTTGTGCGAGTTCTGGGTCGATCACCTCAAGGCCCTGCCCGACGGAACCCTGGTTTCCCCCGACGGCTTCTCACCGGAGCATGGCCCGCACGAGGACGGCGTGTCGTTCGACCAACAGTTGGTGTGGGACCTGTTCACCAACTACATCGAGGCGTCCGAGGCGCTGGGGGCCGATGAGCCGTTCCGGCAACAGATTGCCACGATGCGGAAGAAGCTCCTCGGCCCGCAAATCGGCCGCTGGGGTCAGCTCCAGGAGTGGATGGTCGACCGCGACGACCCGAACGACCAGCACCGGCACCTCTCACACATGATCGCGGTGCATCCGGGCCGGCAGATTTCACCGCGCACCACGCCGGAGTTGGCGGAGGCGGCCCGCGTGTCGATGAACGCCCGCGGCGATGCCTCGACCGGCTGGAGCCGCGCATGGAAGATCTCGATTTGGGCCAGGCTGCACGAGGGCAACCGCGCCTACCGCATCCTCAGCAGCATGGTCCAGAGCATGATCTACCAGAACCTGTTCAACACGCACCCGCCGTTCCAGATCGACGGCAACTTCGGATACGCGGCCGGGGTGTGCGAGATGCTCGTGCAGTCGCACATGGGAGTGCTCGACCTCCTGCCGGCCCTGCCCGACGCCTGGGCGACCGGCAGCGTGCGGGGCATTCGCGCCCGGGGGGGCTTGGAAGTCGACATGGCGTGGGAAGATGGGCGGCTCACCACGGTTACGCTTCGCGCCACGGCCGACGGGCGGCACACGCTCCGCCTGCCTGCCGGGCAGACGACTCAGGGACCCGCCACCATCGAGTTGAAGGCAGGGGACACGTATCGCGTGCCGCTACAAAGGGATGCGGTGGAGTGAAGGAGCGAATCCGCAGGATCCACTCGGCTGGGCGCGTTGGGTCGATTGGTTCGGAAGTGCTCGTGCGGGTCGCTCGCCGGCTCCGCGCACGCTTCGTCGAAAGGCAGGACGCGGATGGCCTGGCGGAGGCTGGCAATCGCGGAGACGATCCGCGAAGGATCATCCTGCTTGTACCCCTGCGTATAGAGTTCGGACAGGCCGACCGCGGAGCGATGAAGACGTTCCGAGTGTTGAACCAACCGGCGAAAACGGTTTCGAAGGACGCCGCAGCGTCCTTGGTTTGATTTCCCTCACCTGCGTTTCATCCGTCGCGACACGTATTGGGACCGCGCTACGAACTCAATACCGCCTCCGCTGTCGGCCGAGCCATCCCATCCCCAGCAGGCCCAACGCGGCCAGGACGAACGTGGAGGGCTCGGGGACGTGGGACCTGATCTGGAAACCGGTGGGGCCGAGGTGATTGAAACCGTTGTTTCCCATACCCCATGTCTGAACGGTGAAAGAAGGACCCGTTACCCCTTCGAAGACCATATAGTTGCCGGGAGTCGTGCCGTCAACGATCTCCGTGAAAGCAGCAAATTCCCCCGGCACAAGAGTGAAATCCTGCTCGGGGCCACCGTTGAAGACGATCTTGCCTTTCCCGTCACCGAATTGTGCTTGATTGCCGCCAAGGTAGACGATCACATCGTACACGTCGAAGGGAATATCCGACACCTCCATGTCGAATATTTTCGATCCGTCACCGGGATCCCAGGTGGAATTGACATGACCATCCATCAGATCGCCGTTGCCGTCCCCAAGCAGAGTGCTCCGGCTCACGTTCCACCAGTAAGGACCGCCATTCCGTGCATCCTTGAAGGTGAATGTCGCTGAGGACCCTGCGGGGGTCTTGATCGTTTCCGGGGCCAGAGGCGACGACGGATTCCATGGCACGACGATGTTCTCCCAGCCGGCCGTATTCCAGCCATCCGCACCGGCAGCCTGGTCCGCTTCCAACGTCACCGTGTCGCGATCTGCTGTGGGTAGGGCGCCGTAAGCATAGAAATTGACGCTGAAGATATCCGGCTTCGTGGGGTCCTTCACCGTCAGCGGATCCGAGAGACCGTAGAACCGCAGGGGAGTCGAAGTTTCGGCGTTATAGACTCGCGCCCAGTAACCACCTGTTTCAGTCGCTCGTCCATGGTGCGCTTTGAATTGTCCGCCTGCTTCGGGAATTATGGAGCCGAGGTGACGAGTCGCTTCCGGAGCGCCACTGGGAAACATCCCCGCCCATACGTTTGTATTACTGGTAATCACCGTCCCCGTTTCATCCATGCTCATTGCATGATCGAGGGAGCCGTCCCAGAAGTCATTGTAGTTGTCGGCGACCTTCGTGGCCCCGTCCACGAGGAAGATCGCCCCGCCACCGGCGGCCGTTGTGCCGGTGTGCGCTCTTGAGTTCAGGCCGATGGTCGAACCCAACGCTTTCCACTTCGCGCCGCCGAGACCCAGACTGGACGCGTCAGCGGCAGCCTGCACGAAGGTGTCGTAATCGGTCATGTCGGTCGATGTGGCGTCTTTCGTTGTGCTCGTGACAAACGCAAACCGGTACTGATCTCCCGGCTGCCAGGGGCTCCCCGTGGCAGGGTTTACCCCGGTCACATCCAGGATTCCGAGTTCGCCCACCAGGGCGGCGTCGGCCGGCTTGGCCAGCAGGCCGACCGCGGCCATCACCATCACAACTGCCAGCAGAGTTCTTGTCGTGTTCATCGCTTCGTCCCCTTCTTGTCTCTGGGCTTTCGGGAGAGGGATAAAAAATTTGATTTCCCGTTGCCATGAGCGTAATCACCAGGAATGGGTGGGTCAAGAGGTCTGTACCCTCCATCCGTCTTCGGGGGGGGTAAGGCTTGCCGCCCAGGCGGCGTGCCGACGGCGTTCGCGCGGCTTGCTGGGGGGCAAGTCCTGCCGCACGGGCGCACCGTCTCCGGGCCCGGCTCGTGTCGGTAGAGGACCTGCCGGCGATCAGAACGTGTTCCAGAAAGTGCCTTCGTGCACGTAGCTGAGTTCCCGGGGCTTGCCCTGGGGCGGCTGGCGAAACCGGTCGTCGGCCGGGTCGTGGGTGAAGACGTCGGCCTCGGCCCAGATGGCATCCTCGGCGACGAACGTCAACTCCCGCGGCTCGTTGGGGGCCGCCTGACTGTGCCGCGGGCCTCGGGGCGCCAACGGAATCAATCGGAGAATCTTCTCGATGACGGCCCCTGCGGCAGTTCAATGAACGCGACCACCTTGATCTGCCCTCCGCAACGGGGGCAGCTCAGCGGGTCGAGCACCTGGGAATTCCGCTTGGGCCCGGTCCGCAGCCCGTCGCCGTTCGGCTCGGGGAGCGCCCGGCACGACTCCTTCTGGGCCTTGTAGACGACCTGCCCGTTGGAAAAGGGGACAGGTCAAGACTGTTGCCAAGGTCAACGACAGATACTTCATGGCCCTTGCGCTCCGCTTCGCGAACCGACGTCACTTCGATCCGACAATACCGATCTCCGCCGCGGAGGCCCAGGGACCCCCGTTGACTTCGGAAAGGACGCGAACCAGCACATAACGCCCCTCGACGGGCTGCCGGCAATCGGCCGTCTGCGGCATGCGATCCTTTCGGAAGACCGTTTTGACGACCGGTTCGCCGAACTCGTCGGGCGAGTCGCTCACACAAAACTCGGTCTCGGCGAAGACGCCGTTGAAGCCGCTGTCCTGACGGGCGAGATAGCGGAATCCTCGGATCTGGTGGATGGCCCCGAGGTCGATTACCAGTTCGTGTGGATGCTTTTCAACCGTGCCCGCGAATTGGGAGTGCCAGAGAGTCCGCGGGTTGCCGTCGACCGCATAGACCGCCTTGCGGTCGTTCACGCGGTTCTCACTGCTGAAGCGGACCAGCTTCATCTCGCCGGCCGGGATCAAGTCCTTGTCGGTAATCCGGTTGACCTTTTGCTGGTAGCCGCCGGCCTCGGCGCGCGTCGAGCCCCACTTGGCCCGACGATCGCGCTCGTGGCGTGTGCGGTCGGTGAACGTTCCCGGCTCGACCGGCACGTGCGACTGCTCGGCGAACTGCTTCATGCGGGCGAGGATCTCCGGGTGCTCGTCGGCGACGTCGGTCGTTTCGCTTACATCCGTTTCGAGATCGTAGAGTTCCCAGGGGGCGTTTTCCTTCGGCTGGACCGCCTTCCAGTTGCCCATCCGCACGGCCACCTGGGAGCGGTGTTCCCAATAGAGAAACTCGTGCTTCGGCTGCGGCCGGCCCGCCGCTTCCGATCCGAGAATTTCGGGCAGAATCGACAGTCCGTCGATATCGGCAGGCGGTCGGGCATCACAGAGTTCGGCAAGTGTGGGCAGCACGTCGGGCTGGTAGAAGATCAGATCGCTTACGCGGCCCGGATCGATTCTGCCGGGGCAGCGGACGATGAACGGGATCCGCAACCCCCCCTCGTAGAGATTCCCCTTGCCGCCGCGGAACTCGACGCCCGAACGGGGATTGACATTCGGACCGAAGTAGCCGCGCGGGTGCTCCGGGCTGCGGAATCGGTCCTGGCCGCCGTTGTCGCCGGTGAAGAAGACGACCGTGTTGTGTTCCAGATTCAGTTCCCGCAGTAAATCGAGGACCTGGCCGACGTTGCGATCGACCATGGTGACCATTGCCGCGTAGTTCTTGGCCTCCTGCGACACGCCGGGGTCGTCGATCCAATCGGCGTCGCGATAGAGTTCCCAGGCGGGGTCGTCGGCCGGAATGTCGTACATCCCGTGCGGCGGCGTGATCGGCAGGTAGCAGAAGAAGGGCCGGTCGCGGTTCTCGCGGATGAACCGGAGCGCCTCGTCCATGATCACGTAGTGCGAATAGGTTTCCCCCGTGCGTCCGCCCACGTTGCCGGCCAGTTCGACCTCCTCGCTGTTGCAAATCAGGTAGGGCGGATAGAAGGAATGGGCATGGACCTGGTCGTAGTAGCCGAAGAAGACATCGAAGCCGTGCCGCTCGGGCACGCCCGTCGAGTCGCGTCCGCCGCAGCCCCACTTGCCGAACCCGCCTGTGGCGTAGCCGATCTTTTTGAGCATCGACGCGATCGTCGGCTCTTCGGCCCTCAGCGGCGTGCCGCCGTCGTTGGCCCGCACCGAGGCGTGTCCCATGTGTTTGCCCGTCATCAGGCTGCAGCGGAGCGGCGCGCAGACCGGCGCCCCGGCCAGGGCCTGGGTGAAGCGGAGCCCTTCGGCGGCCATCCGGTCGATCCGCGGCGTCACGATCCGCGGGTTGCCCATGTGCCCGAGTTCATAGTAGGCCAGTTCGTCCGACATGATGTAAACGATATTCGGCGGAGGCTCGTCGGCCTCGGCTCGGATTACCGCGAAGGGGGCAAGAGTCAGGGCGAGGAGGGAGACGTAGATTTTCATGGCGTGACTTCTCCTGTTTGCGAGTACTCTGGTCGGCCGGCGTTCGGCACGACCATCACTCGGCCATTGTACACCATGGCAGCCGAGAAATCCCGGGGCCGGCAAACAGGATGTGATGCAAGGCCCGGTCGCAGGGCCGCAATTCGGCCCGGCTGGTCCAGGTGCAACCGTTCACGGGGGACTGTCCCAATTTTCGCGGCACAAAGGGCGTTCTTGCCCAATGATCCATTGTTTCCGCCGCGAAAATGGGACGGTCCCCTTCGTATACAGCGGAGAAAACTTCCCGCGCCGCCCTGGGAACGGTAACGTCCAGGTATCCCACCAGGACTCGACCGGCTCGGTCACGTCGGCCGAAGAAGTCTTGGTCCAGCGGAAGGGCCCCACGAAGTTCGCGGCCTCGACCACGCGAATCTTCCCCAGTGCCCCGTTCTTGACCAGATCGCTGGCCCGGTTGTTGATGGGCATGGAGCGCTGCTGGGTGCCCACTTGAGTCACGCGGCCGAGCTTTCGGGCGGCGTTGACCATGGCGCGCCCTTCGGCGATGGTCAGGCACATCGGTTTCTCGATTTCCTCACGGCAAACGCGAATAGCCGAAAAGGAGCTTGCCGCCCGTCGTCTTGCCGATCAGCTTGGCGGCGAAGTTCTCTTCGGTGATGCCGTGGCCCGCGGCGTCGAACGTCACGATGAGATCTTCGCCGACTTTCTCCGAGTGGATCGGCTTGCAGCCGCCGCCAAAGTCAACCGTCTCCGGGGCACCGAACCGCAACGATTCGATGTCCACAGCCGCATGTGGGTCGAAGCCTTCTTCCGCACGAATCTGCACACGGATGGTCTTGGTATCCGCGGTGATATTCTCGTCGTCGAGAATCTTCAGCCGCCGCCCGACAACCAGCGGCAGGACGATGTTCTTGGAACTGTGATTGTCGCTGCTCTTGTCTTCTTTCTTCGGCACATCGATCACAGCCAGGTACAAATGCGTTGCGCGGCCGAACCGATCCTGCAAGACCTTGGGCCGTTCATACTTGTACCAGCGGACCTTCGTACCGTCCTCGTAGCCGTCGAAGTCAATGGTGTACGCCTCGCCGGCATCCTCCTTCCACTGCACGCCGTCTTTCGATCGCAGATGATATGCGGTGCGGCCGTACCAGTCATTGACGATCAGGTGGTACTGGACCTCGGTCCGCCAGACCATGGGATCTTCGTATCTGCCGGGAATCGTCGGGCGAATCGATCGACCGCTTGCCAAGACGAATTCGTCCGAACCGTCTTCCTTAAGCCACACCCGCATGATGCGGTCGAGCATCAGCAGGCTGCCGTCTGCGCGCACGGCCAGGGAGCCGAACGTGGCCTTGGGGAATCCGACCTCCCGCTTGTGGTGGCTTTCCCACGGGCCGTCAATGCTCTTGGACGCGTAGGAGCCATGAAAATGATAGACCACGTAGGTGCCATCGTTCAGTCGATGGATTTCCGGAAAATGTCCCGGCCCGACCACATCCTTCACAACAAACGGCCCGGTCGGCCTGTCGGACGTCGCATGGGCGATCTCCGAGTCCGGCCATCCGCCGTGTCCGCGCGGATTGTCCTCCCTCCACCGAGCGACAAACAGATGATACTTGCCGTCCGGTTCAAGAATGGGCCGGCCGCCCCAATACGACCACTGGGGATCTTCAATGCCGTTGTGAATGTCGCGCGGGCGGACCGAGTCGGTACCCCAGATGTCGCTTTCCAGCCCCCGGCAGATGGGCGCCGGCAGGATCCTGTCCATGAACCGCCCGCCGTGAACGAGGCTATTCCATGCTTCCGGCCGCGGCTTGTCGCCGTGCTGGGCGACGGCGTCGCCGGGCATCCCCAGCAGCAGCGCCGCCGCTGCTGGTAAAGCGATCCACGCGAACATCTTATGGGGCTGGTTCATTGTGACCTTCCGTTATTGGACCGGGATCGTTGCACGGGATAGGAAACTTGATTCTTGCCACAGAGGTCAAGCATTGACAGGAGGCAAGGGAAAGTCAAGCGGGGTGCAGGCGAGTCAGGGAGTTTTCTCGGCGAAGTCGGTGCCCGAGGACGCCATGAGATCGTGCCGATCGCCGTCTTCAGCGATGAAGCCAAGTGGAAGTCGCCCGTACCGGACCATTTTGGGTCGGGCGTAGCGGGCAGAACCTTCAACCGGTTCGGCTCCCACCCGGTCAAGCTGAAGGAACTCGATTACCACCGTTTCATCGACTTGGCGAACCCGCTGGCCTTTGCCGTGATGACGCAGATGGACTATAATCCAAAGGAACAGGTGCGGCTGAAGGCGGATGTTTTTGCTGCCGGCCGTGCTGGACGCGGAGTCGCTGGAGGACCCGCCGCTTTGAGCCGCTGGCGCACGGCCCCGGCGCTCGATCCCGGTTCCCGGCCGGCAACGCCTACGCAGTCCGGTCGCATCCGCCCAGGCAATGTTCCGCTACGACCGTGCGCCCATCCTCCTTGCGGCCGCGCGGCATGCCCTGCGAGTGCCCGAACCGGCCGGGTGGGTCGGTGGATTCTTGTTTCTCTGGGATGGAGTATTGCACGTTCAACGGAAAGGTAACGCCATGGTGGTCCATCGACGCCAATTCCTGCTGGGTTCTGCGGTGGCAGCCCTGCCCGCGACCCTTCGCCCTACCTCGACCTTTGGGGAACCAATGCCCGATCCACTCTCTGCCGGCTGGCAAGGCAACCGCATTGCCGTTTCCACTTACTCCTTCTGGCGTTACCGTTCCGACGCTCGGTTACCGGTCGACGAGTGTATCCGGCTGGCCGGCGAGATGGGGTTCGACGCCGTCGAACTCCTCGAGGTACAGATGCACCGCAAGGATAACGGGTACCTGCAGTCGCTGAAGCGGCAGGCGCTGGTTGCGGGGCTCGATCTCTGCGGCATGTCGACCCACCAGGACTTCGTATCGCCCGACGCCGACGAGCGGAAGGCGAACGTCGAGCGAACCGTCGCGAGCATTGAACTGGCCTACCGGTTGGGAATTCCCACAATCCGTGTCAATACGGGGCGCTGGGGTACGAGCAAGAGCTTCGACGAGTTGATGCACAACCGAGGCATCGAAGCGCCGCTGCCCGGCTATACCGACGAGGACGCCTTTCCCTGGGTCATCGAGAGCCTCAGGCAGTGCTTGCCCGCCGCCGAACGGTGCGGCGTCGTGCTGGGGCTGGAAAACCACTGGGGGCTCGGGCGGACCCCGGAAGGCGTCAATGCAATCGTCGATGCAGTCGACTCGCCCTGGCTTCGCGTAACGCTCGACACGGGCAATTTTCTGGAAGACCCCTACGACAAATTGAAGGCGATTGCCGCAAAGACCGTGTTCGTCCAGGCCAAGACCTACTTCGGCGGCGGCACATGGTACACGCTCGACTTGGACTACGACCGCATCGCCGCCATCCTGCGAAAGCACAACTACCGGGGTTATGTTTCGCTGGAGTTCGAGGGGAAGGAAGACGCCGCAACGGCCATCCCCAAGAGCCTGGCGATGCTGCGGCGTGCGTTCGCGGCGTCATGACGTCTCAAGTGCCGAAGACGGCGTTCGACGGGTATTCCGACAGGCATTGACCGGTATTCCGTGGACGGGTCGGGTATTCCGTGGAAACGAGCTGATATCGATTCAGGTCCCGGGAGCCGAGCGGGAGTCTCCACCGCGGACATGCGACCGGCCCGCTTTCGACGCGCCGGAGCGATTACCGACTCGCGAGGAACTGGCAGGCGACGCACCAGAGCCCACCGAGGCCCGCTGAAGACGAAAACCTGGGACATATCCGGGCGTGCGGCCCGCTACCGGAAACGCGAGCCGACGTGGCAACATGAATGGCGAGCGATGAGGATCGGGGGGGATGATGTGCAACCTCATTGCACAGGGATGAGAGCGGGACAGGCACAATAGGCACCAAGACCAGGTGCGGGCGAGATGCCTCAGGAGCACGGAATCGGGTCCGCCGCGTTTGACAACACTCGCACCGCCCCATACCATTGGCAGTACCGTGCAATTCCAGTCCTATCCTTCGACGCCCGGGAGCCTAACGATGAGAATCCATTTGTTTGCCGGCCTGCTGCCGGTCCTCGCGATGACCGCTCCGCTGGGGGCGTCCGACGGCCCTCTTCCCTTTGAAACGGAGGTGGAAACCTACCGGTCCGAAAAGGGCGACGTCATGGCCTTCACCTTGCGACTGGAACAGCCTTTCCTGGCCGAGGAGTTCGAGAAGAGCAACAAACTGCGGCTGAACTCGTTGGACGAAAACGCCTGGCTCATCTATCCGAAGGAGACCCGATTCGAGCGGAAGCACGCGGAGTTCCATGGCCGCATCCGCGGAGAGGGGGTCGCAAAGCTGAAACTCTCCTACGAGGTCGTCACGGAAGATCTGGCAGGCAAACCGGACGTCAACATCCGCACGACGCAGTTGGAGATCCCCATCCCGGCTAAGCCGGTCGGGATCGAGGCAATCTACAAGCAGTGGGCACGGCAGCAGAACGCATACTTCGCAGAATTGCTGCGATACTATCCCGAGAGTTCCTTCCTGGAATATGTGCTGTTGCAGTCGAAGGCTCGGTATGGCGTGGAGCCGCCGCCCGTTCCCAAGGCCGCCCGGCACCGCGAGGAACAGACGGAAATCGGCTTGTACCACACCTTCAGCGGCGGGTTGGCCTTGCAGCAATCGCTCCAATTCGAGGCGTTGCGGGGTGGCCAGACGCAGGGCGACTTGACGATCCATATCAGCCGGCTTCAGCCGCCCGGAATTCGGTCGCTCGACTACCGGGCGCTGCTCGAAAAGAAACGAAAGGAGGGCGTCGAACCGCAGCGGCACGAACTGGCCCGATACGTGCCCGAAGACCAGTACCTGTTCTACTTCAACTCGATGAAAGCGGCCGAGGAACTGATGGAGTTTTCGGAGAAGTGGGGGGAGAGCCTCCTGCGAATGTTCACCGTCAGCGCCCGGGACCATCACTTGCGCGAAAAGTACGAGGACCAGCTCTGCGTGCGGCGGGCCGCGCTCGCCCGGCTTTTTGAGGACAAGGCCGTTTCCGCGTTGGCCGCCACCGGGTCCGACTTCTTCCTCGCCCAGGGGAGCGACGTCACCTTGATCTTCCGCTTGGAGCAGCCGGCCGTGTTTCGTAAGGCGGCCGAGCAGTGGGTCGCCGAGGTGAAAGAGAAGCATCCGGCCATGGTTCAGCGAGAGGTGAACTACCGCGGGCAGCGGATTGCGGTACGTTACACGCCGGACCGCATGGTCAGCTCCTTCGTCCTGTACCACGACGACGTCGCGGTCTTCTCGAACAGTCCGGTCGTCATGCGCAAGGTGATCGACACGCAGCTCGGCGAGTCGCCCAGCCTCTACGAGGCGCTCGACTATCAGTACGTGAGCACGATTCTCCCGCCTTCGCAGCACTCCGACGCCGGATACCTGTACGCGTCCGACGCGTTTCTGCGCCACCTGGTCAGCCCGCAGTTCAAGATCGCGCAAAAGCGCCGGCTCCAGGCACTCAATAACCTGGTGATGCTCAACAACGCTTCGATGTTCTATCGGCTGGAGTACGGCACGTCGCCCGAATCGCTCAATGACCTGGTCGAGGGCAACTTCTACGACCCGGGCCGGATCGTCGACCCCACCGGCGGCGCCTACGCGTGGGACGACGAGCGCGACACGGCCACGAGCAGCGTCTACAATCGGATCAAGTATCTCACGCCGATCGTCGAACTGGACGTGCTGCAGGTCTCCTCCGAGGAGCAGCAGGAGTACGAGCGCTATAAGCAGCGATACCAGGCGTTCTGGGGACCGCTGTTCGACCCGGTCGCCGTTCGGACGACCGCCACGGAGGAGCGCTTGCGGCTGGAGACACTGGTCCTGCCTTTCGCCAACGGAAGCCTGTACTCCGGACTCCGGCAACTTCTGGCCGAACGTCCGCTGAAGCTGGACACGAGCGACGTCGCTCGCTCGGCGGTCTTCTCGCTGCTGGCGGTGCCGGGCCGGAAACGGATCGGCATGCTTCTGCGGGCGGTACCGGGCGTACCCGAAGTGCTCGAGGAAGATCCCACGCTCACCGACCTGAACTGGCTGGGCGACCGCGCCTCACTCCATTTCCTCGACGACCGCATGATCGTCGAGATCGATCCGACCCGGCTTGAGTCGCTCGACCTGATCGGCTCGGTCGACGTGCTACAGCAACTGGGGATGGCGGCCCTGCTCGCCGCCACGAATCTTCCGATCTACCTCGCCGTGGACGTGGAGGACGAGGACAAGGCGGCCCGCCTGCTGGAGCAACTCGGCTCGCGCATCGTGTTGAAGGAGCGATCGGTCTTCGGCCTGCCGGCGGAGTTCGACGCCTACCGGCTGCCGGACTACGAGGGCCGGCGGCTTTATGTGCTGAGCTACCAGCTTTACGCGCTGAAGCTCCGTCTCCACGTCAGCCTCGTGGGCGGACGGCTCCTGGCGGCCACGGAACTCGACGCCTTGCGGCAGGCCATCGACGCCGCCCACGCTCCGCGCGCCGCGGAACCGGTCGAGGCCCACGCCCTGGTGCGACTGAGCTTCCAGGCCATGGACGAACTCCGCAGCGACCTCCAGCTCTATTGGAACGAGAAGCTCCGGCAGGCGGCCCACCGCAACATCATGCCGATCTACAACCTGATCCAGCTCTACGACGTGCCGATCGATCAGGTCAATACGCTCGCCGACGCCAAGTATGGGGTGACTTATTTCTGCCCCGGCGGAGGAGAGTACAAGTACGACCCGGCGACGGACCAGGTTTATTCGACGGTGTACGGCAACCGCCGGAACGCTCGCCAGCCGCTCTCGGTAGACGACGACGCCGGCCTGGCGGAACTGTTCGGTCAACTTCGCGAGGTGACGGCGGCATTGCGAATTAGCGACGAAGGACTGATTGGGACCGTCGACATCCTTCGTCGCCCGCCCGACCTGTCCCCGCCGGCCGACTCTACCAAGCCGGCGCCGTAAGGACTGTGGCAGCTTGCGGCGACGACGGCGATGTGGTTTTTTCGCGAGGGGGTGGACCGTCAGCCCGATACGGAAACGATCCATCCGATAGCGATGCGCTTCCCGGGGGATGACTCATGCCATTGAGGACGTGAACAACCCTTCCGACCGGGGCATAGCGCGATGATCTTGGCATTCACTAGGGCTAACGAGAGCCCCCAGTATCGTCACATTGGGTGCCGTCAACCTTTCTTCCGATGAGGGATGGAATCGATTCACTCTGCTGCTTTGGTCTGGCTGCGTTGCTGGGCGGCGCGACGGATTTGCTTCTTGATCTCCTTGAGACGCTCAGGCCACTCAAATCTTGGAGCGCCAGAGGGGTCGTATCCAGTCAGATGGCCGGTCAATCGTGTGACTGGCTTGGTGTAGCGGAGCTCCGTGTCCCCGAACACTTCCCGGCAAAGTTCCGCAAGACGGGGATCGTAGTCGAGCAACTCCTCACGCGTGTCGACATGATTGTGATCGTGGTCATTTTCGCGGTTGTTGTCGAACCATGACTGGACACCTTCAGCGAAATATTCATGGTGGTTGACGCTGGCGTACTTGCCTTTCCACAAACCGGCCGACATCGCCGCGTCATAAGCATCCTTGAGGCGTCCATCAAATGTGGAGTCCACATTCACCAGCCCGCGCAAGTGGATATTGTGAGCCAGTTCGTGAATGAGAATACACTCCGCAGCGTACGGATCCCCCGGATAACCGAGCAGGTTTTCTTCTGCACAGGAGCAAAGCGGATCACGTATGCTCCCGCCCAGCCCGCGCGCCCGGGCATCCCAATAGTCTTTGCCGGAAACGTCTCGAAACTCGTCAGGTGGCGACTCGCCCAGCCATTCAAACTCGGGTTGATCCGTCGTGTATTCGTTGTGAGCAAGGATGCAGAGACGGGCCCCACTCTGAATCATCGCCGTGCGGACATCCGGCCGCTTGGCCAGCATCAGGTCGACAAGATAAGCAGCCTCTTTCAGTGCGTAAGGATTCACCTGGGCGGATGCGACAATCGGAAATCCATTGGCGCTGAGTCTCTGCGAGTAGAACGCGGGCACGCCGTCGGGATCGGGGGGATCGAAACGAATCGCCTGCACCGGAACGGTACTGGTCACGGTCACTTCAGCATCGTTCTTCCGTCCTTTGATCAGGAACCGATGACCGAGCGTGGTGGTGATTACCTTGCTCTGCCCCGGCTCGACACGTCCATTGGAAATCTGCTCTGAAGCGGACTTCAACCAATAAACCTCGATCGACTGTTCGCTCCCGTTGAACACCTGCAGGATCGGACGAGTCGGCTCAGCGGCGTCAGTAACAAGGGGGATCGCAATAATCCCCAACATTCCCAGCAAAATGGCCTTCATTTCATGAACTCTCCAGGGAGTTGCGGTCCTTGTGCACTCAAGATGTAACCGTTCACAGGGCGGCAGGGCCGCCAACCAATGCGAGCTTCCGCTCCCTTCGGGCACTGCGCGGCACTCGGGCCGACCGTGTCTATTCTACCAAGCCATCGCGTCACTGCAACGGTGTTCCACTCAATTTTCCGTATTGCCGCCGCATGACGAACGCCGGTCAGGTGCCGCGAGCCTTGCGGCAGGATGCCGCCCCAACCAATCTCGCTAGCGCCAAGCAGCCACTATTCCAGGCCCCGGTGAACCAGGACGGGCCGAAACGATCC
>CAYPWB010000104.1:0-16229 GCA_964414315.1 uncultured Planctomycetaceae bacterium | reverse complement strand
TAAACGAGGTATTGCGTTGCCGACCGTTCCGCCGATAGGTGAGAGCTGGAATGGGTCTAACGCTTTCGGTTGAGCGGAGGTATCGGACATTGTGGCAGCGCCATCCGGCGAAAATTTCCTAAGTGATCAACGGTTTCCACACCCAAAAGGAAAGCGAAGTCATGGCGAAGAAGATGTTGGTGTTTTGCGGCTCTGATGATCCCTACAAGGCGTTTCCACCGTTCATGCTGGGCTGTGGCGCGTTGGCGGTTGATACGGAATTGACGCTGTTTTTCACACTTACCGGGCTGAACATTATCCGGAAAGGCGGAGCGGAAAAGATCGAGTTGCCCGGCGCGCCGAACACGCTACCGGGCTTCCTGAAGATTGCCCGGGAGAACGGGGCTCGACTGATTGCCTGTTCGGCGGCATTCCCGATCGTGAAGGTGAGCGAAGATGACTTCATCGAGGGCGTTGAGTTCGGCGGCGTGGCCGAGTTCGTATCGCTGGCTGAAGAAGCTGACGTTGTGCTGACATTCTGCTGACATTCTGCTGAGGCAGGTCGTGATCGCCCCTTCGTTTTTCAGTAGCCGTTCACCGGGACCGTTCCCTTTGCTTGGATCGGTGAAGACTACCTGCACCACGACCCTGTTACCCGTTCTTTCTACAGTGCTATTTTGAAGCACAAGAGGAGTTGAACCCATGAGTGAACTCAATCTTGAAACAATCGAAGCGGCCAAAGTAGTTGATGCGCGAGGTTCCGCATGTCCCGGCCCACTTCTGGAAGCGAAAAAGGCCATTGGGTCGGTATCCGTGGGCCAGACGATCGAGATTTGGTCGGGCGATCCTTCGACAAAAAATGATCTCCCCAAATGGGCTGCGAAGGTCGGCCACGAATTCATTGGGTCGGTGCGTGCGGAAGAATACGATCGGATTTTCATCACGCGCAAGAAATAGCGGCTGTCATAAGAGTTAGAGATGGGCGCATCGCGGCCGGCGAACGACCGCTGATCGCGGTTGGGCCTGGTCGGCCCGGAGGGTGAAAGGACGGTGATTTGTGCCCAGTGGCAACTACGATACGCTACCGAACATTCTAATTCTGGCAACGGAATCCTGCGCATATCCGGGTGCGGATCACGTAGGGCAAATCCACGCTGAGTACTCGACGAACACCTACATTGTGCGGATACCCGCACCGGTGATTCTTCCGGAAGACTTCTACTTGCGCTGTTTCGAGAAGGGTATCGCCGGCATTCTTGTGATGAGTTGCGGTCACGAGTGCCCTTTCCCCGGCGCTTACGATGCGCTGGCGGCGCGGATTTCGCGGGTGCATCATCAGATGACCGAGCGTGGGCTCCGGCCCGAACGACTACGGTTATGTGCGATATGTTCAGTATGTTCCAGAGCGTTTCTGAACGAAGTGAACCAGATGCAAGAGAAGGTTCTTCGCGCCAAGGCGGAAACTGAGAAACGCAATCCGATGGCAACGGCGGAGAAATGATAGACATCAAGGAAATCGAAGTAGACGCCCTGATCATTGGCGGGGGCATTGCCGGCCTCCAGGCCGCCATTGATCTGGCTGACCAGGGGTTTGAGGTGCTAATCGTTGAGAAGCAACCGAGTATCGGCGGAAAGATGATTGGTTTGAGCAAGGTTTTCCCAACGCTTGACTGCTGCAGTTGCATTTGTACACCCCGCATGGCCGAGGCCGAGCATCACCCGAACATCCGGATCATGACGTACTCCGAGGTGGAGGACGTCAAATGGGACAACGGGCGTTTCGTGGGCAGGGTGGTCGAGAAACCCCGCTATGTCGACCGAGAAAAATGCACCGGTTGCCGGCTGTGTGAATATGCCTGCGAGATCGAACTTCCGCACGAGTTTGAAGGCAACCTGGGAATGCGGAAGGCCATTTGTGTGCCCTTCAGCAATGCGGTACCGCAGGTTGCGGTATTGGACATCGACAATTGCCTGCTTTGCGGCCGTTGCGAGAAGGTCTGTCCTACCGGCGCAATCGAGTTCTTGCAGGAGCCTCGCTACTTGCGCGTCGATGCGGGTGCGATCATTGTGGCCACCGGATACGAGATGCTTCCGGTCGATTTCAAAAAGGAATACGGCGGGGGGCGGCTGCGGAATGTCCTTACCGCGCTCCAGATGGAGCGGCTGCTGGCGCCGCATGGACCCTACGGACGAGTTTTACGCCCGTCGGACGGCAAGGAACCCGACTCGATTGCGTTTGTTCAATGCGCGGGTTCCCGAGACCGCTCCACAGGTGTTCCCTATTGTTCGCGCGTGTGTTGCATGTACGCGATGAAGCAGGCCATGCTTCTTAGTGGCACGCTACCGCTGGCCGATCTGACCATCTACTACATGGACATTCGCGCGTTCGGCAAGGGATTCGAGCAGTTCTACCAGAACGCGAAGGCCATGGGCGTCGAGTTTGTGAAGGCCAAGGTTGCGCAAATCACCGAAGACGAACAGAATAATCCCGTCGTGCGCATTGAAGTCATGGAAGAAGACGGGCGGGTTGAAGAGCGGACGCACGACATGCTGGTGCTTTCGTTGGGACTTGTTCCGGCATGGAATCCGGCGGAGGTGGGCTTGGCTTCCCCGGCGGCCGATGGGTTCGTCTGCTGCGCGGAGCCGTCATTGGCACCATGCAGGACGCCGGAAGAAGGGGTTTTCGTGGCCGGTACGGCTGCCGGCCCGAAAGATATTCCCGACTCCGTTGTCGAAGCCGGCGCTGCCGCCATGGAGGTCGCAGCCTACCTGCGGGACCGTTCTTCCAGACGTCTTTCCGAGAGAGAATCCGGTGGCACAACAAACGGCCAGGTGGTTCTGGCAGACGTGGAAGGATAGAAATGCGCGATCGTTCAAAGGAAGCTATGGCATCAGCAAGCGGATGCAAAAGGGAACAGCATCTGCGAATTGGTGTGTACGTTTGCCATTGCGGCGGAAACATCTCCGACGTTGTGGATGTCCGGAAGGTCGCTGACGCAGCGAGCCGGCTGGACGGGGTTGTCGTTGCACGGCACCACGCTGCTATGTGTTCCCAGGCCGGCCAGGATCTGGTGATCGACGACATCCGGGAAGAAACTCTGGACCGGGTGGTGATTGCCGCGTGCACGCCGGGCCTTCATGAGCACACGTTCCGCGCGGCGGTGGCGCGGGCGGGACAGAATCCTTATCTCTACGAACACGTCAACATCCGCGAACAAGTAAGCTGGTGCAGCAAATCCGATCCGCAGGGTGCAACCCGGAAGGCCATTCAGTTGGTGGCTGCCGGTGTTGCAAAGTCGCGGTTGCTGCAGCCTCTCTCGCCTCTCACCCGAGCGGTCATTCCTCACGTTACCGTGATCGGTGGAGGGGTGAGCGGGTTGCGCGCCGCCCGCGACCTGTCGCGCGGCGGGTTCGCCGTGGCCCTCTTGGAGAAGTCGGCGGTCCTCGGCGGGCACGTCCTTCAATGGAACAGGGTGTATCCCGGCGGCAAGAAGGGCACCGACCTCGTCCAGACGCTGAGGGACGAGGTGATTGCAGATCCGAATATCGTGGTGCATATGAATGCCGAGCTTTCGGACGTGTCGGGCTGCGCCGGCAATTTCCAACTGGTCGGTCAATATGCGCTGAGCGACGGCAACGGACAGCCGGGCTCGCACCCATTCACGCTCCACAGCGGGGCCATTGTGCTGGCCACCGGATTCGAACTCTACGAGCCCGGAAAGGGCGAGTTCGGCTATGGCGACCATCCTGAGGTAATCACGCTGCCGCAACTGGAACACATACTTGCCGAGCAAGGCGACGCCGGGAGTTGTTTCCTGCATAACGGGCAACCAGTACGTAGTGTGTGCTTGATCCACTGCGTCGGGAGCCGGCAGATCGAGGGCATCCACAAGCCCGGACCCGATGGCGAGATTCACGACTACTGCTCCCGGACATGTTGCACTTCCACGCTCCAGGCGGCAGCCTGGCTTCGCCGCCGGTTCCCCGACGTTCATGTTTATGAACTGTACCGCGACATTCGCACCTATGGGCGGGACCACGAATCGTACTACGACGCTGCAGCCGAACGGGGCGTGATATTCCTTCGCTATACACCCGAGCATCTGCCGGTGGTATCTCCGGCGGAAGAAGCCGGCGGCTACCCGCTACGCGTTACCGTGCGCGATACACTCACCTTTGCCGAGGAGGTGAACCTTGCGGCCAGTCTGGTCGTACTGGCGACCGGAATGCTTCCAGGCCGCCCGGGAATCGTGATTGACCGGTTGAAGCTCTCCCGCAGCGCCGACGGGTTTTTACAAGAGGTCCACCCGAAACTGCGGCCGGTCGAACTGGCGGTGCGCGGCGTGTTCGTGGCGGGAACGTGCCAGGCGCCCATGGACGTATCGGAAACCTCCGCCAGCGGATCGGCGGCGGCCTCCAAGGTGGCCGCGCTGCTCGGAAAGGGAAGTATCGAACTCGATCCCTTCCGCGCGAAGGTCGACGCCGACCGCTGCGAGGGGGAAGGCAAGTGTGTGGAGGCATGCCGGCATCAGCGGGCCATCACGCTGGTTCATACCGGTGAAAAAGGTGGGCACGGCATGCGGGCCGAAGTGAATGTCATGCTGTGCAACGGCTGTGGGATGTGCGTGCCCGCCTGCCCGCATCAGGCGATCCAGATCGATGGCTGGCATCTGGACCAATTCGACGCCATCGTCGACGCATTGGTAGCGGAGCATGTTTGATGCGGACTGCGGGTGGTTTGCCAGCCGGTTTGGTCTGTGGGGCATCTGTGACCCACGGTGGGTTGGGCGATCGGCTGACTGCTGACACATCGAGCACAACCTAATTCGGAGAGAGATCATGACGGAGAAACCGGAACCATCGGCTCCTGCAAACAGGACGAAGAAGCCCATTGCAGTGCTCCGTGAGCGCCGTGGGGGTGTGCCGCACGAACTGACGGAAAGACAACGGCGGCAGAAGGCCATTCGGAAGAGCATCACCGCTGCCCTGCAGGGCGGGGCACGAACAGTCCCTGAGTTGGCCCATGCTGTCGCCTTGCCTGCCGATGAAGTGTTTTGGCATGTGATGGGCATGAAGAAATACGGGACGGTTTGCGAGGCCGAACAGGTCGACGGATACTTCCGGTACGCCTTGGTTCCCGAGTCCCCTGCGACGGAGCATTTGTCGTGAGCACCACCGTTGACCCAACCCTAGTAGACGAGATTGCCCAATTCGGCTCGGACGACCTGACGCGTTGTATCCACTGCGGCAATTGCACGGCGGTATGCAAGCTTTCGGGCAATGGCGGCGCGGTATTCCCGCGCAAGACCATCCGATACATCCAGCTTGGCCTGAAAGACCGATTGATGGCGTCGACGGAGCCGTGGTTGTGCTACTACTGCGGCGAATGTTCGGATACGTGCCCCCAGCAGGCGCATCCGGGTGAAATCATGATGACCATGCGGCGCTGGCTCACCGCGCAGTACGACCGCACTGGTCAGGCGGCGCGGGTGTACACATCGCAGCGGGCCGTCTGGGCGGTCATCTTCAAGGCTGCCCTCATTCCGTTGGCTCTGCTGGTTGCTTTCCACGTGGCGACCGGCTTCCGCAATATCGTGACTGACCGGGTCGCTGTAAACTCATTTGCACCGGTCACCTGGGTCTGGATTGCCGTGTTGATTCACTTTGCCATGCTAGGTTGGCGGGTCTTGTCGAATGCGACGTGTATGGCACGGTCCATTCTCGCATCGCGCACAGAACGGGACCGCCCTCGCGTGAGCGATTTCTTGAAGGAATTGAGTTCGCTGGTGGTGCATTTCGTGACACAGAAGCGATGGCTCGATTGCGGCAGGGTTCATTATCGTGACTGGACAACGCATGCACTGCTGGTTTCCGGCTATCTGATCATGCTCCTGCTGGTCGTCGGCTTGCTAGGCTGGTTCCAAACGGACAACATCTATCCCGTGTACCACCCTCAGCGCTGGTTGGGCTATTACGCGATGGCGGCTCTGGTCTATGCCTCTGTGGTCATGCTCCTTGCACGTCTTTGGAAACGCGACGCACGATCAACCTTTTCTCAACACACCGATTGGCTGTTTCCGGCATTCATTCTCATTGGGGCCATCACGGGGTTTCTGGTGCATGGGTTCCGCTATGCCGGGTGGGCCTGGCCAACCTACGGCATGTACGCGTTTCACCTCATGGTAATGATGGCGATGCTCGATAGCGAAGTGGGCATCGGCAAGTGGAGTCACATGATTTACCGTCCCCTGGCAATCTATTTGGAAAACGTGATGAAAAGGGCTGAGCAATCCCCGGCAGCGGCTGGTTGTGCCTGGCAAGCAAAGGAGCAGTCATGATGTGAGAGCAACCGTTCGCGCAGGACGATCCCATGTGCTGGCATTGTAGAAAGTTATCGGGACTCGTCTGGCGGGCGTTCGCTTTCAGGCGAAGAAGGGTGACCACCATGCTTCGAACAGAAGAAATCCTCTCGACCGTCGACATGCTGCATGCCGAGCACCTCGACCTGCGTACCGTGACCCTGGGCCTGAACCTCGACGACTGCGCAGCGCCCAGCATTGACCACGTGTGCCGCAAAGTCCGGCAGAAGATTCTAACCCGGGCGAGCCGGCTCGTGGAGACGTGCGATCGTATAGGTGCGAAATATGGTATTCCGGTGATTAACAAGCGGCTGGCCATTTCCCCGGCAGCGACTCTACTGGCAGGCCAGGGGCGCAGCGCAGCCGTGCGGCTGGCCCAATCGCTTGACGCCGCGGCCGGCGAGTGCGGCGTCGATTTCGTCGGCGGGTTCACCGCACTGGTCCACAAGGGCATGAGCGCGGGCGACGATGCGGTTATCCGCGCATTGCCAGAGGCACTTGTGCGAACTGCCCGCGTGTGTGCCTCTGTAAGCGTCGCGTCACGCAAAGCCGGCATCAATATGGACGCTGTACGCCAAATGGGCCACAAGTTACTGGAAATTGCCGCCGCCACGGCCGACCAGAAGGGATTCGGCTGCGCGAAGTTTTGCATTATGGCGAACATCCCCGAGGACAACCCTTTCATGGCTGGCGCCTACATGGGACCCGGCGAGCCGGAGGCAGCTGTGAATATCGGCGTCTCCGGGCCCGGTGTGGTCAGTAGTGCACTGCAACGGCGCTTGTCCACCGATACGAAACTGACTCTGGGTGATTTGGCTGAGGAGATCAAAATTACTAGCTTCCGTATCACGCGCGTGGGTGAGTTGATGGGCCGGGAAGTAGCGACCGAACTGGGCCTCGCGTTCGGCATCGTCGACCTGTCACTTGCACCTACGCCGACCATCGGCGACAGCGTGGGCGAAATCCTCAAGATGCTCGGCATCGCCCAGTTGGGCGCTCCCGGCTCAACCGCCGCGGTGGCTCTGCTCAACGACGCAGTCAAGAAGGGTGGGTTGTTCGCGTCGAGTTCCGTGGGCGGACTGAGCGGCGCGTTCATTCCCGTCAGCGAAGACGCTACGCTGGCCGATGCTGTGGCCGCAGGCCACTTGGTGCTAGAAAAGCTCGAGGCCATGACGAGCGTGTGCTCGGTCGGCCTCGATATGATTGCCGTGCCCGGTGACACCCCGGCCGACACCCTTGCCGCCCTGATTGCCGACGAGATGGCCATCGGCGTAATCAACGACAAGACGACCGCGGTGCGATTTATACCCGTGCCCGGCGCAAAGCCCGGTGACGTGGTAAACTTCGGTGGGTTGTTCGGCAAGGTGCCCGTCATGGAGGTGCGTAACGGTGGCGCCAGTGAAGCCTTCGTCCGCTTCGGTGGTCGTATCCCTGCACCACTACAATCGTTGGGGAACTGATTTGCGAAAGATACAGCTGCGTAGGGTAGTCCTCGTTCCATATCACGGAAAGGACTGTTTGTGCCTTCTCCTCCGGAGTGGGTGTGAGCAGTCGGACTGCTGCCATGCAATGGGCGCACCTGTTGTGGGATTCGACGATAAGTGACAGTGGAGCTGTTTTCGCCTAAACTCATTAGTAGGGATAGGAGCACGTTTGGCATGCACACACACACCAAAGCAAGCGAACTGCGCGCGGACTGGGGCTTCTGTGCCCAATTGCTCCGTGCAGTGGCACATCCCGTGCGGTTGCAGATACTGGCAACGTTGTGTGAAGGTCCTCTATGCGTCAATGATGTCAACGCGTTGGTCGCCGTACCCCAGCCACAGCTTTCCCAGCATATGGCCGCGCTGCGGAAGCTGGAAATTGTCTCTTGTCACACGAACGGGCCACTTCGGTGCTACTACGTTTGCAGACCAACCCTGGTGAAGGAGCTTGTCCGGCTGTGCAGTGAAGAGCATCCGATTGTTCACAAAGCTCGTGCTGAGGTGGTGCGCGAGGCGGCAACAAGGAGGGACAGTAAAACGGTCTTACCTTAGTTGCGGGCGACGGACGTGGTATACGTCCTCGATGTGCTGGAGGGATGAACCATCAGCCTTTGCTTTTACTTTGAGGAGGATCATGCAATGAAAGAGAACCCACTCCGCGATTGTAAGGCATGCGGAAAGACAATCAGCCGCCATAGTTTGTTTTGCCGCAATTGCGGGCACCCGCAGGTGCATGTTTTGGCGGCGTGGATCGCCGGAGGGCTTCTATTACTTACACTTGCATTTATGGTTGGAGGCTTCTTCATACTGCACCTTGCAAGCTATTTCTCTGGCAGGTAAACGACGGATTTCTCCGTCGGCGGGAGGTTCAATGCATTACCAAGTCACAGACAGTAAGGTTTGTCTGGAGATTTGGGCAGTAACGCAACTTCGCAAACCAAGAACTGGAGTACGGCAAAATGCTAGACAGTAAGAAGAGTTCCCGATGTTCAAAATGTGGCTATACGTCGTCGGGTGAATTCGTTGGAGACATCTGTCCCGGTTGCGATTTGACCTTTTGGAAATGCGGCAAGTGCGGTTTCACCTTTACGTCGACGTGGTTGCCAAAGGCTTGTCCCGGGTGTGGGGAGAAATGCGATTTCCGAAACGTGACGTGTTATGTGCCCGAGTGCGGTGGACCGGGACATATCGATTTCCGAATTTATTAAGACTAGCGCGATCGCGGGGCATTGAATGTCGCTTCACGCTGCCGTTGCTATCTAGCCTTCGCTGGCATGAGCGGCAGGACGATGTGCGACGGGTGGTGGCTGTCGTGATAGATCGTGTTCACCGCGGTGATGACCCGACGGTTGTCGTGTGCCGGTTGGCCCGTGTTCGGGTTGACGTCGAAGCCACTCGCTTTCACACCGCGTTCAGCTCGTCCCGGTTTTCATGGACTGTGAAGATGGCGTTGGCGATATCATCCATGTCCTCCTTATCTCCAAGAAGAGTTCCGGACGACCAGAACGCGAGCATGTGTTCGCAGACCTCATCGCAACGGGGGCACGCGTTCTGCTCGCGTTATTCTTGCAGCCGTTTCGCGGGGAACATGCGTTGATAGACCTTGGATTCGAGGAAGTGGTCCACCCATGGCTCCTTGCGCAATCCGTGACCGATATAGGAGCCAAGGCTGATCCCTTCTGTCCTGATGGCCTTAAGGAGCGCACTGCGGCTGGCATTGTTGAAATGTTCTTTCCGATAGGTCATGCCGTGGACGTACTAGGCACCGCTACTGGCTCCCTTGTACTGCTTCTGCGGAACAGCCCCCGGAAGGTCCTTCAGCTTCGCGGCCAAGTACGCGGCGTTCTCGTTGAGGCGGGTGAAACGCTCCTTGACACCCGGGAACTGGCCTAGCAGAACGGCCGCCTCGAACTCATTCATTCGGTACTTCGACCCGATCACCTCCGTGCGTCCTCTGCGCGATGTCCCGTGGTTGTGGACGGTGTAACACTGGTCCATAAGTTGTTCATCGCTGCCGACGATCGCGCCGCCTTCCCCACAAGCGATGGTCTTGCTTGTATGAAACCCGAACGATCCGAGGTCTCCAATGGTCCCCAGCTGCTTGCCACGGTATTCGGCAAGATGCCTGCCCCTGGCAGGCGTCTTCGATGACCTTCAATCCATGCTTCTTGGCGATCGCCATAACCCCGTCCATATCGCAGGGCTGGCCCATGATATGGACGGGCATGATCGCCTTGGTGTATTCAGTAACTCGCCGTTCCACATCGTCGGGGTCGATTTGGAAAAGCTCCGGATCCAAGTCCGACAACACCGGCAACGCCCTGGCACACAAAATTGCGGCGATAGTTCCGGGATCGGTATAAGGCGAGGTGATGACCTCGTCTCGAGGGCCGATTCCCAGGGCTTCGACGCACGTGTGCAATGCCTGCGTCCCCGAACCGGTGGCCACGCAATAGGGCACTCCCGTCGACTGCGCGAACTCGTTTTCGAACGTGGGGACCGTGCCGGACTTGGATTAGATTCTGCACCAGATCCTGCTCCTGGTGGTTTGCACGACCGCATCCACCACATCCTCATCCCGGGGCGGCCACGAGGGCCAACCCTTGCCCTTCCTGAGAGGATCGCCACCGAGGATTGCGAGCTTGGAAGCATTGTCGGCGGAACTTCCGCGGGCTGCGATCCCCGGCACGGCGATCGCGAGCCCGGTGGATGCGACCGTCAGGAACTCCCGTCTACCCAGAACGTGCTTATTTTGCGTACTCCTTCATTCTGCAAAGGTAACTGCTGAGCATGTCCGAAATCACCCCGAGGGTTTCGGCCTCGAACGGGATGGCTGGGATAATATGGGAAAAGGTCGGCTATCTGAACATCGAGACACCGACCATATGCACGTTTCCGCGCCTTCGGGGATCAACTGCTCCAATCGATAGCAATATGCCGGATTGAGACCCTGGCAGTATCCTTCCATCCACCAGGCGAAAACTTTGCAACTCGCGGGGCGAACGCTGGACCAGGGGCACTTCGTCACCTCCCGCACGACATGCTCCGGCCCCGTTTCAAGGACACGGCCATCCAGGTCGAAAGCCTCCTCCAGCCGTATGATGTCCTCGGCAATCGCCGTGGCGTCGGGTCGCGTTCGAGCGGCTGCTTCTCGGCCGGCTCGCCGCAGAGGCAGATAGAGGATATCTCGAAGTCTCTGCTCCCCCAATTCATTCTCGACGGCGCCGACGATCGCGTCGTGCAGCGCGGCCCAAAGCGCGATCAACTTTGCCGTTGTCGCCGACGTCGATTCACGGGAGCGAGCGATTGTCACCGATCTTTCTCCTAGAAAACAGCCCTGACGTAGGCGGTGCAACCGAGCAACTTCCGAGAAGAATGCCACGGTACGCCGGGGTCTTGTTCGGCGGCTCTAAACCTCAAGTGGCATTGACCACCCCGTAGTAAACCTTGTCCGCTACGCGCGATTCTTCCAACAAGTCCTCGGCACGTAGTTCTTCAAGGTACTTAACGACTTCATTCCGGTGCATATCGAGTCCGCCGGCAATGTCTTCCAAGGAACAGGGCCGCCTTCGGAGCAGTTGCAGAATATCTTCCCGGTCTGCGACGAATTCAGCCTGTCGATGAACGCCGCGAAAGTCGGCGATGACGTCGGCGCCCGGGTGAAAGATCGATGCAAGTTCGGCTAGGCGACTATGGGACACGGCCAAGGCGCACTGTTCCGCGGGGGGGCGGGTAACCGTATTCAACTGCACGCGGTCCGGGCCGATGCGATCGACGCACTCGGCCACCTTGGCAAGCTCGCCCGGGATAGCCGTGTAACCGCCGATCACGAAGACTTCCAGCCAATACCTGCCCCGGAACTCCCGACGAAAGTCGACAAGCCCCGCAAGCATGTGCTCAAAGGAGATGTCCTTGTGCGGGCGGTTGACCATCTGAAACATAGCTTCGTCGCCGGCGTCGAGCGACGGGACGACAAGATCGGCCTCCATCAACTGGCGGCGGACCTCTTCGTCCCCCAGGAGGGCGCCGTTGGTCAGGACCGCCACCGGGACATCGGTCATGGCCTTGATCCGGGCGATCAGTTGGTCGAGCCGACAGTAGAGAGTTGGTTCACCGGAACCGCTGAGCGTGATATAGTCGGGCTTGGTCGACAGTTTGCGCCGGAGGTTCTCAAGCACGCCCTCCAGCGGCACCCATTCGTCTCGTTGCGTCGTCAGGCATGTCGTCCGGCCGAGCTGGCAGTAGATGCAATCGTAGGTGCAGGTCTTGAAGGGAATCAGATCCACACCAAGCGATCGACCGAGACGCCGCGAAGGCACCGGGCCGAAGATGTAACTACTCATGGCGTCTTCCGATCTGCAGGAGGTTCGGACACCGACGGTCCTCCTGTGAACCGTCGTCGTGCGTCGGCCGCGGATTCGGACGCGGCCATGGAACCGGGTGAGGTTCGGCCCCGAATCGGCCCTTGGGTCACCGCCTGGTGCATTTCCAGGATCGCCCAAATTACATCGCTTCGGCGGATCTCGCCGACAAGCCGCTGCCCCGAAACCACCGGTAACAGGTGAAACTTGTAGCGAGAGAATAACTCGGCCGCCTGCAGGATTTCGGCTTCCGAATCGACAGTTACGACATTGGGCGACATGAGGTCCCGCACCAATGCCGTTGGCGCATCGTAGTACTCCTCGTTCATGAAGGCATCCAAGCAATCCTGTTCAGCCAGGATACCGACGAGTTCGCCACGTTCATTAGCGACGGGAACGGCAGACATGCGGTGCTTGAGAAAGAGCTTCACGGCCTGGTAAACCTCCATGTTCGGGCGGACGGTGGCCCGGATCTTGCCCATGTACTGCTTCACCGTCCAATGCGCAATCATGACCGGGATCCCTCGCGGGCAAACAGTAAGGGAAACACGATGTCGCTCGTGCAACAAGGAATCCATACCGCGACAAACAGGAAAACAAAAGCCACCACCAGTGTTAATGGGCCGAGATTCTCCCCCAGCGCCATGGTCATGTGAAACAGCGAAGCCCAGGTGCTGAGCAGGACGTGGCCGGCGTGCGGGAAGGCCGTCTTGGGCCACAAGTAAGCGATGGCGATTCCTGCTGCGGCCAAGGGGTTCACTAACCACCACTTCTCGATGAAACCGAAGTGGAGGGCCCGGTTCGGCAACCCAAGGAGCGATTCGCCCAGATAGGGAATAACGCAATCGCTTACAGTTGCGATGCCGATGGAGCCGAAATACCCGATCGCGATGGTCGTCCAGAGGTTGCCCCGGCTGTGCAAGCGATACATCCCGGCTGTTACCAAGGCACTCAACAAGACATGAAGCGGATGGAAGGTCCAGAAAAGCTTCGCCGAGAAGGAGCGAGGCACGTTGGCCACCAGGAGCGCTACCATGATGAATATGCCCGCCAGAGCACCCGTGATGGTGAACGGTGC
Source organism: uncultured Planctomycetaceae bacterium (assembly GCA_964414315.1). GTDB lineage: Bacteria > Planctomycetota > Planctomycetia > Pirellulales > Thermoguttaceae > PWXP01. The sequence continues at coordinate 2,968 of CAYPWB010000104.1, read as the reverse complement.
ATGCGCTCTGAGTTCGCTCCCGATGATGCTCAACGCACTCCGGAACAACTTCGTGGTTTTTCCTTGATGGCTAAATGTAGGAATCATCGGCCTTAAACTCCGCCCACCGCATATTGTAGGCGTCACGCGGATAGGTCCGTGCCACAGCACGCTCCGTGAACAGGTACACGCATTCACTGCGAGAACAGTATTCCTTCAGTAGAGCGTATGCCCAGTCAATATCTTTCATCTTTCGTTTGGCCTCTAAAGGATCGTGCGACCGACATCGATCCGGATGCCACTTAAGTGCCAGTCTCTGGTAGGCCGCCTCGATTTCTCCCTCGGTTGCGGACTCCCCAAGTGCGAGAATCTCTCGCGCCTCATTGATTTCGAAGAATAACGCCATGCGAAGTCTCCCGCGGCATTTCTGAAGTGCCTGGTCCCATGTGATCTCCGGCGGCGTGAGGGATCACCGCTCGCGGCACGTTGAAGTAGTCGGCAAGGCGATTCGCAAGCTCTAAATGGGTATTGCCGGCGGGTAGTTCGCATCCTTCGTCGCAAATGGCGCCCGGAGCATTATTCCTTTGGGCCACCTGCGCTTCGGGCAAGGCTTCAGCGATCATCGGAAAGAGGCAGTCTTCCTGTTTGGCCATATACTCCATGAGCAACTCAAGGTAGGCCTCACCATGCTCGATGAACTCGTTCAGCGCGGCGGCATTGCCATCTGAGGCTAGTGGAATCAATCGCTCCATCGCCGCTACGTGTGTCTCGCCCTCCTCGCACCGTCGTCGCATCGAGCAGCCTAGGCACTGGTCCGCAGAGATGCCGAGAGCTTGCATGGCCGTGACCAATTGTGCCTGCTCCTTAACGCAGTAGCAGCGTTCTATAAAGTCACGAAAGAAGGCAAGCATCTCGGTCGCAGGCCCCGCTTCAAGTTTGCCGTCCCGTGCACAGCGTTGCAGCATTGTCTCCAGACAGTTCAACACCTGTTCAATAAGAAGGTGTTCCCGTAACAAGCTCCTGGTCGGCATGGCATACCTCTGCTCGGATTCACCCGCCTCCGATGGCGGCTGTGCGTGTGTCATTTCCGAAAGGTCACCTCCAATCGCTTTGGTTCCACCAGCCCGCTGCCGCTGCAGGAGGCGCAATACGATTGCGGAACATTTCTAGTCGCCGAATCCATGATTACATCGGTGCTTTCACGTTCTCAGCGAGATGTCGCATCTCCGCCGTGACCAGGCCATGATGCGACTTGATTCGCTCGTGTGCCTCCCGCGCCCGATTGTGTTCGGCCTGGTACTCTTGGTGCACACCTTCCAATTCGTCATACTGTTCTTCCCTGCCATCCCGCTGCCGATCGGCAATCGCTCGCTCGTGCCGGTGCACGTGAGCATCATGGATACGCACGGTCTCAGCGTGTGATTCCAGTGCGGCTTCGTGCTCCAGCAGTGCGGCTCGGACCTGCGCAAGCGTTGCCGCCGCCCGGCGATGCTCAGCGCGCCAGCGTCCGATGTCCTCAAGCCACATGGCATGCTCAGACTCCGCCTCGCGATGCTCAGCGTGTATGGTCGCAAACTGTGAAGAACTCATGGCCTTACTCCTTTTCTGAATACCTCGGTTCGAGGGGCAACGATTGGGTACTGGCTCGCTTACATGCAACGCAAAACGGCTTGCGCCGGCACCCGGCAAACGGTTTGTACTGCTTCTATGCCGTGGTTATCGCCAAGTACACCTTGCGGATGGCCTTGATAATTGCGTTGGCGTCCGCCGCGGTGAAGTTGGGGTCCATGATCACACCGCCCCGGCGTTCCTGGATGCCGATCGTTTGAGGGCAGGACTCGCGCCCATAGCGGATGGCCTTGCCTTGTGACGTATTGAAGGAGGGCCAGCCGGGAATGCCAGTGGTGCAAGTGCCATTCCAACGAGCCGATTTCCGGCAACTTGCCGTAACCTATTGCGATGGCGATGCTTAGGTGTTACTTCGCCAAATCTGCTCGTGCCAGCCGTGACAGTGAACTTGCATTTTGCAATGCACTCCTGGCTTCGGCATTGCACTTTGCAACGGCCGTTTTCTGGCGGTTGAGCGGTCGGGGATGACTCAGGTTTGCACGGATCTACTACCTGGGCCGTTTCATTCAGTTGAGCGCTTGCCGGAAAGCGAGTACTCGACGGCCGCTTCTGCGTGGATGCACGTTGTGTCGAACACGGGTACGCTGCAGCCGCTTTGGGAAATGAGCAGGCCGTGAATGACCCAGAATCTCTCCAACCGGTGTGGGCGGCAGTAGGATTCGCCGCCGCCTTTCAGGGCGCAAAACACCATCGGCTCGGCCTTGTGCTGCGACGGGCTGGCTAAGCGGTTCACAGACCCGCACGACGCGTTCAAGGTGGCGTTCGTCCGTGATATGGGGTTGACTGGGCTTCACGCCCCTGCACGCACACGATGTGCGCCGACAAGCCCATGCGGAGCCACGGGCTGATGCAGGCCGTCGCACGGGTGAACCGGGTATTCAAGGAGAAGCGGGATGGGGTGTTGGTCGATTACCTCGGGCTGAACGACGAACGGAACCGCACGCTGGGCAACTACACCCAGAGCGGCAGCCAGGGCCAGACGATTAGTCGACCAGAACGGGGCGGTGGTGGCCATGATGGAGCCGTACGAAGGGTGCCGCGGTATGCTCCAAGGGTTCGACCGGTCGGCCTGGACCACTGGCGGCCCCCAGGAGCAGCTCTTGGGCCTGCCGGCTGCGCATCGGTCCGGCGGGCTGCGCAGACGGCTGAAGAAGCCGGACATTTTCATCCTGTCGGACGAATTCCTGGCGGAAGTGCAGAATGTGCACCAACGGCTTTGGCGTTCAGATAAATTGACCCGGCGGTGCTCAGAAGAATTGAGCCATCGGGTTACGGCGAGGCCGCACTGCCGGCAGGCGGCGGCGTCGACCTTGCCGTGGATGCACTACAGAGCACATATACACCCCCATTTGGGCCCCTT
>CAYPWB010000103.1:9917-16265 GCA_964414315.1 uncultured Planctomycetaceae bacterium | reverse complement strand
TGCGACCTCGAGGTTATGAGCCTCGCGAGCTACCGGACTGCTCCACCCCGCGTTATGAGGGGACTGCGATTCGTTTTGAGGCGAATGCAACCGCCATGCATGAGATTGTACACGAATATCGGGCCGTGTCCAGGGGGCAGTTGTGCTTTTTTCTGCGGAACTTCGGTTGGGAGGCGAGGTGGGGGGACTTTCTCGCCGTGGACTATGACGGGGGAGGGGGGCTTTGGAATAATGCGGCTGGGCATGGTAGAATATTGGGCGGAGGAGGCTGGCCACACAGTATCTCGCACGTCTGAGGAGGGGGTGCTTTTGTTTCCCGCTTGTCTTCGTGGTCGGCGGCGGGTACGCTGGGGCGAGTGGGAGCGTTTCCCCAAATGGAAGCGTCGTCGCTCTCCTACGCACGGGAAATACTGCCCGAACGGAAACTGTTGAGGCTTGTCCCATGGCGAATCGTAGTGCATTTTCGCAACCAATTGAGCCGGTTCGGCCGGCGGGTACTCCTCAGCCGGGGGGGCAGGCCCAGGTCATGCGTCCGATACCGGTAGGCCAAGCCGCGTCTTCGCAGGGCGGAGCACACGCGTCGGGGCAGGGCGGTGCTAACTCCCCCGGCAGTCGTCCGATACCCGCGCAGCCCGTCCAGCCCGGTCAGCCGGCGGGTGGGGCACGGCCGGTTCCCGTGCAGGTGGAACGACGTCCCGAATCGGTCGATACGCACGAGCCCGCCGATGTTCCGCCGGAGGATTTGACCGAGGTTGCCGTGAAGAACGCGCCGCCGTGGCTGGTCAGCGCTGCGGTGCATATGGTGCTATTGATTATTCTCGGCTTGATCATGGTGGTGCATCACCAAGGCGGGCAGGTGGAACTTGAGTTCGCCGAGGACGACATTTGGGCGGAGGAATTGGGCGAGCAACTTGAGATCGATTCGCCGCTGGGGATGGAGGACATCGACCTGATCGAAGAACCGATCATTACGCCGGAGGATTTGCCCGAGGTGCCCGATCCGTTCGCCGTCCCGATGCCGTGGGAAGAGGTCAGCCCGGACGGGACCACGGCCACCAGCGATCTCGACGCGCCGCAAATCGGTTTTGCCCTCGACGGCCGCCAGGAGGGCTCGCGGAATACCATGTTGGGCAAGTACGGCGGTACGAGGCGCACGGAGGACGCCGTCCAGAGCGGGCTAGCCTGGCTGGCTCGCAACCAGTTGAAGGACGGATCGTGGAGCCTCATGGGACCGTACTCCGGCGGCGTTCGCGAAATGGACGAGAACAAGACGGCCGCGACGGCCATGGCCCTGTTGGCATTCCAAGGCGCGGGCAACACGCACAAGAAGGGCAAGTGGAAGTCGAACGTGACGCGCGGCTGGTCTTGGCTGATCGAGCGGCAGATGCCCAGCGGCAGCTTCTTCCGCGAGGGGCCTTTCAACCACCATTTCTACACCGACGGCCAGTGCACGATCGCGTTATGTGAACTGCTGGGTATGAGCGAGGACGAGCGGTATCAAGAGCCCGCCGAGCGGGCGGTCGAGTACCTGCTGAAGTCGCAAAGCCCCTTGGGCGGATGGCGGTACAGTCCGAACAGCGACAGCGACGTTTCGGTGACCGGCTGGATTGTGATGGCGCTGCAAAGCGCCCGCATGGCGGGCCTTGAGGTTCCCCAGGCGCACTTCGACGAGGTGATGCGTTACTTGGACAGTATCGCCAGTCACGGCGGCGCGCGGTACCCGTACCAGGCGGGCCGCGAGTCGACGCTGGCGATGACGGCCGAGGCGATTCTCTGCCGGCAGTACATCGGCTGGCCGCGCGACGATCCTCGCATGGTCGCCGCACTCGACTGGGTTACCGAGGCGCCGAACCTGATCAGCTACGGGCCCGACGAAAACGTCTATTACTGGTACTACGCCACGCAGGCGTGCCACCACATGGAAGGCGAGCACTGGAAGCGGTGGAACGAGGTGATGCGGGAGGCGGTGCCGCGGGCGCAGGTGCAGCGCGGCCGCGAAGCGGGCAGTTGGGATCCTTCGACGACCGATCCGTTCGAGGTGCGTGCCGGCCGGCTGTACAAGACGTGCCTGTCGATTTACATGCTGCAGGTGTACTACCGGCACCTGCCCATCTATTCGAAAGTCTACACCGAGTTGCGCAAAGACGGGCGCAGCCCGCTGTGGAAGAAGGAGTAGGCCGTTGCGTTTGCGGCTTGGCGGCCGGCGCGCCACGATGACCGCAATTAGGGTTTCCGCGGAGCGTCCGCGAAGGGGTTTTGCACGCGAACGGTGCCGTATAGCTGCCCTGAGTTCAGGTCTTCGGAAAGTACGTTGGCGCAGTCGGCGTGTTCAGCGGCTGCCAGGATGCTGCCATCCCAGTAGTTGATTTGGTACCGAAAGTGCAGTTCCAATCCACGGCGGATCAACGCCGGGGTAAGATACACCACTTCCAATGATTCCAGGAGGCGGAGTTGACGAAGGATGACGTCGTGATCCTGGTTGAGTTTGCCGGCCGCAACGGCAGCATACTCTTGCATGACCTGGGTAGATGTCACGCCCCACCCGTTGCGGATTGCGTCCGCGACTAGTTCGATGGCTCTAGACTGCTTGCGGCGATCGCGGGCGTCGTTGGCGTAAATGAAGAGGTTCGTGTCGAGAAATTGTTTGCTCACCGCGATTCAGCCCCTTGGCGCTGATGCGTTGCGGAACGGTCAAAGACGAATCCGGGGGCGGAGCAGCCCGGCCGGCTTCGAGCCAACGCGACGAACTCCTCGGCGGCCTGCACTGGGGCTACCCGATCAGCGAGCCTCTCGAGATACACGCCAACGAGCTGTTCCAAGGTTGTGTTGCGGGCCTGCGCATAGGCTTGGGCCTTTGCAATCACCTCGGCGTCGGCAGCAAGCGTGATGTTCACCATGGAATGCTCCTCGGCATCCGATTGTTGCGTCCGATTCTATCCGAACTCAGTCGCTCGACCGGGCGGCGATGCGGTTTTCCGCGTCGACGTGAACTACTTTCGGCCGCAGGGAGCGGGCTTCCGTTTCGTCGAAGGCGCCGTAGGCGAGCACGATCACTTTGTCGCCGGGCAGGGCGAGCCGGGCAGCCGGGCCGTTCAGCAGGAGGGTGCCGGAGCCGGCGGGCGCTTCGATGATGTAGGTGACCAGCCGCGCGCCGTTATTGACGTCCAGCACGTGCACCTGCTCGCCGGGCAGCATGTCGGCCGCGTCCAGCAGAAGCCGGTCGATGGCGATGCTCCCCTCGTAGTCCAGGTCGGCGCCGGTAAGTGTGGCCCGATGGATCTTGGACCGGAGCATGAAGCGTTGCACGAAAGCGGTTCCTCTACGCGAGTCAGAAAGCGGCGTCGTCGACAGGGCCGGCATCGACCCCGTGCCCGTGGGGGGTCATGATGGCCTGGTAGACTTCGTAGTCGATCGTGTCGCGCAGGAACTGGTAATGCCCGTCGGCGAAGTAGGCGACCGTGCCGCCGCCGTGGTGGGAGGTGACGTGGTTCTTCACTTGCCCTGAGGCGTCATCCTGCCACACGAAACCGATTTGGGTATACCCGTCGTCGTTGACGTAGTCCCAGCCCTTGGCGTTGAGCTTTTCCGACATCAGCAGCGTGGTCGTCGCCCCGTCGTGCTGGCTGATGTAGTCGAGCGAAACACGAGCATTGGGATGGTTGAACTGATCGTGGAAGATGCCCCAACGGATGTTGTCCTGATCGCTCGCCCGCCCGGTGTTCACGACGTACGCGTTGTTCGTGGAGCCGGTCACGTTGGTGGTGGGCGGATTGCTCGGGCATACCATCAGGTCGATTCGCACTTTGCCCTGGTCCGGGTTACCGTCCATCCACTTATTCCACAAATCGTTCCGCTCCATGTACGGGAACAGGAAGACGACCCACGACGCCCGCAAGTCGTCGCCGAGCCGATTCCGCCAACCGGGAAAATACCGCCGGCTCGACTCGAAGTTGAGCATGGCCAGGCTGAGTTGCTTCTGGTTGTTCACACAAACTGCCCGGCGTCCGGCCTCTCGGGCCGACTGAACCGCCGGCATAAGGAGTGCCATGAGCATCCCGATGATGGTGATGACCACCAGCAGTTCGACCAAGGTGAAGGCTTTTCGCGTTTTGCGTGGCATGATTGGTGCTCCCACTCTGTTCCGCCTGAAGAGAAAGCGAATACGTCCCTGCCCAAATGGTATTGTTGCAGAAAGCGGGCGGGAAAGCCAGGGGTGTCCCGGAAAATATCGGTTGCCGAGGCCGGTTCACGTGAGCGTGAGCGGGTCGTGCTGGCCCCCTCTCGCGAGCCGCTTCTTGTCGTTGCCTTTGGCTGGTGCGTAGTCATTTGCACCCAGTACGGGCCTTTTGTAGTGGGGTATGGGTATGACTCGAAATGGGGATGCATCGCTCCTGGAGCCTATTGGGATTGCGATATTTTTCGAGGATACCCCTGGAGGAATCGGTCGATTTGTGGAACAATAGGACGTGGGCAGGGCTCGTCGGAATTGTCAAGCAAGGGGTAACCAAAATGCATCGCAAACGTGCAGCTTTTACACTCGTGGAATTGCTGGTGGTGATTACCATCATCGGCATGTTGGTGGCTTTGCTGGTTCCCGCCGTGATCGCTGCCCGCGAGCGAGCGAGGCAGGGAGTGTGCGTCAACCGGATGCGAGAACTGGCCACGGCCACCATTCACTACGAATCGGTCAAAGGACAATTGCCCGGCTGGCGGAACCAGGCGCCGTTGGACAGCGATGTCAGCATCAGTTGGGTGGTGGCCCTGTTTCCCTACCTCGATCGGGAGGATTTGTGGAAGGAATGGCGCGACGGTGCAGGGCCCGAGGTCGTGTACGAGGAAGTGGTTTGCCCAAGCGATATGGGCAACCTGACCAACCCCGCTCCGCTGAATTATGTGGCCAACCGGAACCTGTTTCGAGATCGATCGAGTGGGGCGAACCTTTCGGCGAACACGGTGACCTTGGACCGGCTTACCAGCGCCCAGCGGACCGTTCTCTTTGCCGAGCGGGTTTATCGAGACACAACGAAGGTCGGGCCGTGGAACGATATCACGACCGGCACGCCTATCGACCGCTTCACCCTGGATCCGCCGGGCGGTTCGGTCACGTTCTTCTCGCTCCGCAATAACGCTACCGGTGTTTCCTCGAATCATTCCGGTATTCTGAATATCGCCTTTGCCGACGGGCACGTGGAGACCGTGGCCGAGGACACCCTGACCGACGTATATCAGTGGTAATTCGGGCCAGTCGTTTGCACCACGGATACGCGGGATTGTGAAGTGTTTCCGGCTCTTCCGTTTCCAGATGCGAATCGTTTGGCTGAACGGTTGTGTTCTGCCCGATACAGCGGACGGTACGACCGAGCGTGCTTGCTACTTGGCCGGGCTGGAAAGTGCCGGTTGGTCGGATTCGGTTTGCCATGACCAAGACGCTCGTTACCGTTGCCACGTACAACGAGATCGAGAACCTGCCTCGGCTGATCGACCGGATTGAGGAAGCCGTGCCCGAGGCGGATATTCTTGTGGTCGACGACAATTCGCCGGACGGAACGGGCCGCTGGTGCGACGAGCGCGCCGGCGCCGATCCGCGGGTCCGTTGCCTGCATCGGCCCGGCAAGTTGGGGCTCGGCACCGCCACGATTGCCGGTATGCGGTACGCCATGGAGCACGGATATGAGTACGTGCTCACCATGGACGCCGACTTCAGCCACACGCCCGAACGCATTCCCGATCTGTTGGCCGGCATGACGCCGCCGGTCGGACCGCCCGTCGACGTGATGATCGGATCGCGGTACGTCGAGGGCGGCCGCGTGGAAGGGTGGGGGGCGAAGCGCCGATTCATGAGCCGGGGCGTGAACTTGTACGCCCGGTGCCTGCTCGGATTGCCGGTGCGCGATTGCAGCGGCGCGTTCCGCTGCTACCGCACCTCCATGCTGGAAAAACTCGACTTCGACGCCTTGCAGAGCCGCGGCTACTCGTTTTTCGAGGAAATTCTCTGGCGACTGCGACGACTGGGTGCCCGATTCGGGGAGATGCCCATCACCTTCGTCGATCGGGCGCACGGCGCGTCGAAGGTCGACAGCCGGGAGGCGGTCGCCGCCCTGTGGGTCCTGTTCCGGCTGGGAGTGCAAAACTGGTTTACCAAGGCGCCGAAGGCGGAATCAGGCGCACCGTAGCACCTACCCAAGTCGTTGGCGTACTGTAGCACGACTCTCCGAGTCGTTGACTCTTGGCGGGGAAAGGGAAGGCTCGGAGAATCGATCTGCGGATGAGGCGACTCGGAGAGTCGCCCTACAGTAGCACGACTCTCCGAGTCGTTGGGATACCGTAGCACGACTCTCCGAGTCGTTG
>CAYPWB010000103.1:7970-9817 GCA_964414315.1 uncultured Planctomycetaceae bacterium | reverse complement strand
GTAGCACGACTCTCCGAGTCGTTGGGATACCGTAGCACGACTCTCCGAGTCGTTGACTTCCGACGGCTCGAAAGTACCCCCCTGGCGAACGCATCGCACGCCGTGTAAACTATTCGGTTTGGAACCATCGTCGGAAGATCCTGTTGATAACGCCCGCCTGAGTATTGGCCATGACCCGAGTAGCAATTATTGGCGGCGCGGGCTACACCGCGCTGGAGTTGATTCGTTTGTTGTTGCGGCACCCGGCGGCCGAGATCGTCGCCATCAGCGATATCCAAGAGAATCGGCCGCATATCGCATCGATCCACCCTTCGTTGACCGGCCGGGTCGATCTGTGCCTGGAGAAGCTGACGCCTGCCGAAGTGGCTGCGCGGGCCGAGTGCGTGTTCTGCTGCCTGCCACATGGGGTGAGTGCATCGCTGGTGCCGCGGTTCCTCGACGCCGGTGCCCGTGTGGTCGATTTCAGTGCCGACTACCGGCTCGACAGCAGCGAGGTGTTCGCCTCCTGGTACAACCAGAAGCACCCCGACCCGGACCGGCTGGGCAAGGTCCCCTACGGCCTCCCCGAGTTGTTCCGTGAGCAGATTCGCTCGGCGCCGCTGGTGGCAAACCCCGGCTGCTACCCGACCTCGGCCATCCTGCCGCTCGCGCCGCTACTGAAGGCCGGACTGATCGAGCCGACAGACATCATTGTCGATTCGAAGAGCGGGGTAACCGGCGCGGGACGCACGCCCACGCTCATCTCGCACTATCCCGAGTGCAACGAGAGCCTGTGCGCGTACAATTTGGGGCGGCATCGGCACACGCCGGAAATTGCCCAGTATCTGGGTTGGGCGGCGGGCGCGAAGGCCGAGGTGATTTTCACGCCGCACCTGGTGCCCATGGACCGCGGAATCCTCAGCACCACGTACAGCCGGCCCCGCGGCAATGTGACCGAGCAGCAGTTGCTCGAAACGCTGAGCAACTTCTACGCGAACGAGCCCTTCGTGCGCGTCGTGGAGCGGCTGCCCGCCACCAAAGACTCCGCGATGACCAACTTCTGCGATATCACCGCACGTATGATCGGCGGGAAGGTTATTACGATAAGCTGCATCGACAACCTGATCAAAGGCGCGTCGGGCGCCGCGGTCCAGAACTTCAACCTCATGTTCGACCATCCCGAGACCTCCGCCCTTGCGTGACGAGGGAGTTGAGAGATGGGAGTTGGGAGATCGACTCCGACCTCCGACCTCCGACACCTGACACCTGACACCTGACAACTAGCAACTAGCAATGGCCAATTCCATCGCCGTACCGCAGGGATATTTGCTGGCCGGGGTGCACTGCCGGATCAAGCGAGATCCGCAGAAGCCCGACCTCACGCTGATTATGTCGGAGGAGCCGGCCACCGGGGCGGGCGTGTACACGCAGAACCGCATTTGCGCGGCCCCCGTCGCGCTCGACCGCGAGCGGACGCCCAGCGACTCGATCCGCGCGGTGGTTGCGAACTCGGGCAACGCCAACGCCTGCACGGGCGAACGCGGCATGGCCGACGCCCGGAAGATGGCCGAGCTAGCCGCCATGGTGTGTCAGGCCCAGCCCGAGCAGGTGCTGGTCCTGTCGACCGGCATCATCGGCGAGTACCTCCCGATGGACAAGGTCGAGCAGGGCATTACGGCTGCTGCCGTCAAGCTCGGCTCGAACGAGGCCTGCCTGAAGTCGGCCGCGCGCGGCATCATGACGACCGATTTGCACTGCAAGCTGGCCGGCCGGCAGGTGACCGTCGGCGGCCGGCCGGTGCAGATTACGGGCATGGCCAAGGGCGCGGGCATGATCGGCCCGAACATGGCCACCATGCTGTGCATCGT
>CAYPWB010000103.1:0-7870 GCA_964414315.1 uncultured Planctomycetaceae bacterium | reverse complement strand
GCTCGCGGGCCGAAGCGACCCACATCGCCCGCACGGTGGCCAACAGCCCGCTCGTGAAGACGGCCATTGCGGGCGGCGACCCCAACTGGGGCCGAATCGTCTCGGCCGTCGGCTATTCGGGCGTGGCGTTCAACCCAGCCGGGCTGTGCCTGAAGCTCAACAACGCCGTGTTGTTCGAGCACGGGGCCCCGGTTGCGTTCGACGCCGAGGCCGTCTCGCGGTCGATTCGCACCGAGCACGACACGCACATCGAAGTGTCGCTCCGCGAGGGCGACGCCGCCGCCCGTTTCTGGACGTGCGACCTCACGGCTGAGTACGTCCGCATCAACGCCGACTACCATACCTAGAGGATTCGCATGAAATGGACGCGAGTTCTGCTGTCGCTTGCGCTGGTGTGCCTGGGCGCGGGCATGATGGTGTACGGGGCCGTGTTCCACTCGCTGACCGTTCTTGAGGAAGAGGAGACGGAGGTTTCGATCCCCATTCCGGCGCCGTTCGCCCCGCCCATGCCCTCCGATGACGGGTTCCAACCGGTCGATCCGTTCGACCAGGGCATGCATCCGCCGGGGCAGGACCCTTTCGCGCCCCGCGATCCATTTGCCCCGATGGACGAGTTCGACCCCGCGCCCGGCGAGGGCGAGAATCCGTTCGAACCGGGGGCTTCGCCGCCGGAGGCGACGGAGCAGGATCCGTTTGCCGGGCAGGAACTGCCGGACGAGTTGCCGCCGGAGGAGCCGTGGTTCCCCGACCCGCACGGCATGATGCACGAAACGGTCACGCGGATCGACTTCGTCGAACACGTCGAGCCCGAGTGGGTGCTGGTTCGCGAGGTGACCGTGGGCGGAGTGGCACGGCTGGAGAACGGCAAACTGAAACGGACGTACAGTGGCAAGCCGCCGGCACTGTGCCCTACGTGAGTGCGGTGAAGGAGGTCATGGTGGCCATGGCCAAGCGAAAATCGATTCCCATTGCGGCGCGGGTTGCCCGTTGGCGGGTATGGGTTCAGGCGGCGTTCTTGCTCGTGTGGCTGGACCCGCTGCTGTTGCGGTTGCACACGGTTTGCTCGCCCGTGTTCCACTGCTACTCGTGTCCGCTGGCCACTTTCGCCTGCCCGATCGGCGTTTTGGCGAACTTCAGCGCCCTGCATGTTTGGCCGTTGCTTGCGGTCGGCACACTGCTGGTGGTGGGCGCGGTGCTGGGCACATTCATTTGCGGTTGGGTTTGCCCGTTCGGACTATTGCAAGACCTGGCCGGCCGGGTGCCCACGCCGAAGTTCCGCCCACCGCGGTGGATGACGCACTTTCGCTACGTGGTGCTGGTGGGCCTGGTGCTGGTCATTCCCTACTTTTTCGGGAGCGAGCATCCGCTTTTCATCTGCCGCGTTTGCCCGGCGGGTGCGGTCGAGGCGGCGCTGCCGAATATGGCGACCACGGCGTGGTCGGGCGGGCCGGTGGCGTGGCCCAGTGCGGCAAAGTTGGCCGTGCTGGCGGCGTTCGTCGTGGGCATCTTTTTTATGTGGCGACCGTGGTGCACGCTCTTCTGCCCGCTCGGGGCCATCTTCAGCATCATGAACCGCGTGTCGGTTTTCTTCCTGCGGATCGACGAGCCCCGATGCCGCGACTGCGACCTGTGCCGCCGGCGGTGCCACTACGGCGGCCAGGCCGAGAAGCGCGCCCACGACATGGAGTGCATTCGCTGCCTCGACTGCACCCGCTGCAACGTGATTTCGGTCGATCACGTGTTTGCTCGCCGGAAGGACGAAGCCGACTCGTTGGAACCAGCGGAGCAGGGTTAGGGTTCCTTACTACTTCCCGCCCGGCTTGCGGCATGAAGTGCTTTCGTTTTACGGCGCGTCCTGAAAGGCCTGCCACTGGCGGGCGTAGGCCTGGACCGACCGCATGCCGCCCGGCTGGATCGACAACCGATACCGGAGTACCAACGGCTCGGTCTTCGACAAGTCGTATCGCAGTCCGGCCTTCGGAAAGGTCGGCTGGAACCAGGGCAGGTTCGGATACTGGACATAGTCTGCCGGATAGTGTGGGTTGCCGGCATGTTCAAAGACGACGAGCGTGGCCGGCCCGACTCCACCACGCCAAGTGCCGGAGGCCAACTGCCAGGCACGTTGCGGCGAGCGGTTCGGCGGGTCGGCGTGATGCCGCAGGGTGAGCCCCTCGACCGGTGCCAGGCGAATGTTCAGGCCGCCGTACTTATCGGTGCCGCGCCGGGCCAGCGTAACGCCGTCTTCCAGGGCGAGGAACTCGAACGTCAGATCGACGTTCCGGCCCTGCGCGTCGGCCGGCCAGGCCCGAATGGTCACTGTTTCGTGAACGATCGGCGTCTCGTCTTCCCAGAGCCACCGGTTCTCGGCTTCGATCTGCGCGCAATCGTTGCCGTTTTGTACCTGCATCTTCCCGGTAGGGCGGGCGAAGACTCGTTGCAGAGCGTGCAGGTCGCCCAACTCGCCCCGGTACTGAACCTCGGGCCACGCCCAGTAGATGCCGCGATGGTGCGGATGGTCGCGGGCCCAGTCGTCGGTCAGTCTTTCGCCGTTGGGCCCATACAAAGGATGGATATAGTTGCTTCTCGGCCGGGCATACTTTCGGGCACCGGCCGGCACCTGTCCCAGATAGTCGTCGGCCGGTTCGACGGTCTGATAGTTGTATCGGAGCACCGGGTTTGCGCCGTCGGTGATGACTACGCCGGAATCCATTTCCACCGAAGCCTGCATTCGCTGCGCCGTGGCCGCCCCGGGCAGGGCTGCGATGCCAAGAGCGACCGCCACCGCCAGGCATTGGCAAACCCATGGGATCGCGCGATGGACACGCCCTGCGGCGCGATACTCGGAAGGCGAGTCGAGAACGTTGTTGGACATTGTCGGTGCTCCGTATAGAGGTGACGGGCCGGCACGCGCTGTTGCCGGGCTACCGCAACGCATCGGCGGGAATCGGCAGCCCGGAGTCGCGGACACCGATTCGGTGGAAAATCTCCTCGTCGATCGAGTAACTGAGCATGCGCACCGAGCCGTCGCAGAAGGCGAATTGGGCGCCGCTGCCGTGGGCGGCTCCGAAGCGGTCGACGAAGCCCGCCCCGGCCCTGTCGCGCAGGAGACCCCGCCCCATGCCGACCCAACGAACCGTGTTGTAGTCGTACCCAATGAAGGCGCCTTGATCGTTGCCCGAGCCCTGACCGGTGGCGTAATGGTCCGGATTGAGATACTTTTCGCCGAGCATCAGGGTGTTGCTGGCCCCGTCGCGGATGGTCGCGATAGGCACTTGGCTGCGGACGAAGACGACGCCGTTGCGATCGAGCACGTTTGCGGGCCACGAATAGCTGCCGTCGTCGCCTGCCTGGAGCGTGGTCGGTCCGCCCACGCCGGCCGCCAGGTCGCCGCCGCAAAAGGCGTAGTCGGTACGCCCCCATTGCTGCGGCAAGGCCGCGTTGTGGATCGGATTCGAGTTGAAGTGCGGGTATGCCATGGCGCGTCGGCGCGAAGGGCAGTAGAAAAGCGCCAGCGGCGTGCCTAACCTTTGGGTGGCGGCGTCTCGTTTCTCCTGGGCACTTCCGCCTGCTCCCACCTGATGCAACGTCTCTTGCTCAATGTACGGCAGCAGCGAGTAGAACAGACCGCAAGGCTGCTTGTGGTCGAAGCCGCGGTCGGGGTCGCCCGTCCATTGGTACCCCCAACCTCCGGTCGGCAAAAAACCCACCTTCGCCTCATGCTGCAACGCGCCGAGCGACAACTGCTTCAAGTGGTTCGCGCACTGGAGCCTGCGGGCCGCTTCGCGCGCCGATTGCACCGCCGGCAACAAGAGCCCAATGAGAATGCCGATGATCGTGATGACCACCAGGAGTTCTACGAGCGTAAAACCGTGCGGTTGGGGGTGCCCGGTCGCGGGTTTCGGATGGACGACCGCCGTGGAAGCAGCCGAAGTGAAGCGCCGAATGTGCATGTGGGTAGGAAACTTGCTTGGACGTTGGAATGAATGGGGGACCGATTCAAAGGGACCTGCAGGCGTCTCTGAGGCGGGTTTCTCAGCGCGACAGCGAAACTCCCCACCGCACCCCCATTATTCTCGCCGGGTACGGTGCCGTCAAGCGACCTCAAGGCCGCGCCGCAATGATTGGTTCGGAAGTGGGGGTATAGAACACACACCGCTGCGCCGTGTCCAGCCATCGACGTGGGGGCCTCGGCGTGCTACAATAGGGTGTTGTTCATCTGCGGGATGACGACCGAGGGCGGGCTGAGAAGCGTTTGGGCAGGACCGTGGTTTGCTCTGAGGGGCCGAACGATGAAATGGATGTTGGCAACGCTGCTGATTCTGGCAATGAGTTTCGCGCCCGCTGCCGCAGACACGCGCACGTGGACGAGTAGCGACGGGCAGTTTTCCACCGAAGCGGAACTACTCGATTTTCAGGACGGGCTCGTGCACTTGAAACGAACCGATGGGCAGATGGTGCGCGTTCCGCTTGCGGCCCTTTCGGCCGAGGATCGCCGGTTCGTCAAGACCATGCTGCCGGGCGTCGAGGAGCCGCAGGTTCGCCCCGGCGCGCAAGTGCGCGAGTGGACGAGCAAAGGGGGCGGCTTTACCACGATGGCCGAGTTTCTGGGCTACGACGCGGGCAAGGTGCAACTCCGGAAACTGGACGGCGAGGAGATTTCCGTCCCGCTGGCCGCGTTGGGCGACGCCGACCGCGACTGGGTGCGCGGAGAACTCGTTCGCCGTCGCGCCGACGGAACCTCATCCGACCAGGAACAGGACGATGCGGGGGAGCCGGTTGATGCGCTCGGCCCGCAAACCATCGCCATGCGGGCGTTGAGGCTCGATCCCGGTCGCGGGCGGCGGCCGAACCCGGCGGTCGGATATTTCCTGCGCATGACGCAACCGCAGCATTTCCATGTTCGGCTGGGCGAAGGCGGCAAGGACCGCGAGGCTTTGTTCCGCCGCACGGTCCGCCAGGAGCCGGAATATCAGGTGCCCGTGCCGTTGCGGGCCGTCGTGAAACTCGGTTCCCAGCAGTTTGCCTTCGCGCTCGACGCCGTCGGCAAGCGCGTGGCGGGCTACAACCGCTTGTATTTCGACTTCAACGGGAACGGCAACCTGACCGACGACGAACCGATCGACGCGACCGACGTGAGCGGAACGCCCGCCGGGGGTGTCGTCCAAAGTCGCTTTCCGCCCGTCGACGTCGAACTGAATGTCGACGGCGCGACCGTCGAGTACATGCTGTTGCTCAGCGCCCTGGCCGGTCAGAAACCCGTGCCGTTCGCATCGGCGTCGGTGTACGCCGGAATGGTTCGCGAGGGCCATGTGGAGCAGGGAGGATCGAAGGTCCGGTTGGTGCTCGTCGATCAGAATACCAACGGCCGTTTCGACGACCAGGTGGCGATTCGGATGGTTGGCGACCGCGTGATACCCACCGAAGGCGACCTGCTGCTGGTGAACCCGAACCCGCGAAACGTCCTCTCGGCCGACGCCACCATGGGACGCGACCGGCATTACGTGAGCCGGACGATTTGCATCGGGAGCCATTTCTACGAGATGGATGTATCGGCCGCGGGCGATCGGTTGACACTTTCACCGAAAGAACTCGCGTTGGGTTACGTGACCAACCCGAGCCCCGTCTACCGCGCCATGGCGTATAGCGACCAGTACGGCACGGTCATGCTCGGCGGGACGAAGGGGACGAAGATTCCGCTTCCGGCCGGGCCGTGGCGCGTCGCCGGCTATTCGATGGATGCCAGTGGTATGACCGGCGGCGCCCGGACCGCGGTGACAGCCACTTGCGGCGATGCTTACCCTGCGGTGGAGGTGGTGGAGGGCGAAACGGTCGAACTGCCGTTCGGCGTTCCTTTTCGGGCAAGGGTGGCGGCGGCCCAAGCGACCGGCGGTCGGGTGGCGCTGTCGCTGTCCATCGTGGGAGCGGCCGGCGAACGCGTGACAAGTCTCTATGTGAACGGCCGGCGACCGCCCGCGCCCCGCTTCGTCATCACCGATTCCGAAGGCGACGTGGTCCACCAGGGCGCCTTCGAATACGGATGAGGCTCCACGTGCCGGTACCTGTGGCAGGTACCTCCCGACACGTCAGGCGAGTTCCAGATCCAGGTGGACTTGAACGCCGGCCCGTTTGCCGTCGACAACACGGGCAAGGGCACGATCCGGCTTTGAACGGCTATCTGAAAGCTCCCCTCGCCCTATTGGGAGAGTGGCTGGGGGTGAGGGCTTGTGCGATTTGCGTACGATAACGGCGCCGTCAAGGATCTATGGCCCCTCACCCTAACCCTCTCCCAGAGGGAGAGGAGACGCGGGCAGCTTGGAACGGCTACTTCAGCACGGGGCACACGTCGAACCATTCGTGGTTCTGGCGCTCCATCCATTCGACCGAGTTGGGCGGGCCCCAGCCCCCGGCTTCGTAGAGTGAGACGGGCGGCCCGCTGCTGTCTTGCCATGCCTGCTGGATCGGGTCGATGATGCCCCAGGCCAACTCGACCTCGTCGGCCCGAGAGAACAGGCTCGCATCGCCGTGCATGACGTCCAGAAGCAGCCGCTGGTATGCTTCGGGCATGGAACTGCGAAACTTTTCCTTGAACCGGAGGCTCAGGTCCGTCAGGCGCAGCTTCATGCCCTCGTCGGGCACCTTGGTGTGGAAGTGCAGTTGAATTCCCTCGGCCGGCTGCACCTGCAGGACCAGGCGGTTCGCCTCATGGTCGGTGTGGGGCCCCAGATCGAACAGCATGTGCGGCGCGCGGCGAAATTGAATGACCACCTGCGTGGTTTGGCACGACATGGCCTTGCCGCTACGCAGGAAGAACGGCACACCCTGCCACCGCCAGTTGTCCACGTGCAGCTTCACCGCGCCGAAGGTGGCCGTTTCGCTTTCCGGGGGCACGCCCGGCTCGTCGCGGTACTTCCGATACTGGCCGCGGATCGTGTCCGTGGCGACGTCGCCACGCGCCATGCGGCGCACCGCACGCAGCACCTTGACCTTCTCGTCGCGGATGGCCTCGGCCTCGTACCTCGCGGGCGGGTCCATCGCGGTCAGCGTCAGAAGCTGCAAGAGGTGGTTCTGGAACATGTCGCGAAGGATGCCCACGTCGTCATAGTACGCGCCGCGGCGGCCGACGATTGTCTCCTCGGCGGCGGTAATCTGCACGTGGTCCACATAGTTCCGGTTCCAGATCGGTTCGAAAATGCCGTTGGCAAACCGCAGGACGAGCACGTTCTGGACCGTTTCCTTGCCCAAGTAATGGTCGATCCGGTAGACCTGGCTCTCCTCAAACACGCCGTGGAGGTGCTCGTTGAGCCGGCGAGCCGTCTGCAAGTCGACGCCGAAGGGCTTTTCGATGACCACGCGTCGCGGATGCAACGCTTCCAAGGCCAGGCCGGCGGCACCCAATTGCGTGATGGCCGGCTCGTAGAACTTCGGCGCGGTGGAAAGGTAGTACACGCGCGGCGCGCCCGCCTCGCCTTCCCACTCGGTGAGAAATTCCGCCAGCGATGCGAAATCGCCGCTTTGGCCGATATCGCCCGCATGGTAGCGGATACTGGACGCGAACGCGTTCCAAACGTCGGTCCGGAAATCGGGCCCGACGAACTTTGCTGTCGTTTGCGCCAGTAGCTCCCGCCAGGCATCGTCGCTGAAGGGGGTGCGGGAGAACCCGACAATTCGGGTAGCCTCGGGCAATCGGCCTTTGCGGTGCAGTTCGTACAGCGCGGGTACCAGCTTGCGGCTGGTCAGGTCGCCGGAGGCGCCGAATATGACGATCGTTTGGGCCATGGCCGTTGCTCCAACGCGTCACCGGTTTCCGCCGGCCGAAGGGACTTTGTCCCGTTCTCGCAGGCGGTTGGAGTTCACGCTTCAGTGTGCCGAA
>CAYPWB010000102.1:6273-16343 GCA_964414315.1 uncultured Planctomycetaceae bacterium | reverse complement strand
GCTAGCTCTTCTGCTTCTGGGTGCAAACACCGGTAGAAACCAAGCCGCACGGCTTTGTTTCGAGCGACCTGCGGCGTACGCACGGCATTTCTGCTTCATGCTGGCCGGCAGCCCGATTTCAGCGTGGGGCCTAGTTTACCACGACGAGGCGGGCCTTGTCAAAAATGCGGCGGCGACAGAATGCCCCTAGGGCGGGGTGCGTAAGCCGCTGTTTCAAGAGGACTTGCGGCGCGAAAACGAGCTGTACTGCGAATATGCAAGATCGTGAACTGCGTCACAAAGCTTTGCCTTTGCTTCCGAGTGGAAACTCGCATTGGTTGGCGGCCCGGCCGCCTTTGTCGTTCGGGCGAATGGTTTGCGTCTGGTAGCGGAAGAGCCGTGCTACAGTGTGACTCCACCTTGCCGCCCCCTCTAGTCGTGCCCATAATGAACCGTGTGGGCCTGCTGCGGAACCAACTGCGGAGTGGACAGAGATGAAGAAGTGCGCATTCTGGGTGCTTGCCGCAACCTTGGCGATGGGTGCCTCGCCGGCGGTTGCGGTCGACAAGGCTGAAGTGCGTCGGGTTACCGAACGGGGGCTGGAATGGCTTGCCAGCCAGCAGTCGCGAATCGGCCACTGGTCGGGCCAGGGGGGGCGATATCCGACGGCGGTTACCGCGCTGGCCGGCAATGCCCTGCTGTGCGAAGGCTCCACGACGATGCAAGGCCGATACGCGCCGAATGTCCGGGCGGCGGTCGACTATCTGCTGAGCCGAAGTCGCCCGAACGGACTGATCGGCGATCCGACACGCGACGATCGTTACACCTACGGTCACGGCTTCGCCATGCTGTTCCTCTCGCAGGTGCTCGGCGAGGAAGAAGACCTCGACCGCCGCGCCGAACTGGTCGACGCCCTGACGCGGGCGGCCATCTTCTGCGGACAATCGCAAACGAAGGCGGGCGGATGGGGATACGTCAGTGCCAAGGACGGCGCCGGATTCGACGAAGGCTCGACCACGGTAACGCAGGTTCAGGGGCTGCGCGCCGCACGGAACGCGGGCATACCGGTTCCCGCCGAGATCATCGAGAAGGCGACCGGCTACATCCACCGCTGTACCACGCCCGACGGAGGTGTCCAGTACAATTCCGCCGGAGGCGGCGGCCGGCCCGCCATCACCGCGGCCGCAATCACCTGCCTGTTCGCGGCCGGCGAGTACGACGGCGAGTACGTGCCGAAGCTGCTCGCCTTTTCGAAGAAGCATTTCGCGGACATTTCCGACAACAACTTCGGCTTTTGGCACTACGCGCATTACTACTATGCGCAGGTAATGTACCGGGAAGGGGGCGACGACTGGACGAACTACCGCGATAAGCTCTATGCACGACTCATTTCCGAAGTCAACTCGGAAGGGTACTGGACCCAAGACCGCATCGGACCGGCCTACACAACGGCCCTCAACCTGACGATGCTCCAGTTGGAAAAGGGCTTCTTGCCCATCTATCAGCGCTGACACCGAGAAAGCCGAGGCAGCAAATCGCCCTAAAGCCCGCAAATCGCCCAGCCTTTCGGCTTCGCGTCCTGTTTCGGTGTTGACTCACCGCGGCATGGTGGACATAATCCGCCCGTGCCGGCTGATACGGTACGAACTCCTCCTCTTGCGTTGGTGGCCGCCGAATCGACTCCGGCGGCCCCACTGGGTATCCAGGTTGCCCGAGGGCTTATCCCACCGTATGGTCTCGGCTGTCCGTCTTACCGTGCTGGTTTTGTTGCCGCTTTCCCTGATCGGGCGGCTACCGGGCCGCGTCTGCGGGGCCGACCTGTTCTCGTCACTCGGACAGCTGGTCGAAACGCCCGACTCCGTTCGCCAAACATCGCACACGGCCGAAAGTCTCGCCGGCCCCGAGCTTGCCGTCGAAGAGGATTCCTCGGCGGATGAAGAAGCGGCCGGCCGAGCCTTTTCCTTTCCGTCCGGCAGCGCCGTCGGCCCCGAAAGGTACGGCGTGTTCCCCTTGTCCGATAGACCGTGGCATGCCGAGCCGGAGAATGCGGTTTACCCCGTGGAGTCCGGGGCGGTTTGGAGCGATGACGGTGGGTTGCCGTCCTACCCGGGGCCGCTCGCGCACCAGCCGCTCCGGCAGCACCTGCGCCGCGTTTACGGCTCGCCGCAAGGCCGCAACCGTGGGGTGGGCCAGCCGATGACCAACGAAAGCTGGCTGTACCGGCCGTACAGCGCAGGCTGGCTGATGGGCGCGATGTTCGGCAGTCCGTTGATCGACGATTGGCTGGGCATCAGCAGCGGGTATTTCACCGGCTTCCGCTTCGGCTGGGACCAGAACTACTACTGGGGCCTTGAAATGCAGTTCGCCCACGGGCAAATGGGCCTGTGGGACTCGGCACGGGCCAAGGACGACCGGCGCGAATGGTACGTCAGCGAGGGGACTTTCGACGATCTGAATGATCCCGCCCTCGACCGACTCATCGACGCGCGGCGCGACGTCGAACTGTACCAATGGGCGGTCAGCGCCATGTACTTTCCCTGGGGCGACGCGCGCTGGCGCCCGTACCTGTCGGTGGGCGTAGGGGCGTCGCGCATGAAGTTCACCGACATCTTCGAGGTCGGCTACGACAAGACCTGTTTCGTCCTTCCTCTGGCCATCGGTGTGAAATACCACTGGAGCGACTGGCTGGCTCTTCGCATCGAGTGCTCCGAGAACCTTTCGGTTCCCGGCGGCGGGGGGCTCAAGGCGGTACACAACGTTTCGATCAACGGCGCGGTGGAGCTTCGTTTCGGCGGTCCCCGTACCGCCTACTGGCCCTGGAATCCGGGCCGAACGTACTGGTAGCGCTCGCAACGGCCACGCTTTCTTTGTTGGAGTTCACGCTTCAGCGTGCCGGAGGTTGCACTTGCTTCTTTTGCACGCTAGAGCGTGAACTCCAACGGGGAATACACGGCCATTCAAACCTGGCGGCGCCACCGTTCGAGGCGGGGCGCCAGTTGCTCAGGCCGGGCGGTGCCGGTGGTGGCCAATTGCTCGATGGTAATTGACGCCACCAGATTGCCCACGAGGCACGCCTCACGTAGGGCGGCGCCGGCGGCGAGCGACAGGACCGTGCCCGCCGTGACGCTGTCGCCGGCCCCGGTCGGGTCGATCGGGCCCTCGACCGCCACGCTCGGGATGTGTGTGGGCACCGGATCGCTGGCAAGTATCCCCCGCGCGCCCAGAGTGATGAGCACCGGTGCGGCGGCTTCCGCGCGAAGACGAGGCAGTGCCGCGGCGAGCGCGTCGAGCGACACCTGCTCGTCCATCGCCGGATTCTCCCGGCCGACCGCCTCGAATTGGTTCGGCTTCACCAGCACGCCCCGGAACCGGCGGATGCGACGCCGGCTGTCGGCCAGGAAGACGACGTTGGGATAGGCGGCCGCCCGGGCGGTCAGCGCCTCGCGGACCGCCGAGGTGACCATGCCGCACTCGGGCTCCTCGACCTGATCGGCGATGACCACGGCGTCGAGTTCCGGCAGCAGGGCGTCGATTGAGGCGATAGCGGCCGCGCCGAGCGCCGCCGGCGTGGACGTCCGGTTCTTCGTATCGTAACGCGAGTGCTCGCCTTCGAGACCCACGACGTTCGTGTTGCAAGGCTTCAGGTAGGTGGGCGTTACCCGGTCCGGAGCGTCGTGCAGGTGGTCGGTGCGGCAGCCGACGGCGGCAAGCCCTTGCCGCAGCTCGTACCCTTCGCCGTCGTCGCCCGTGCAACCGACGGCCCAGAGCGTGCCCGCCCCGAGGGCCGCCATGTTGACCGCCACGGTGCCCGCCGCACCCGGGCTTCGCCGCACGCCCACCACCTGGTGAGCCGTCTTGCCGGTCTCGACGCTCCGCTCGGCCAGGGTGGGGTCCACGTCGAGGTACTTATCGAGGAAGAAGTCGCCCAGCACGGCGATTCTCAGCCGAGGGAATTGAGTGACGATTCGTTCAAGCCCCTCGTCCGTTAGGCCGGCGAATCGTTCCATGCTTCCACCTTTTCAGAGCAAGTAATCCAGCAGTGGCTTCCATTCCCGAAAATCGGCAATCACCAGGTCGGCGCCCACGCCGATGAGCCGGTTGCGTTTCCACAGATCGGGCTTGCCGCTGCGCCCGGCCTCGTCGCTGGCGACGGCCACCGCCACGCCGCCGGCCTGCTTGACGTTCTGGATTTCCACGTATCCGTCGCCGAACCCCAGCAGCCGGCTGCCCGGAACGCGGTTTTCGTGCAGGATACGTTCAATGACCATAGCCTTCGAAAAGGTCCGGTAATCGTCGCAGGCGCCGTAAATTCGCGGGCCGAAGTACGGTTCCAGGCCCAGCAGCGCGGCTTCTTCGAGCACGTACGGCTCATCGGTGCCGCTGGCCAGGTACAGTGTCAGCCCTCGATCGCGCAGCGCGCCGAGCAGGTCGAGCGCGCCGGGGACGAGCATCGCCTCGGACGGCACGGCGCCCGAGCGGAGCGCTTCGCGCCGGCCGGCGATGCGTTCCATGAGCCGGTCGTGATACCACTGTTTGTACACGGCCGGCGCCTTCGGCTCGCCTCCGCGTAACCGAACCTCCTCGGCCAGACGAATCATCTGGTAAATGGTCTGCTTGCCGTTGAGTTCCATCACGAAGCCTTCGACCAGCCGCTCCAAGTCTTCCGGCGATTCGCCCATGCCGGTCTGCCGGAGCACCTCGACCATCATGGGCACCATCACCCGCGGCCAGCCTTCGCGGATGAGGCTCAGCGTGCCGTCGAAATCGAACAGCACATGCTGCGGAGGGGCATCAAGAGAGACGGGCTGAACCACTTCAATGCACGTGCCTGGCAGCATGTGCGTCGGTCCGCCGGGATCGGCCGTGCGGCGGTAGTCTTGTTCGAGGTGTCGCTGCATGGGCTACACACCAGTCGATCGCGGTGAAGTTGGTCTGGGTGAGCAGTTCGGCGGGGTCGGCCATGGCGCAATTCTGCTCCAAACCGGGAAGACAAACGGTTTACGGATGCATCGCATCCTTAGCATCGTGGATCATACCAACGCGAATGCTCCTTGGCTAGCTCCCGGGCTTCCAATCTGGCTCCCACGCTGCAATCGTGAACCCCAACGGGGCGGTGCTTGACGGGCAGGCATGCTCACGCTACGCTGCCGGGCCGCGGCATAAGTCGGAACTCGAAGCACCAACCCCGGGAGCACTCGATGAATCTGGAAGGAAAGACGGCACTGGTGACCGGCGGCACGAAGGGAATTGGCGCGGCGACGGCAGTGGCCCTGGCCGAACGCGGCGCGAACGTGGCGATCAACGGGCGGCACGACGATGCCGACGCGCGAGATGTCCAGGCGCGCATCGAGGCACTCGGCCGGCGGGCGGCGGTCGTGCTGGCCGACGTAGGCAAACCGGCCGAGGCCATTCGGGCCGTCGACGAAACGGCCGACCGGCTCGGGCCGGTGGACGTGCTGTTCCACAACGCCGGCGGCCCTGTGCTGGGAGGGCTGCTCGACATCGCGCCCGAACGGTGGCACGAGGCCTTCAACCTGCACGTCCACGCCGCCTTCTACCTGTGCCGGGCGGCAATTCCCGCCATGCGACGCAGCGGCGAGGGGGCCATCGTGCTCATGTCGTCGGTGGCCGGCATTCGCGGGCTGCCCATGAATATCGCCTACCAGGTGGTCAAGGGCGCCATTCCGCAGTTCGTCCGGGCCCTGGCTCGCGAGTTCGCCCCTGACCGCATCCGCGTGAACGCCATCGCGCCGGGGATCGTCCGAACCCGATTCCACGAGGGCCTGTCGGAGCAGCAGCGGCAGATCAACGTCGAACAGCGCATCCCACTCCGGCGCGAGGGCCGGCCGGAGGATGTTGCCAGCGCCGTGGTGGAACTGGCAACGAACGACTACGTCACCGGCGAAATGCTCGTCGTCGACGGCGGCCTCACGATGCGCATCGCCTGACGGTTGCGCCAACCGTGGGACAAGCTGGAAGCCCACGGCCGAGCAATCGTATCCCGCGGCGACGCCGGGAGTGTCTTTACTCCAGTTCCCACGCGTCGGTGCGGAACGGCGAGGCGGGCAGACCGGCCGAGTTGACCAGATTGCCTTTCGGATTCTCGGCCCACGCATACCGCACGGCGGCCGGCTCGGCAATATCGGCATTGGAGACCACGACCGTATCGGGCCCGGCCACCTCGGCCTCAGCCCAAACGAACTCTTGATCCGACCCGGCAATGGCAAAGCCTTCGAGCTTCTCGCCGCGAACGCCAAGCCCCGTGCCCACGTGGTCGAACTTCACCGCAATCTTGCCGCCGACGCGGCTCATCGACTGGTACAGCGGGCCGCAGGCCACGCGGTCCTGCCCGTACACCTTCGCCAGGGCCCAGTATGCCAGCCGCCGTCCGACGTCCTGCTTGTTCTGCGGGTGGATGTTGCCGGCCTCGCCGATGTCGATGGTCACCGCCATGCCGGTGCCGGGCACCTTCAGGCTCTGGAGCATTTGCTCCTGAACGATCACCCAACCGGTCGTTTCGACGGGCTGCTCCTGCGGTTTTCGGAAGTTGGGAAGCTGCACGTAAAGGAACGGGAACTCGCCTTGGCTCCACCGGGCGCGCCAGTCGGCAATCATCAACGCAAGCTGCATACCGTACAAGTTCGCATTGTACCGGGCGGCGTTCGACTCGCCCTGATACCAAATGGCGCCTCGCATGCCGTAGGGCACCAGCGGCGCGATCATGCCGTTGAACAGATTGGCCGGCCGATGATGGCTGAGCGCCGGCTTGGGCATCGGCAGCGGCCGGCGGGGAAAGTCGGTCCTGCCGGCCGCCTTGAGTTGGGCGACACGCGCCTCCCATGTTTTCATCGCCTCCTGGGACCGCGCGTCCCACTCGCGAATTTGTTGTGCCCAGTGGTCCAGAAGCGGTTTCAGTTCCGCTTGCTCCTGCTGGCGGTCGAGGCTGGTCCACGCCTGCACCGGCGTGCCGCCCCATGAGGAATGGATCAGGCCCACGGGCACGTCGAGTTCCTGGTGCAACTCCCGGCCGAAAAAGTACGCTGCGGCCGAAAAGCTGCCCACGGTTTCCGGGCTGCACACCTGCCACGCGCCTTCCACGTCGTCCTGCGGCGACTCGGCCGGCGTGCGCGCGGCGGTGAACATACGAATTTTCGGGTAATGGGCCGCCGCGATTTCCTGGGCTGCGTTTTGCGAGCGGCTGACCGTCCACGCCATGTTCGACTGCCCGGAGGCGAGCCACACCTCGCCCACGAGCACGTCGGGAACTTCGATCGTGCTGCTGCCATCAACCTTCAGGCGATAGGGACCGGCGCCGGCGATCGGCTCGAACCGTACCATCCACTTGCCGTCGGCGTCGGCCGTGACCTCGCGGGCCTGGCCGGCGAGGGTCACCGTCACCTTCTCGTCCGGCTCCGCCCAACCCCACACGGGCACCTCCAGTTCACGTTGCACCACCATGTGCGGCGCAAAAACATTGGGCAACCTGACTTCGGCCGCCGCAGGCGATCCAAGTGCTGCCAGAACGACGAGAAATGCCCAATAGACGGCGAAACAACGGCGATTCATCTTCACACTCCTTGGTTGCGGGGAACATAACGGACGTTATCAGGATACACGACCCAGGACCGGCGCAGTAGCCGGGACAGGAAGACGATAACAGAAGCGGCACGAGCTTTCCAGCAGGTTCCCAGGCCCTCGGTGACGGCGGCCGGCGTCAGGTGGTCCAGCGCGGTCTACGTCGGCGCTGTTGCCGTAGCCTCCCATGCGTTGGTAGGCCTGCTCCGGAGACCCGCAAACCGGGCGGCGTTAAAGCCCCAGTGAAGGTCGGCCGTCGCCTGCTCGGTTGCTTCATGCGTGATCAGGTCGTCGAGAAACGCGAGGCCGTGCTGACGTACCGTCCGCCGCCTTCGGGTATTTGGCCTGCCAGTGCGAAGCGTGCGAATGCACCAAGCGGCGCAGTAGCAGCATGCCCCAAAGTAGGCAGGCAGGGGTTCACCGGCTATGCTCGTGCATCCCGAGCGGGAGCACAACGGGATGGCGTCTGTCGAGGTTAAATAGGCTCAGGAACGCGCCGCTGCCGCACTTGAAGTTCCGCAGGGGCGGCTCGCCCCCTCCGGAGTTTTGGGTGATATAGGGCCTGTCGGCAAGGAAGGAAAGAATGGAACGCCGAAGCGTGCAAGAAGATCAAAGTCGGCTTCGCCTATCAGCCGATGCCGTAGGAGAAAGTCGCACTCTCTTCAGTCCAGGCGGTCGCCCATGGTCAGCGCTTCATCGATGACGTCGCGCGAACGTGTGCTGGCGGTGCTCAACCGCGAGCAGCCCGACCGCGTGCCGGTCTGGTGCGGGGCCG
This sequence comes from uncultured Planctomycetaceae bacterium, assembly GCA_964414315.1. GTDB lineage: Bacteria > Planctomycetota > Planctomycetia > Pirellulales > Thermoguttaceae > PWXP01. The sequence continues at coordinate 8,014 of CAYPWB010000102.1, read as the reverse complement.
CGCCCGAGTTCTGGCGGAAGGCCATGACGCACCTTGGTCTGGACGACGAGGGCTTGAGGCTCCGCCTCGGCGACGATTTTCGCAAGCTGCACGCCGTGGTGGAACCGGCAGCGGGCGAGCCGGAGCGTGCGCCCGGTCACACGCCGTTCGGCGTGCCTCGCCAAGGGCTTGGGTACGGTCAGGCGATACGTCATCCGTTGGAACACGCCACGCTCCGCCAAGTCCACGACTACCCCTGGCCCGGCCTGTCGCCCACGATCCGTTTGGTGGGCCCAGCCTCCGTGCAGTCGGGCAGATATTCCATTCTAGGCGGCACGTACAGTCTCTTCTGGCACGACCTGACCGACCTGCTGGGCATGGAAAACGCCTGCATGAAAATGTACGACGCGCCGCTGCTGGTCGATACGATCCTCCAGCACGTGGTCGACTACCACGTGGCGGTCAACCGGGCCATCTTCGAAGTAGCGGCCAAGCACATCGATATCTTCTTCATTGCAAACGACTTCGGCTGCCAGCACGGTCCCTTCCTCAGCGAGCCGATGTTCCGAAGGTTCCTCGTCCCGCACCTCCGCCGGCTGGTCATCCTGGGCCACGATTACGGCCTGAAGGTCATGCTGCATTCGTGCGGCAGCATCGCACCGCTAATTCCCGCCCTCATCGAATGCGGGTTCGATGCGTTGCACCCCGTGCAACCGTGCCGAGGCATGGACCTGCGGCAACTGAAGGCCCAATTCGGCAACCGCATTGTCTTCAACGGCGCCATCGACGCCCAGCACACGCTCATTGAAGGTTCGCCGGAGATCGTGCGTCAGAAGACCCGGGAGGTGCTCGGCATCATGAAACCCGGCGGCGGCTATGTCGGCGGCGCCAGCCACGACAACATCGTGGAAGAAACGCCCGTGCAAAATGTGCTGGCCATGTTCGACACGCTGCGAGCGGAAGGTGGATACTGACGGACACTTTCCGGAAGCGAAATCGCATGGAAGAACCCCTGCTAAGCATCTGCATCCCGACGTACAATCGGGCCGACCTGCTCGACTACTGCCTCGAAGGGGTGCGGGAGTTCGAGCAGTTCGACGTGCCGTTCGAGGTGGTCGTATCCGACAACGCCTCGGAGGATCACACCCAGGAAGTGCTGCGGCGACGCGGGGAGGAAATGCGCTATCTCAAGAGCTGTCGGCAGAAGTGCTTGGTTCCCGCGAATGAGAACATCGTCAACGTATTTCGAAGTGCTTCAGGCCGTTTCGTCGTCTATCTTGCCGACGACGATTCACTCATCCCAGACGCCGTCATGGATTGCGTAGGGCGCATGACGCCGGACCCGACGCTTTCGGCCATTTATGCCGATTGGATCGCGTATAACGATGCTGAGGGCCGCGAAATGCATCGCAACGTCCGCTATACTAAGGCCACCTCCTTCCGTCCAGATGATCCCCTAGGATTGGTCGATTTTGTACTTCGACATACCGTCTTTCCCGATATCGGAATCTATCGGCTCGAGGCTCTGCTGAAGTCCGACTGTTTCATCACGAGGAGTATCTATGCACATTTGCACTGGATGTATCGCCTGTCGCGCACTGGAACGATCGCGTTCGAGTTAACGCCGTTTTACCGCGAGCACCGGGTGCTGAAGCCGCAGTTTCAGCGGGCTACGTGGAATAACTACCAGATTCGCCACGAGTTGATCGGCGACGAACTCCGCAATATCCTCGAAACGGTGGTCTTGTGGGCGCTCCAGGAC
>CAYPWB010000102.1:0-6173 GCA_964414315.1 uncultured Planctomycetaceae bacterium | reverse complement strand
GTGCCTGAACCCCGTTGCGGGCTTGTTACCTGTCGGATTCCACACACCGCACATTGCAAACTTCTTCCGCCGGCACTACCCGACACTTGCGCTGCTCGACCCCGATTCGCCGAGGTCCAGTTGGCCGCCGGGGCAACCTGTTGTACTATTCAAAGACCAACTCACCTCGAGGAATTGCTCGACCTTCGAGCCGTTGCCGGGGCGCAGCCTCTGGCTGGACGAAATGCTGGAAACGTACCGGGTCAATACCGCCAAGGTGGATCTCGGCGCCCTCTGAGTATTCGTGGAATCGACCCTAAGGTAGGATTGATAGTGGTCCGCTTCGCTTGAGGCACTGTTGGGCGCGCCATTTAGGCAACCCTGCGGAGAAACGACTATGATGACGTTGGAACAAATAAGGGAGTACTGGGAAGGAAGGGCGGCTGGGGATGACAGCGTGCAGTCTACCACTCAGGATGTGTTTCTGCGTCAAATCGAATTAGACGCCCTGAAGGAGCGCATTCGGAAGCATTGCCCACGAACAATTGCCGACATTGGATGCGGGGACGGTCGCACCACAATTGGCCTTGCCCGAACATTCGAAGCCATTCATTTTACTGGGTTCGATTACGCTACAGCGATGGTCACGAATGCTAAACGAGTCCTTGCGAGCCAGCCTGTCTCCAACGTGACCCTCGAACAGGCAGACATCCGTGAAGGCCTCACGGATGCCTTTGACCTGATCTACACAACGCGATGCCTCATCAATCTTCCATCATGGGATCTTCAACGAGACGCGATTCGAAACATCCACACGGCACTGAAACCCGGGGGGGTGTATCTCATGGTGGAAAACTTTGTTGAAGGGCAGAACAACTTGAATCAGATTCGAAAAGGCTATCAATTGCCCGAAATTCCCATTCGAGATCACAATTGCTTTTTTTCGCGACAGAGTTTGCTCGGTTTTACGGATGAGTTCTACACGGTCGACGAGGAAGTCAACATCAGCAGCACTTACTATCTCGTCAGCCGAATCATCTACGCAAAGATATGCGCACGATCAGGCACGATCCCCGACTACTTCGATGAGCACCATCGTTATGCGGTCCATTTACCGTATTGCGGCGAGTATGGCCCCGTGCGCCTAATCAGTTTTGTCAAGAAGTAGCGGAAACCTATGAATCACGAAGAACGGGTTGCGTCCCATATTGCTGCGCTCGGATCGGATAGAAGCCTGCAAGACGACTCCTTGGCTTGGATTCGTAATAGCGCCAAATACTCCTATTCTTACAATTTCAATTGGCAAGGCCGTCCCATCATCCAGTATCCTCAAGACATCATTGCGATGCAGGAGATCATTTGGACGGTTAAGCCCAACTTGATCATCGAAACCGGCATCGCCCACGGCGGGTCGCTTGTATTCAGTGCTTCGATGCTGGCTCTGCTGGACATGGCCGAGGCCATTGAAGCGGGCATGAACACCGATCCTGCCGTGTCGAACCGAAGGGTATTAGGCATTGACATCGACATCCGCTCGCACAACCGGGCTGCCATCGAGGCCCATCCAATGGCTTCGCGTATTGAGATGATCGAGGGCTCCTCCATCGCTCCGGAGGTTGTCGATCAGGTCTGCCGTGCCGCCTCCAGCTTTAGTCGCGTTCTTGTTTGCCTGGATTCAATGCATACCCATGACCATGTTCTGGATGAGTTGGAAGCCTATGCTCGCCTCGTATCGCCGGGAAGTTACTGCGTGGTGTTTGATACGGTGATCGAGGACATGCCGCCGGACGCCTTTCCCGATCGCCCTTGGGGAAAAGGAAATAACCCGAAGACGGCGGTGTGGGAATACCTCAAGAGCCATCCCGAGTTCGAGATTGACCGGACCATTCAGCACAAGCTGCTGATCACCGTAGCGCCGGATGGTTACTTAAAGCGGATCCGGTAGCCAGGTGCTCCTTCAGCCACTCCGTGATGTCCGCGATCGCAGCTTCGTTCAGATCGAATCCGGACGGCAAATTGAATGCACGCCCGGCGAGCGAGTAGCTGTTGGTATTCGACAATACCGGTTGATGCATCGGCATCGAACTGACCGGATGAAAGAACGGCCTTAGCGCGATGCCGTCCTCGTTTGCAGCGCGAATGAGTGATTCCACGTCAACGCGATACCGCCGGCCGAGAACCACCGTGGGCATCCAGTAGGCGTTCCGCACGTGAGGCGGCTCGGGATTCATCGTCAAGTCGGGCAGGGCTGCCAGGGCATCGCGGTAGGCAAGGAACACCTCCCGCTTCCGCGCGACCAACTCGTTAAGCCGCTCGAGTTGGGCAAGCCCCAGGGCCGCCTGAATATTCGACATCTTGTACTTGTAGCCGACCCTTTCGCACCAGAAGTAGCAGCGTTCGCTCCGGTTGCGGCCCTGGTTTTCCAGCACGTCGAGTGTGTCGGCCAGATCGGAGCGGTTGGTCAGTATCGCGCCGCCCTCGCCGGTGGTCAAGGTCTTGGTGCCGTGGAACGAGAACACACCGATGTCGGCCATCGTGCCGGCCCTGCGGCCCCGATACTTCGCGCCGATCGCTTCCGCGGCGTCTTCGACAACGGGAAGCCCATACCGTTCGGCCAGTGCGAGCACGTCGGCCATCTCCACCAGATTCCCGTACAGGTGGACCACGATGATCGCTTTGGTCTTCGGCCCGATGGCGGCGGCGATCCGCTCCGGGTCGACGCACCAGGTGTCGGGCAGTATGTCGACGAACACGGGTGTGGCGCCCAGCCAGACAATCGGCCACACGGAACCGACCCAGGTAGCGTCGGGCACAATCACCTCGTCGCCCGGCCCGACCCCCAGCGCCGCCAGCGCCATGTGCAAGGCGCCGTGGCAACTCGAAGTAGGAATTGCATGCCGAACCTGAAACGATTCCTGCAGCTTGTCGCGAAACCGAATCAGGTAATCGTAGCAGTGCTCGCCCCAGCCGTTGGCCGCCGCGTCGGTGACGTAGTCGATCTCTTTCTGCGAGATCGAGGGCTTGGCATAAAGGATATTTCTCGCAGTCTCGTTCGTACCGTTCACTGCAATTCCACTCCGTTGGCCAGACGGTAGGCGACGCGCCCGGTCCGATCAAACGCATATCCCACGAGGTGGCGAGCGCCGGGAGTCACGTGTCGCAAGTCGACGCGAATCTGCCAATGCACTCGCCCCTGGCGATCGCTTGGCTGTTCCAGTCCTTCGTTGGGGAGCGCGTCTTTACGAAACAGGTCGCTCGGGTCGCAGGCAAGCACCTTGCGCCGGTCGTCCATGATAAGCATACCGTCGGCGGCGGAATTGCGGGCCGGATTGCGAGCCCAGCCTTGCACCAGGAGCGAACTCAGGTTGGACTGTGATGCCGACTCGAACATTCCGGCACACGATGACGGCTGCTCCACGAACAAGACCTCGTCCAAGTATCTGTCGCGGAAAACCTGGCGCCCGGACGTCCGGTTGACTTTTCGTACCCGATAGGCATGATGACTCCAGTACGGCTTTCCGGAAGCCAAACAGGGTTTGCACAGCGAATGCCCCCGCTTCATCTGTCGGATGGTATCGGCGTCCATCTGGAACAGGTCGCCGAGAATACCCGCCCCCTCGTTCTTGTTGATCGCACAACAGAGCAAGACTTGGCAGCGCTCGTTCAAACTGAGGACATCCCACTGCGGGCATGCATACCCGGGAGGCTTCTGCGCAAGGAGGTCTTCAACGTAGTACAACACCAGTTCCTGCGAAGCGCGACGGAGTTGCTCGTAGGGCATGGTCGACTCCAGGTAGCTCAGCCCCATGTCGTGATCGTTGAAGTAGGCATAGGAGGCCTCCAGGCCGAGGCCGTTGTCGGTCGCGAACTTGCAAGCATCATCGATTTCCTCAATGTTGAACTGATATACATGGTAAGCAATGTAGGGATTGCCGCGAAATCCACATTCCCGAAAGTTCTTCGCAATGGCCACGATGTTTGCCTTGACGGTCTCGAAATCAAAGCCGTGAATTCGATTGTAAGATGCCTGGCTGAAGCCGGGCATGGAGAACGTGATGTAGCCGAGCCGCTCCAGCAACGGCTCGGAAAACGTCCTCAATCGTGAAGCATTGGTGCTCAGACCGAATCTCAGGCCGGCCCCTGCCAGTCGTTTGACAATCTCTTCAAACTGGGGATGCAGAAACGGCTCGGCGAAGTTGTAAAGGTGGATCACCGTCTCCCGGCCGATGATTCCTTCGGAAAGCATATAGTCAATCGCCCGGCTGAAATCCTTCGGCGCAATCGCCCCCTTCGGAATTGGCCGTCTTTGTCGCGTCTTGGATCCGGTCTGGCACCAGGGGCATTTCGCATTGCATCCTGCGTAGATATCAAAGAATACTGTCGTAAACATGAATGATCTCCACATTCTCGTTCTGTGTGCGACAGCCGCCCAGGACAACGACTGACCGCAGTACCGTAACACGGAATCCACGACTTCTCATGGGCGCAGACGCAATTCGGGCCACGGCGTTACGCCATTGGTTCCACTGCCAAACATATTGCCAAGCTCCCGCAACTCCGGCCACCCGGCGTCGCGCGGGCTTAGCGCCGCCGCCGGAAGCGGCCAGGGAATGGCCAATGTCGGATCGTCCCAGCGCAGCCCGCGAGCAGCTTCTGGCCAGTAGGGGACGGATATCTGGTACAGCACTTCCGTTTCGTCTTCGAGCGTTTGGAAGCCGTGTGCGAAACCGGCGGGAATGTACATGGCCTTGAGGTTCTCGGCGGTCAGCTCAACCGCAAACCAACTGCCGAACGTGCGACTCTCGCCGCGAAGGTCCACCAGTACGTCGTACAGCGTGCCGCGCACGCAACGCACGACCTTTGCCTCGGCGTGCGGCGGAAGCTGAAAGTGCAGTCCGCGAATGGTGCCGCGCAACCGGTTGCGCGACAGGCTGCACTGGGCTACCCGGGTATCAAGCCTGAGACGCCCGGCCTCCTCGGCGCACCACGTGCGAGTGAAGAAGCCGCGGTCGTCGGACACGGGTTCAGCCTCGATCACGTACGCGCCCGGCAGCGGTGTCGCTTCGAATCGCACAAACGTACCTCAGACGATTTCAACGCGAGGAATAGGAACAATGAACCGACCTCCCCGCTCGACGTACTCCCGCTGCTGACGCATGATTTCTTCTTTGAAATTCCAGGTCAACAACAGCACGAAATCGGGCATGCTTTCCAATAGGGAATCCACGGGCAGGATGGGCAGGTGGGTGCCCGGCGTCAGCTTGCCCTGCTTGGCCGGATTCCGATCGACCACGAAGTCGAGCGTTTCGCGGCCGACACAGCAGTAGTTCAGCAACGTACTTCCCTTGGCCGACGCGCCGTAGGCGACGATCGTTTTGCCCTCGTCCTTGAGTCTTCGCAGCAGCGCGACGAGCTCTCGTTTGATCGCACTCACGCGCCCGGCGAACGGTTGGTAACTCCCCGCACGATGAATCCCCCAATGCTCTTCTTCGGTCAGAAGCGAGGCAACCCGCGAGGTGGCTGGTTGCTGATCAGTCTCCCGCAAGGCGGTGACCCGCAGCGAACCGCCGTGGATAGGAAGCCGCTCGACATCGACGACACGTAGCCCGTTCCGCCGAAACAATTGATCGACGGCCGTCAGCGAGAAGTAGCAGAGGTGCTCGTGATAGATCGTGTCGAACTCGGTCTTATCGAGCAAGTCGCGGAGGTACGGGAACTCGAGCACGGCAATGCCGGACGGCGCCAGAAGCGCGGCTATACCAGCTACGAAGCCGTTCAGGTCGGCTACGTGCGCGAGCACGTTGTTTGCGTGGATTACGTCGGCTCGAACGCCTTCGGCTGCCAATCGTTGAGCGAGGGGCTTTGTGAAGAACTCGCACAGCGTTTCGATGCCCCGCTGCCGCCGGGCGACCTCGGCAATGTTCTGCGCCGGTTCGATGCCCAGAACACGAACGCCGAGCGCCTTGTAATGCTGCAACAGGTAGCCGTCATTGCTGGCGATTTCGACGACCAAGCTCCGGCTGTCCAATGGGTGCTCCAGGGCGATCCGCTCCGCCAATCGCCGAGCCTCTTCTACTACGGTTTCGGAGAACGATGAGAAGTAGACGTAATGTGCAAAGAGTGTATCGGGCGGCACGGTCTCCGTGATTTGTACGAGCGTGCAAGCGGGGCACCAGACAAGTTCCAGCGGATAG
>CAYPWB010000101.1:0-16374 GCA_964414315.1 uncultured Planctomycetaceae bacterium | reverse complement strand
GGGCGATGAGAATACCGATGATGGCGATGACCACCAACAGTTCCACCAGGGTAAACGCAAATGTCGGATGGTGGATGGCGGATTTTGAATGGGACGGCATCGCTTCACCTCGTGGGACGGGACTCCGTGACGGGGCGATCTTCGCATCGTCGGCCGACCCTATTTCGCCAGGTCGACCCGGTAACTAAACAGTTTCGTGTTGTGCAGATGGAACCGCAGCCGGACGGGCCGGTCGGCAGGCAGACGCCTCTGCTGCTTCCAGCCGACTTCGTGCCGCAAGTTATCGCCCAGCACGGGCGTGCAGTCGGTACGGGTGTAGCCGGGAATCGGCTGTCCTTCGGCGTCGAGCACCTCGACCGCCAGGGAACCTTCCGACGCGTCGGCGTTCACGGTCAGCCGATCGCCCTCGAACCGCAACGGCACGGTTTCCACCGTGCCCGGCTCCTCGCCGGCGTCGAGCGACACGAAGCCGTCCAGACGCCACTTGGCCAAAGCGACGGTGATTTCCTTTTCGGGAAGGTAGCCGCCGTGGGTCGTGGTGATAGCCGTGTAGTATACCCACAGTTCGTCTCCGACCACCACCGGGGCGTTCGCCACGCCCAGAATACAGCCGGCATCGTAGGGGTGCGGCCCGTTGGGGATGACCGGACTGCGGTCGGAACAGCGGTGCCACGTGCGGCCGTCGCGGCTGTGGACAAGCTGCACGTCGATCGGCCCGTCGGCCGGGCTCTGGCCAGGCCCTTTCCCCGGCGGCCGCCCGGTCCGCCGGAAATGGGTGACCAGCCCCAGCCACTGCCCCCCGTACGGAAACGCCGACATATTGTAGAACTCCGAGTGCGTGCCGCCTTCCAACTCCCGCGTTTGCGCATGGTCGATCTCGTCCGGCATCATCACCAGCTCCGGCTCCGACCACGTTTGCATGTCGTTGCTCACGGAAAGGTAGACCTGCCGGGCGACCGGCCGAGTGCGCGGGTCGCCGTGTCGCTTGTGGAATGCCAGGTACTCGCCCGTAGCCGGATCCTGCGAAAGGGTGATCGTATCGCTGCTGGACAACACCGGATTCTTCGGATAGAGGTTCCAAACGAGCCCATCGGCCGAGTACGCGGTGTAATATCCGGGTTGTCTTCCCCGCCCGCAGCCGAGCATCTTATACCGCCGTGAGGGATCGGCTTCATGGGCGTCGTCGACGACGCTCGGGCTGTGCATCCGCTGCAACAGGATGTTGTTCTCTTTTGAGCCCTGGAACTCGACCAGCCCCAGGGCGGGCCGGTCCCAGTCGATCCCGTCGTCGCTCGTGGCGTAAAGCACGGTTGCCAGCCGGTTGTACCACATGCGAAATGTACCCGTCTGGGCATCGCGCAGGACGGTCCCGTAGATATACACGCGCCGGTCGATGCCATCTTGCTCCCAGGGCTTGTCCGGCACGAGCACCGGCTGCGGCAGCTTGCGACACGCGTGCGCGCGCCGCACCACGCCCGTTTTCGCGGCAAGCAGCGCGTCGTCGACGAACAGTTGCGTTTCGGGGCCGACCGCCGACGGACGGCCGGCATGCGCCAAGGGGGCCGCGCACAACACGGTTGCCGCAAGCGCCAAGACAAAGACGGCCGAACGGACCTTCCGCATGAATATCTCCCGTCTCATGAACGCGAACGTTCCGCGTCGTTCTTCTGAGCACTTATCGCCCCGGTCGACGAAGCACTCCGAGCAAGCCCAATATCGTGAAGGCCAACATTAAGAGCGACGTGGGCTCGGGAACGGCGGTTGCCGCCACGTTGTCGATGAGGTGGATTCCTGCGCTGCTTGTCCCAGCCGTGTCGAAACGGAGCGTGGTGAGCCCGTCGCCCATGGTGCCGTTCCGCCAGTTCGTGAGTCCCAGGGCCGAATGTATCGTGCCGTCGGAATCGGTGACGACCAGATCCAACGTAGGCGACGGAAGGTCCATGTGACCGACGAATTTGACATGGTGAGTCAAGGGCGACTCCGTCACGTCGTCGTCGAAGATCACAGCGCCGGCCAACCCGGAGGGCGTGCCCCAACTGCCATCGTACACCTGGAAATCGCCGTCACCGTTGACACGATAGGTAACGAAGATATCGGAAGTATCTAAACCGGGCGCCCTATAAATCGAACCGTTCATGCTGCGTTCGCCCGAACTGCCCGGATCCTGGCTGGCAAAATCCCACTCGAGAACCCAGTTGGGAGCGATCGTGTTGGTATTGGTGAAGTTTTGGTACACGTACCCGCCGGCATTCGTCATCAGCGCCGAAGTCCCCGAACCTCCGACGGCGTTGACCCCGGTTTGCGGGCTTGCAGGATTCGTTCCGGAGATGGTCCAACCATTTGGGAACGGGGTGGTGCCGTCCTCGAAGTCGCCGTTGGTCATCAGGCCGCCGAGCGCGACGTCAGGACTCGGCAGAAGTACATACGCAAGTACCACCGCGGTGGAGAACACAATGGATCGTTTCATCGCTTCATGTCCTTTTCACATAGAAGTGTTTGGCCGAAGTTCAAGTCTGGTATTGAATCACGGGGCACAATCGCTCGATTCATCGCAACCGGCGCCCCCGCAACCCAAGGAAGGCAACGAACGCACAGGCCAGCAGCACGGCGGTCGACGGTTCGGGCACGCCGGTGACATTCAGGAACGCCATCGGGCCGGTGGCGAATCGCAACCCGTCGACCTGCCCGTACGGCGCGCTGCCGCCGTAGGCGAATACGCCGATGCGGCTCAGTTCCTCGATGAAGTCCTGCCCGCCGTAGGTAAACGTGGTCCCGGGCATGTCGGTCGGGCCGGAAACCCCGGTGAAGTCGGGATTCAGCCACAGGCTCAGCGCGTCGTCCCCTGAGGCGACGTCGAGCCGCCCCACGACCAGATGGGTTTCCCCCAAACCGAGGCCCGAGGATGCCGTCGTGGGACTCAACCCCGGCGCGGCGACGCGCAATTGGTCGCCGAACAGGCCGATATTGAACCGATCGCCGTCGCTATTGAACTCCAACGCCGTATCGTTATTGATCGAGATACCCGCCCGGTGGGCAGACTCCGAGGTTTCCGCCAGGAAACTGAACCAGACCTCGCCGGTCATCGGTTCGGCCACCGGCCGGTTGACTTCCCGCCAGGCGCTAAACGTTCCGTACACGAGCCCGGTCCCGTAGGACTCGACCGGATAGGCCGCATGGTTGAGGTTGTTTTCCGTATCGACCAGGACAACGCCGGTCGCCGTGCCCACCGTTCCGTCGCCCCAGGGTCCGGCCCAGCCCAGCCCGCCGTTGCGACCGGCCAAGGGGGCCTGATGGTCGGCGGTGTAATTGAAGTCGTCCATGACGAGCCCGGCCATGGTCGGATGCGGCATCGCCAACGCCGCCATTTCCTGCGGCGAGAGCACTCGATTCCAAACGCCGAACTCGTCGACGCCTCCGCTGAGGCTGCCCGCGTTGTTTCGTCCGGCGACGTTCATCGGCACGGAGTTCGACGTGTTCGTGCCGATAAGGGTGTTGGATCGAACGGTTGTTGCCACGGGCACACCATTGATGTACAGTGCCACGCCGCCCGGCCCAGCCGTTCCATCGTACGTCGCGCCCACGTGCATCCATTCCGACTCCGGCAGGATGCCCACAGGAGTTCTAATCGCCAGGTAGTTGGTCGGGCTGTTCGTATCGCGGAGCCAGAATTCGACCAAGTTCTGCGGGCTGGCCGCGGCACTGCCCCGCGCCTGAACACCCCAGCCGCGAAACGCGCCGCTCGACTCCATCTTGCTGGCGAGCCAGACGTTCGACGTGCCCGGGTCGAGGTTCACCCAGCCTGCCACCGAAAACGGATCGGCCGGGTTGAAGTCGAGCGCATTCTGATCGCCGCCGGTGGTCAAGTAGTTGGCGCCGGAAAAGGACAGGTGATTGCCGAAGCTGCCGCCCCACGGGCCGCCGGCCGTTTGCCAGGCCGGGAGCGTGCCGCCGCCCAGGGTGAGCGGAATGTTCGGCGAGGTCGAGGACAGGTCGGCCGTGGTGGTTCCCGAGCCCTCCTCGAAGCTCCAGTAGCCGACGGCGTCGGTGAGGGGCGAGGCCTGAGCGCTGCCCGAAACGAGCCCCCCCAGTGAACCCGCAACGAGAAGGACAACAAGCGACCGTTTCATGGGAGAATCTCCTGTTATTGAGACACGGAAGAGGAAATTGGCCGAACTCTCAAGGGTGGAAATGCTCGCGGCACGATGGGTTACACCCCGCCGGGCCGTGGGGACAGGGAAACTTGCTCCATCCGGTGCAGTCGGTCCTGCAACCCGGCCCGACCGGCCGCTTCGTCCATGCGGCGGCGTCCGAACTGGGCCAGGGCCAGGCGGCAGCCGCGGCGCAAATGCTCGCGCATGACGGCTACCGCCGCCGCAGCGTCGCGCTGCCGCAGCGCGGCGACAATCTGCTCGTGCTCGCGGCAGATTTCGGCAAGATCGTCCACCGGACGAACGCTCCATCGGCGACCGAAAATGTGCGTCATCAGCCGCAGGTCGGAAACCGTCTTCAGCGCCCGGCGGTTACCGGCCGCGCGCAGCAGCGTCATGTGCAACGCAGCGTCGGCCATCATCCAGCGGTCGATCTGCTCGACCGACCAGTGGCAGCCGTCGCCGTGTAACAACTCACGGTGGATGTCGGCCAGCTCGGCGTTGTAGTCGTCCATTTCGGCCAGTTCGGCTTGGGTGAGCCGGTTGACGGCCTTGGCGACGGCATGGCACTCGAGCGCTTCGCGCAGGTCGTACAGTTCCTCCAACTCCTCACGGCCCACCCGCACAACAAATGCTCCCAGCCGAGGCCGATGCTCCGCCAGGCCCTCGCTGACCAACTGGCTGATCGCCTCACGCACGGGGATGAGACTCACGCCGATCTCCTGCGCCAGGCCCCGGTTGCACAGCCGTGCACCGGGCGAGAGGCGTCCGGCGACAAGCTGCCGGCGGATGTGGTCGTACGCGCGTTGTTTGAGGGTGGGGGGCACCAGGTCGTTCTCCTGCGGTTCACCGGTTGGTCGCTACGTGCTATAGCCATGTTATCCAGTCTGCGCCAGGCGTGTCAAGCATCCAGCTCGGGGCTCGGGGCGATTTCTGCTTTTTGGCCACGCTTGGTTCCTGGGCAAGATCGCCTCGCGGGAGGGGCATTTCGTTCGAGCCGGAATAGCGAGTGCCGCATACTGGCGGAATTCGTCTCCTCGAGCAACCATTATTGGGTAGGTCGCTTGACGTTACCCCGCCGTTCGCGCTAGTATATCACCCATGCGTCAGGGGGTGGCGCTTGTCAGAAATGGCTACGCGAAGCGAAGGTCGGGCAAGCGGCGCGCCCCTCCCGGCCGCTACCGCGCCCGACCGATCCCGAGCAATGGTGGTGAAACCGGTGCTTGCATGGATGATATAGCAATGTTATCCTAAAAGCCATCGACCCATTTCGAGGAGCTGCGATGGACAATCCCTATGGCTGTGCGCCCCCCGTCGGACTGAGCAAATTCAGACCGTTGGGCACCATACTCTGCTACGACGACTTCGACCGCGGCTGGTGCGGCTGGATCGACCTGATGAACAACTTCGTGCTCGAAGGGCACCGGCCCCGGCCGAGCATTGTCGAGAAGCATCGCTGGGGACCGGTGATGCTTTCCAATGCCAATTTCGGCTATGCGGGCACGCACGGGTCGATGAGCGGGCTGTATTCGCTGAAGCTGGCCACCCGGGCGCAGGCGAACCCCTACGAGCAACCGCCCGCCGCCGGCGGCATGAGCCACGCCATCAAGCGGCTTACCACGCCGCCGTTCGACGCGCTGGGCCTGGTGCAACTCGAAATGTGGTTCGCCTACACGCCCGAGCAGGACCGCATCGGCATCGGCGAGAAAGACATCCGCGCCTTCGGCGTGATGTTCGACGTGCAGGACGAGCGACACCGGTACTTTCCGGCCGTGCGGTACCTGAACTCGATCGATGGGCAGATGGTGCGCCGCTGGCAGTTCGCGCAGGCGGCAGCCGTCACCGACGAGCAGTGGGCGTACGACACCAAGGGCGACTGGTGCCGCCGCGGTATCGACCCGCAGTGGTTCGGCAAGCGCCACCCCGACGGCAGCACCGATGGATTCCAGTGGGTGCCCGAGGGAACGGAGCACCTTTGCTACAATGAATCGGACGACAAGATCAACTGGTGCTACCTTCGGCTGACGGTCGACCTGGCTCGGCGGGAATACGTGGAGTTTCAGTCGGGCCGGAATGTGTACAATATGGAGGGAATCCGTCCGACGTGGGTCGATCCGTACAAGGGCGTCAACTCGCTGCTGAACCCCGTCGTGTGGATCGAGGCCGATACGGCCCGCCGCGTGTTCCTGTACGTCGACTCCATTGTCATTTCCGCCCAATAGGAGGCCGCTTTGATGCGACACTGTATTACCGTGCCTCTGGAACGGCACAAAGACCTGGCCGGCGGGTTTGAAACCGAACCGTATGAATGCGGCTGGGCTTCCGAGGCCATGTTCTTTATTCGCGTGCAGGAGTTGGTTGGCGAGGGCGTCGCCATGTCGGCCGCCGTGCAGGTTTCGGCCGACGGCATCCACTGGGTCGACGAAGGGACCGTGTTCCCGCCAGTCGCATCCGTGGGCGACTCCTTCGTGCGGGTGAAGCACTTTGGCGGCTGGCTGCGGCTGGCCGGGCAAGTGGAAGGAGTCGAGGCCCGGATGAACGTGATGATCCATCTGGTGCTGAAATCGTAGGGAACCGGAGGAGGATAGGGATGACGGCGTTTGGAGAGGGGGAAAAGGGGAAAGGGGAAAAAGGGAAGAGGAGCAATTCCAGGAAGGTGTTCAATGCTGAGTTCCGCGTAGCGTATTCCCCTTTTTCCCCTTTCCCCTTTTCCCTCCCTCGTTCGCTTCGCGTTCGCTTGCCTTCCCTTCTTCTGCTGCTTCTGACGTGCTGCGCAGCGGCGGCCGAGCCGTCGCAGCCCGCCGAAGCGCCGGCATGGCTCGATTGGCAGCGGTTGGCCGAGTTGCCCGACGAGGTGCAGCCCGAAACAGTACGCCTGGCCGAAAGCGACGGCACGCTGCTGCTGTTCGGACGCATCGATGACGAAGAACCCGACCGCGTTTGGGCCCTTCTCGATAAGGGCGCGACCACCGCGCGCGGCTCCATTTGGCGGGAAGTTGGACGGCGGGATGGGGTGTGGGACGCCGCCGTCGCGGCAATCCCGGACGGCGTGCTGTGTATCGGAGGCCAAACGGTGGAGGGCCCAACCGACCGGGTGCTGGTGGTCCGGTGGAGTTCCGACACGCGGCGGGTCGAAATCGACGCCGGCTACCCCCCGTTGCCGACGCCCTGCCGCGGCGCGGCGGCGGCGAGCGTGGACAGCCGGGTGTACGTAACTCTTGGGCCGGAAGCAGACACGGACCTGTCCCCCACCGAACATTCCGCCGCGAAAACGGGACGATCCCCTCTGCCTGTGCGGTCGAACTTCTGGGTGCTCGACCTGGCCATGGCGTCGGAGGCCGGCCGCTGGGAGCCGCTGCCGGACGTGCCGGGTGAAGTGCGCCGCGACGCCGCGATGGTCGCGCAAAGCGACGGCGAACAAACGTGCCTGTTCCTGTTTGGCGGGACCGATTCCCACGGGCAGCCGCTTTCCGATGCGTACCGCTTCAACCCGTCGACCGGCCGATGGCATACGCTCCAGCCCATTCCCGCCCTCTCCGCCGTTCGGCCCGCCGCAAGCGTGGGGCAGGTACACATCGCGCTGTTCGGCCGGCCGATGCTGGGCTATCACACCATCACCGACACATGGATACGCCCGGGCGCCGGTGCGGCGTCAGCCACCGCCGCAGCGCCATGGTCGGGTGAACTGGCCGTGGTTGGCACGCCGCCCGCCGAGGACGACGGCCCGGCCGTCTACCGAGCCTCGTTACGGCGAGCGAAACGTCGGTTGGGCCGGCTCGACTTCAGCGTCCTGACGCTCTACTTGGCGCTGCTGGTGGCCGTGGGCTTCTACTTCTCGCGGCGGGAGGGCTCCACGGCGCAGTTCTTCCTGGGCGGGCGGAAGATTCCCTGGTGGGCCGCCGGCCTGAGCCTGCTGGCAACCCAGGTCAGCTCCATCGGGTTCATGGCCATTCCCGCAAAGAGCTTCGCCACCAATTGGGCCTATTTCGCCGGCGTGTTCACCTGGTTCCTGGTCGTGCCGGTGGTTGCCGCGGTGTACATCCCGCTGTTCCGTCGGCTGAACGTGACCAGCGCGTACGAGTACCTGGAAGCGCGGTTCAACTTGCCGGTCCGGCTGTTCGGCTCGGCGGCGTACAGCTTCATGCAGCTTGGTCGCATGGCCGTCGTGCTGTACCTGCCCGCGTTGGCGCTGGCTGCGGTGACCGGGCTGGACCATCGCGTGTGCATTCTGACGATGGGCGTGCTATGCACCGTGTACACGGTGGCCGGCGGCATCGAGGCCGTCGTGTGGACCGACGTGTTCCAGGCGTTCGTGCTGGTGGGCGGGGCCGTGCTGTGCGTGGCGGTGGTAGTGGCCGGCATCGACGGCGGACCGGCCCGGTTCCTGGAAGTGGCCGCGGCCGACGACAAGTTCTCCTTCGGCCCGGTCCATGCCGACATCGCCGTCGCCTCGCTGTGGGTTATTGTGCTGGGCAACGTGTTCACCCGGCTGGCCGGGCTCACCTCCGACCAGGCCGTCGTGCAACGCTACCTGACCACGTCCGACGCGCGCCAGTCGGTCCGGGCCCTGTGGGCCGACGTGGCGGTGTCGATCCCCTGGGCGCTCGTCGCCTTCTCGTTCGGCACGGCCCTGTACGTGTTCTACAAGCTGCACCCGGAGCGGCTCAGCCCAGCGGTCGATATCGACGGGCTGGTGCCGTTGTTCGTAGCGCAGCAATTGCCCGCGGGTATTTCGGGGCTGATTATCGCGGCCATTTTCGCCGCGGCGATGAGCAGCATGGACAGCTCGATGCACAGCACGGCCACCGTTTGGGTGACCGACTTCTACACGCGGCTCCGCCCCAGTTCGTCCGACCGCGCCCGGCTCATCCTGGCCCGCACCCTGACCGTGGCACTGGGCGCTTTCGGCACACTCACCGCCCTGGCCCTGGCCGAGGCGGGCGTCCACTCGCTGTGGGACCTGTTCCAGGGGATCGTAGGGCTGTTCGCCGGCGGGCTGGCGGGTCTGTTTGTGCTGGGTCTGTTCACACGCCGGGCAAATGGGGCGGGCGCCCTGGTCGGCGCCGCGGCCAGCGCCGTACTGTTGTATTATATCCGGCCGCACGTCCACTTCTTCCTGTACCCGGTGGTCGGCGTGCTCGCCTGCGTGCTGGTGGGCTACGCCGGCAGCTTTCTCCTGCCCGGCCGGCCCAGAACCGCCGGCCTGACCGTGTTCACCACCGACCGCGCGTAGGCGGGTGCCTGCATTTGGAAACGGAATCGCTGGCACTTCCGTTTCGAGGTGCAAGCCAGTCGGCCGAACGTCTGCATTCTGCCTGCTGAAGCGGACGGCACGACGGAGCGTGCCTGCTACTTTGCCGGGCTTTGCACCCAGAAACGGAAGACCCGAACCGCTCATCCGAAGGCATCCGCCTCCGCCCGGCCGCATTCCCTTCGCCGGCCGTTGGGGTTAGAATCTGGTTCCCCCTGAACCTGGCCGGAATGGAGAGCCGACGGATGATAACGCGCATTACGGGCGAACTGATTTCCTTGAAAGACGACGTGCTGACGCTGCGCATTGGAGCATTCGAGCACCAGGTGCTCATTCCCGAGTTCACGCGACGCCAATTGCAGCACGAGGTTCGCCGCGAAATCAGTTTGCACACGATCGAGTATCTTGAAGGAAACCCGATGCAGGGCCGGCTTACGCCGCGATTGATCGGGTTCCTCAGCGAGGCCGAACGCGAGTTCTTCGAACTGTTCTGCTCGGTCGACGGGGTAGGGGTGCGGAAAGCATTGCGGGCGATGGTACGGCCGGTGCGCGAGGTGGCGGCCGCCATCGAGGAGCAGGACGCGAAGTCGCTCAGTGCCCTGCCGGGCATCGGGCCCGCCATGTCGGAACGGATCGTGGCGAAGCTGCGCCGGAAGGTGCCGAAGTTCGCCTTGCTGGTGGCCCGTCAGGAGGCCGCAGCCGCCGACGTCCAGCCCGACGTGGTTGCCGAGGCGTACGAAGCCCTCCGCACCCTCGGCCACGGCGAGGCCGACGCCCGGAAAATGCTGGACGCCGCCCTGGCCGCCGGACGGAAGTTCAAGGACGTGCAGGCACTGCTGCAAGCGGTATACGAGCAGAGCCGCGAGTAACCTTGCCGAACGCCTGTCTGCCCAACGGCCTTTCTGCTATACTGCCGGAAATTCGTCCGGTGTGTTCTGTCCTGCAAGCATCCGAAACCGATGTCCCGTGAGCCCATCCTGCAACCGTCGCCCGAAGTACAGGAGGAGGACCGCGCCCTCCGACCGCAGCACATGGTCGAGATGGTCGGGCAGCGCGAAGTGTACGCGCGGCTGGAGATTGCGGTCGACGCGGCGTCGAAGCGCGGCGAGCCGCTCGGGCACATCTTGTTCGACGGCCCGCCGGGGCTGGGAAAGACGACCTTCGCAATGTGCATTCCGCGCGACCTGGGCGTCGGGTTCCAGATCGCCAGCGGCGCCGCGCTGGCCGCGCCGAAAGACGTCGTCCCCTACCTGACAAACGCCGAGGAGCGATCCGTCCTGTTCATCGACGAGATCCACCGGCTGCCCAAGACGGTCGAGGAGTTCCTGTACCCCGCGATGGAGGACTTCCGGATCGACATCACGCTGGGCGAAGGGGTCAACGCCCGGACCATCAACATGCAGCTCCGCCCGTTCACGGTCATCGGGGCCACGACCCGCACCGGGCTGCTTTCCGCCCCGCTCCGCGACCGGTTCCAGCTTCGCGAGCACCTCGACTTCTACACAATCGACGAACTGGCGGAAATCGTGCGCCGGAACGCGGGCAAGCTGCGCGTGGCCGTCGACGAGCCCGCCGCCCGCGAAATCGCCTCCCGAAGCCGCGGCACACCCCGGCTGGCCAACAACCGGCTACGCTGGGTGCGCGATTACGCCCAAAGTCGGGCCGACGGGCGCATTACGCTGGATGTGGCCCGGGCGGCGCTGGAAATGCTGGGCATCGACCGCCGAGGGCTCGATCCGCAGGACCGCAAGTACCTGGAAACCATCGCCCGCGTGTTCGACGGCGGTCCGGTGGGCGTTGAAGCCGTCGCGCACACAATGAACGTGGCCGCCGATACGCTGGCCGACGAGGTCGAGCCGTTCCTGCTGCGCAGCGAGTTGGTCATTCGCACGCCGCGCGGCCGCAAACTCACCCCAACCGGACTGGAACACGTGGGGCTCGCCGCGCCGCCGGGAAGCGGGGAAACGCAGGCAAGGCTGTTCGGCTCGTAGTGCACGGAAGGGCCGTTAGGGCCCGCGATTTCTGAGAAATTGCGACATTCCACCCAATCGCGGCATTGCTTTCCGCCACACTTCGGATAGACTCAAAGCTGGAGGCTCTTTTCGCTGCCATCGGTTCGGTACCCGCGTTGTAGGAGGTAACGTGATGTTGGCCATCGCTCCCGGTTGGGACCTGGAGGTCGCACGAGGACCGGATTGGCTTCTGGTCCGTATTCTCAAAGAGCCGGAGGCTCCCGACGCGCCGCCTCTGGCCGACGAAGTGTGGGAACAGTTGCGCCGGCACTTCACCTATCGGCTGGTGTTGGAACTGAACCAGATTTCCGTGCTCAACAGCTACCTGATAGGGCAACTGGTGCAGCTTTACAAGCGCATTCGCGAGCACGACGGGGTGATGCGCATTTGCGGCCTGTCGGCGTATAACCGCCAGGTGCTGCACACATGCAATCTGGACGGCCACTTCCCCGACTACCAGGACCGCGTCGAGGCGGTTCTGGGCACACGACGCCCTCGCAAGCCGCGATAGAGCGCGGTCGCGAGCGGAGAGGTTCCGACAGATCGACCGCCGGCGCGCGGGTCGACGGCGCCGGGCGGCCGGTTCGAAGCGCATTTCCTAAGCCGTAGGTCAGACGGCCGCCACTTCCAACTCGTTGGAGATTTCGTGCACGCCGTCGATGTATCGCAGGGCCTCTTGCGCCATCTGCTTCTGGAAGTAGCTGCCCACCACGCCGCGGAGGGTGACACGCCCTTCGTGGGTTTCAAAGCGGAGATTCCGCCGCGCGACATGGGGGTTTCGTTCGAGCGCGGTCAGGACGCGGTCCTCGAGAGGTATGCTGATCATGAGTCTCCATCCGATGAAATGCCCCAGGCGGGGGACGGCGGCCCACTTCGCGCCGTTAGTTCCATCCCGCCTCTTGCATCAATCGTACATTACGATTTGCGCAATGGCGTATTTCCTGTGCAATTTTTGCAATTTCGTCTATCCACCCATCCATGAGGGCGTTTCACCTGCCGGGGGGAGCTTCACTACCCAGGCATTATTCATTTCGGGCAACGCCAGCACTTCGGCCAACGCCTCGGCCGGCGGCTGGGAATCGAGCGCCAGGATGCCGATGGCCTCGCCGCCGGGTTGGTCGGTAGCCCGGCCTACGGCCATTTGGGCAATGTTCAGTCGGTGGCGTCCGAACACGGTGCCCACCTTCCCGATCACGCCCGGCTGATCGCGGTGGCTGAAGACCATCAGCACGCCGTCCAGGCGGCTTTCGACCTGGCAGTTTCCTTTGCGTACCAGGCGCGGGATATTGCTTCCGAACAATGTTCCGGCGGCGATCGACGTCTTCTGTCCGGTCACGACTTCGGCCGTGATCAGCGAACTGAACTCGCCCGGGTCGGCCGATCGCTGTTCCTGCACTTCGATGCCGCGTTCGCGGAGGATGACCTCGGCGTTGACAATGTTCGCCCCGGTATCCATGGCGTGTTCGAGCAATCCGGCGGCGAAGGCGGCCGACAGCAACCGGGTGTCCTTCTTCGCGGCGCCGCCCTGGTAACTGAGGCGGCAGAGCGTGGGCGGGCGGTGGTCCATTTGGGCCAGCAGGAGCCCCAGGCGCCACGCCACATTCAGATAGCCTCGCAGGTCGGCCAGGGTCTTCGGGTCCAGCGGCGACATGTTCACCGACTGCTTGATCGCCCCCGTGCTGAAGAAGTCGATCAGCAGTTCAGCCGCCTCGACGGCCACGTTGGTTTGGGCCTCTTCGGTGCTGGCTCCCAAGTGCGGGGTGCACAGGACGCCGGGCATGCCGAACAGGGGGCTTGCGGTGCAGGGTTCCTTCGGGTACACGTCCAGCGCCACCCCGCCAAGCTGCCCGCTGCGGAGCCCTTCGACCATCGCTTCCTCGTTGTAGATACCCCCCCGGGCGCAGTTGATCAGGCGGGCTCCTTTCTTGATCATCCGGATTTGATCATGGCCGATCAGGTCTCGCGTTTCGTCATTCAGCGGCGTGTGGACGGAAAGGTAATCGATCAGCGGGAGCATTTCTTCCGTCGATTGGCAAGGCTCAATGCCCAGCTCCTTCGCCCGACCGGCGGAAAAGAACGGGTCGTACCCGAGTACACGCATCTCCAGCGCCAGCGCCCGCTCGGCCACCGCCTGACCAATCCGCCCCAGTCCGACCAGACCCAATGTCTTGCCGGCCAGTTGGGTGCCCATGTATTTCTTCCGGTCCCACCGTCCTTCAAGCAGGCTCTGGTAGGCGGGATGAATGTTCCTCGACATGGCCATCATCAGAGCGACGGCATGCTCGGCGGTGGAAAGGGTGTTTCCGCCCGGCGTATTCATGACCACGATGCCCTGCCGGGTAGCGGCTTCGAGGTCGATGTTGTCGGTTCCGACCCCCGCCCGGGCAATCGCGCGGAGTCGCTGGTTTCCGTCGAGGACCTCGGCGTTGATTTTGACGCCGCTACGGCAAATGGCCCCGTCGAATTGGAGGAGCGCATCGTGCAACGCCTGTCCGGCCAAGCCGGTCATCACCTCGTACTCGATGCTACCGGCCGATTCCAGCAGGTCCAGTCCGTCTTGTGAAAGCGGGTCCAAAACGACAATTTTCGACATAGTATTTTCCACGGGAAGGGTCACGAACGAAGACACGCAGGGCCGCCAACCAATGCGAGTTTCCGCGTCGAGTCCGGGGCGCGGTTTTGGGGAACACTCGCAATCTCGCAAGTCAGCAGTACAGAGCCCCAATTCTATCCATCGCGACGGAACCGGCAAGCCCCCTGCTCACTGCAGCGATGGAGCCCCTTGCTCGACCAGCCGTGTACCGCCCGGCGGGGCGTCGAGAACATGGGTAGGCTGCACGCGAGAACGTAAGACGGCGATGCGCTGTGCCACCTCGGGCTGGAAGCGGTTGTGCCACAGCGAACGCTCGTAGCCGCGAAGGGCCGAGGCATAGTCGCCCGTCTGCTCCCGGAGCCTGGCCAGCGCCGCCCACGCCCGATCGTTGTTGGGATCCAGTTCCAGGGCTTCCGTCAGTCGGGCCTCGGCGTGGGCACGGTCGCCGAACTCCTCGCTGAGCCGCGCCAATTCGATCCTGGCATCGGGCAAGTCGGGCCGCTTTTCCACCCAAGATTCCAGCAGGGCAAACGCCTCCTTCGTGCGACCCTGGTCGGCCAGCAGTACGGCGAGCCCCCGGTAGGCCTCGCCGTGCTGGTCGGAGCGCGTCACCGCCATTTCGTAGTAGTTTTCGGCCTGGCGAAGATAGGTTTCATCCTGCTCCACGACACCCAATCGGTGGTAGGCCGCACCCAGGTTGTAGTATGCGTCGACATTCTTCGCATCGGCGTAGTTCGCCTCCTGGAAATGCCGCAGGGCCTCGTGGTAGCGGGCCTGCTGGAACATCCGTACCCCCTCGGCGTTTCGGGCCTGCGCATCGAAGTTGTTGCAACCGGCCGCGCAAAACAACATCAGCACAAGCGCCCCCAGGGGCTTCCAGTCGCGACAGTTCGACAACAGGCACCGGTCGTAGGTGGGGGAATTAGCCACGGGCGTCGGGCCTCGCTTTTGCGGGTTGGCTCTCAGAAAAGACCCCCCGGCGCAGCCTTCGCGCCGAAAGGAGGCCGCAGGATACCGATAGCCCGCCGTTGCGGCAAGCCCGGATTATTGGGCCGTTGCGGCGACATCGGTGGTCGCAGCCCCTTCCGACTCGCCCGTCGCTTTGGAATACCCCAGGCTCCGGAGCACTTCCAGCACTTCGCTGCACGTGGGAAACATTCGGCCGCTGGTGCGTTTATAGTCGGCCAAGGCGTTCATGAATTCGACTTCTTCGACCGTGTAATCCCTCTCGCAAGTGGTGGGGTCGATTTGCCTGCGCCGACTGACCTTCTTGCGCCGTTCCACGGAGCGCCGTTCCACGGGCACCGGCTCGCTCTTCTGCCGACGGTCGGCACCCTCGCGGCGGTCGCCCGTGCTCCGCCGGTCGATCGTGGCGGTTTGCTTGCGGGCTCGGGTTCCGCCGGCGGGGCTGGAAGCACTCTCGGCCTTTCGGGCACCTTTGGTGTTCGTGGTTGTGTCCTTGGCGGGCAGCTTCGCGCTGGAGCGGTCGGTCTTCTTCGCCTTGGTCGCCTTCGCTCCCTTGGTTGTTTTGTTTGTCTTGGTTGTCTTGGCCGTCTTGCTCGTCTCGGTCGCTTTGCTTGCTTTGCGGGTATTCCTCTTGGTTGTCGCCACGTTCAGGCTCCTTTTTCGGTGGGGCGGCAAGAGTGGTGTCAATGTAGAAAAGATACACCATCGTTGCGAAATAGCACCAAAAAAACCGCCTGGAGAGGCAGGGTAAGATACGGCCTCCCGGCCGATTAGCCCGAACGTACCGAATGTAAGCATTGTACGCAGGCCCACACGCTCGAGCGGCCAGACTCGCAACGTGCGAAAGGACGACGCAAGACTACTCTGACGACCGCTCGGCAACTTCCCGGCAAATCTCGCGAAGTTCCCCGACCGAGGCATCCTCCAGCCGCTTGCCACGCCGCTCTAGGTGCTCGTTGATCTTCACCGCCGTTTCCTGCATCACGGCGTGGGTCTTGTGGCTACCGCCGACCAAGACGAAGTTGTCGCCCCGCGTCAGCCGGGTATGGCCGTCGTCGTTGTCGAAGGCCATGCCGAGCATGGCGGCCGATTTGCGCGGGCGGCGGGAGGCTTTCACGGTCGGCTCCGGGAGTTCGGCGGTCCTTGGGTTAGTGCCCCATCATTTTGCGGAGCACGTCGGCTGCGGCGTCTTCGCTGTTGACCGATTTCGGCACAGGTGGACCCATTGCCGGCGCCGTCAGCTTGAACTTCTTCTTCGGCTGTTCCGACTCCTCCTCGGGACTTGCTTCCGGCTTCTTCGGCGACATGACCGCCGTATGATCGGCCGGCGCGCCGGCCCGGGTATCCGCCTTCGAATCGGCGGCGGGAGTCGCTTCTTCGTCGTCGAACCACGCGCTGATATCC
>CAYPWB010000100.1:0-16820 GCA_964414315.1 uncultured Planctomycetaceae bacterium | reverse complement strand
ACCCGTTGCGAACCGCGGCGGACGGCACGGCGGAGCGTGCCTGCTACTTTGGGCGAACTGCCGCGGTGAGTGGGGAAACTGCGGCCCCCCTGGCAACGTGCGCCCGGGCTTGCTAAAATTGCACCTTTTCACCACCCCTACAGTGGGGTTGCGGCAGGGGCCGCTCTTGGCGACGGCCCGCCGAAATCGATCGTGAGCCTCGGCACGCCTTAACAACTGGGAGAGAACGAATGGCGGACGGACGAGTAATGAATCGTTGGCTGGTAGTCGTGGGGGCCATCCTGATCCAGCTTTGCCTGGGGGCAATCTATGCCTGGAGCGTGTTCACGCCTGCGTTGACGGCCGAGACCCCCGCCGACGTGGCGGCGATTTACAGCGCAACGGCGATCGGGCTCGGGCCGGCGCAACTGGACGACCTCCGCACGGACCTGGCCGTCCTCGAAGAGCAGATCAAAGTGGCCGCGACCAAACTCGACGAGGGCCGAGCCGACGAGTCGGATCCGGCCGCAATCAAAAAAGTGGAAGCCGAGTTCCAGAGACAAAAGGCGGAACTCGTTGTCCAAATGGAAGAAGCGGCCGAGAAGTATGGAGTCAACGAGCGAATCGGCTCGCTCCGGTATCGTTTGACCAAGACCCAAACGCAGGCGATTTTCTCGGCCGGGCTTGCGCTGTTTGCCATTGTCATGGTGCTGGCCGGACGCATGATGCCCACGGTCGGCCCGCAGAAGCTCGCCATGGCCGGCGGGGCCGTCCTGGGGGCGGGTTACGTATTGGCCGGCTTGATCAGTCCGGGTAGCTTCTGGTCCACCTTCCTGTTCGTGGGCATCGTCGGCGGCAGCGGAATCGGCCTCGGCTACGTGGTGCCGATCGCCGTCGGCATGAAATGGTTCCCGGACAAGAAGGGGCTTATCACCGGGCTGGCCGTGGCCGGCTTCGGGTTCGGCGCCCTGTTGTGGGTCAAGCTGGCAGGGGCCTGGGGCCACCTCATCGCGCAATTCGGTCTGGGGACCACCTTTGTTGTGTATGGCTTTGTGTTCTTTCTGATGTGTTTCGTCGGGGCACTGTGGATGAAAAACCCGCCCGAAGACTGGAAACCCAAGGGATGGCAGCCGCCTCAGGCCGGCAGCGCCGGAAAGCCGGCCGCCGGAACGGTCCAATTCACCAGCGGCCAGATGCTCGCCACGCCTCAGTTCTACATGATCTTCCTGTGCTTCGTTTTCGGTGCCGGCGCCGGGCTGATGAGCATCGGTCTAATGAAGTTGTTCCCCAAGCAAGCCCTGGAAGCCGCAGGCCTGACGCCGATCGAGGCGAGCGCCATCGCCGGCACGGCAATGGCGGTGTTTTTCTCGCTGGCCAACGGCATTGGGCGGATCGTGTGGGGCACCTTGAGCGACGTGCTCGGCCGGAAACTTTCCATCTTCCTAATGCTGGCGACGCAAGGCGTGCTCGTCATCTGCTTCCAGTGGATGGCCGGCACCCCGTCCTTGCTGTACCTGGGCTCGGCGTTGATCGGCTTCAACTTCGGCGGCAACTTCGCCTTGTTCCCCACGATCACCGCCGACACGTTCGGCACGAAATACGTGGGCCAGAACTACGGCTGGGTGTTTCTGTCGTACGGAATCGGGGGCATTTTCGGGCCGCTTCTCGGCGGAGCGCTCGGCGACCTGGGCAACTTCCCCCTCGCCTTCACCATTTGTGGCGTGTTTGTGCTGGCGGCCGCCGTGCTCGTTGCCTTTGTGCATCCGCCGAAGGCCCATGCCGCCGCGTAGCGATACTGCCCGGTCCGGACAAGACAAAGACAGCGAAGCCGCCAAAGTAGCAGGCACGCTCCGCCGTGCCGTCCGCTTCGAGAGTATGCCCTTCCGCCCTTCCACGGGCCTGCGCGGTCGTCGTGGCGTGCGGCTTTCCTGTATGAAGAGGGAACGGTTACCGCAGATTGGGAAAACCGCCGGAAACTACCGCACCGAAACCTCGCAGCTTACGCCGCCGGCGGCGGGCAGGTAGGTGTGCTGGACGTAGTCGGCCACCATGCGGTGGGCGCTGAAACGCCAGGCGAGCGAGCTGATCGAGTTCATCATCCGCTTGATCCAATGGCGAGGCAGGCCGTCGATGTCGCGGTCGTAGAACAGGGGAACGACCTCTTCGGTCATCGCCCGTTGCAGCGACTCGCCGTCGCGGCGGTCGGTCACGGCGCTGTCGACGTGATGCGTTCCCTTGCCGATGGCGAACCCGTTGGTGCCGTCGTATGCTTCCGCCCACCAGCCGTCGAGAATCGACAGGTTCAGCACGCCGTTGAGCACGGCCTTCTGGCCGCTGGTGCCGGAGGCCTCCAACGGGCGGCGGGGGTTGTTCAGCCACACGTCGACGCCCTGGATCAGGTGCCGGCACACGTTGATATCGTAGTCTTCGATGAAGGCGATGCGGTGCGCGAACCGCGGATCGTGCCGCAGGTTGGCAATGTGCTGGATGATCTTCTTGCCGGGCTCGTCGGCCGGATGCGCCTTGCCGGCGAAAATCATTTGCACCGGCCGCTCGGGATCGTTGACCACCGTATCGAGCCAGTCGAGGTCGGACAGGATCAGGGCGGCGCGCTTGTAGGTGGCAAATCGGCGGCCGAAACCCAACGTGAGCACGTCGGGATCGAGGATGTTCCGCCCGGCCTCGACCACGTCGTCCGGTTCGCCCCGCCGACGGCATTGCCGGCTGATGCGCCGCCGCACAAACGCCAGCAGCAGGTTCTTCAGGGCATAGTGGGTTTCCCACAGTTCCCCGGGGTCGACGTTGTGGATGTTCTGCCACGGTTCGGGTTCACCGATGCGGTTCATCCAGCCGACCGGAAAGTTCCGGTCATAAAGCTGCTGCATCTGCCAGGCGAGCCAGCTTTGCAGGTGGACGCCGTTGGTGATATGCCCGATGGGCACTTCCTCCTCGACGCGCCACGGCCAAAGGTGGGCCCACATACGCCGGCTCACGTGCCCGTGCAAATTGCTCACCGCGTTCGCCTTGCGCGAAAGCTTCAGCCCCAGCACGGTCATGCAGAACGACTCGTGCTCGTTCTGCGGCTCCACCCGGCCGAGGCCCATGAGCTGCTCGAAAGAAATGTGCAAGTCGTCGCGGAGCGGCCCGAGGTGTTCTTCGATGAGCGCGCCGTCGAAGCGGTCGTGGCCGGCGGGCACGGGGGTGTGCGTGGTGAAGACGGTGTGCTGGGCGACGTCGCGCAGGGCGTCGTCGAACGACATGCCGTCGTCGAGCATGCGTTCGCGAATGGCCTCCAGGGTGGCGAAGGCGTTGTGGCCCTCGTTCAGGTGGTACACGCCCGGCGAAATGCCCAACGCGTCCAGCGCCCGCATTCCCCCCACCCCGCAAACCAGCTCCTGGCGGATGCGGGTGCGGTTATCGCCGCCGTACAGGCGGCTGGTCAGTTCCCGGTCCTCGGGACTGTTGCCCGGCACGTCGCAGTCGAGCAGGTACAGGTTCACCCGGCCCACGCGCATCAGCCATACCTTGGCCAGCAGCTTGCCGGTTCGGGTTTCGATGGTGACGGTGATGGGTTTCCCGTCCTTGCCCCGGGCGGGCTCCATGGGCAGGTTTTCGACCTTCGTATCGAGGTACTCTTCCTGCTGCCAGCCCTTTTCGTCCAGATGCTGCTTGAAGTAGCCCTGGTCGTAGAACAGGCCAAGGGCCACCAGCGGCACCCCGAGCGCCGAGGCGCTCTTGATGTGGTCACCGGCCAACACGCCCAGGCCGCCGGAGTAGATGGGCAGCGATTCGTGCACGCCGAACTCCAGCGAGAAATACGCCACCGGCTTCGAGCCGAGCACCCCGGCGTGCGTTCTGCCCCAAACAGGCGTTTCGCTCAGGTACTCTTTCAGCCGACGAAACGCATAATTGATGCGGCTGTACAACACCAGCTCGGCGGTCCGCATTTCGAGCCGTTCGGGGGTGAACTCGCGTAGCAGGGCGATGGGGTTGTGGTCCAACTGCCGCCATCGGATGGGGTCGAGGTCGCGGAACAGGTTGATGACCTCCGGATGCCAGCTCCACCAGAGGTTCCTGGCCAGAGCAACGCACTTGTCGTACAGCGTTTCGGCCGTTAATGCGAACTCGCCCAACGGTTGCGGGCCGTTGTGCGGCGCGGTTTCAGTTTGAGGCATTGAAGCACTTCCAATTCGCGACAATATGGAGAGATATGGGGAGATTACGCCAAAGAGCAGGAAATTATACCCTTCCGGCCGTTTTACGCGACCCCAATCTGGAAAGGATCGCGCACCCGCCGGCGTTGAAAAAAACCGGCTTCCGGCCTATGATAGTCGGTTTACCCAGTTTCAACCCCGGCGGCGCCGAGTTCCGAGCGACCTGCGGCATGCCCCGTTCCTGGAGAAAGGCCCCCCTCAATGAGTACCGATCCGCACGTCGAAGTCCACTGGCACGAACATGCCGTTCCCACCGAAAAGCGCGAGCAACTGAACGGGCATCGGGGATGTGTGCTTTGGTTCACCGGTCTGAGCGCCTGCGGCAAGAGCACGGTGGCCAACCTGGTAGACCACAAGCTCCATTCGGCGGGAATCCACAGTTTCGTGCTCGACGGCGACAACATCCGCCACGGACTGAACGCCGGACCGGCCCTGCTGCGCCAGCGGCACGACGAGGAGTTCGCCAAGCGGTTCGGGCTGGGGTTCTCGGCCCAGGATCGTGAGGAGAACATCCGACGGATCGGCACGGTGGCCAAGCTGTTCCGCGACGCCGGCATCGTCGCGCTGACGGCGTTCATCAGCCCGTACCGTCGCGACCGCGACGAGGTGCGCAGCATGCTCGCGCCGGGCGATTTCATCGAAGTGTTTGTCGACGCACCCCTGGACGTGTGCGAGGCGCGCGACCCCAAAGGGCTTTACAAGAAGGCCCGGGCGGGAGAACTGAAGGGCTTCACCGGAATCGACGCTCCCTACGAGGCCCCGGAAAAGCCGGAACTGTGCCTCCACGCCGGCATCAAGACGGCGGAACAGTTGGCCGACGAGGTCATCGCCTATCTGAAGCAGGCGGGCATCGTGCCGCAAGCTTGACGCGTTGACAGCATAGGCTGCCGACTAGCGGGACTAGCCCCCACATCCCGTGGGGGTCGCGAATCCGATCTTGACCCAAAAGCCGGAAACGGCTACTAATCCGTCCCGTTCTTCAGGGGATGCCGGGCTCCCGTTCCGCAGTTCGACGGCGGCGCCGTGCAGTCCGCGATCCGACGCTTCCTTTATCTTGGGTAAGGACTACCGATGACGACTAAGGACCAGTCAGCAAATAACAATTCGCCCGGCGTCCCGCTGCTCGACTTGGGGCGGCATGCGGCCGGACTTTCGGAAGAAGTTCTGGCCGGCCTGGCCCGCGTGTGCGAAAGCGGGCAATTCGTGCTCGGCCCCCCGGTAACCGAACTCGAAAAGAGCATTGCCGAGTACTGCGGCGTGGAGCACGCCGTCGGGTGTGCCTCGGGCAGCGACGCGCTGCTGCTGGCGCTGATGGCGTTCGACATTGGGCCGGGCGACGAAGTGATCGTGCCCAGCTTCACGTTCTTCGCCACGGCCAGCGCGGTCACGCGACTGGGGGCCAAGCCGGTGTTCGCCGATATCCGCCCCGAAACGTTCAACCTCGACCCGGCCGACGTCCGCCGGAAGCTCTCGCCCGCCACACGCGCCATCCTGCCCGTCCACCTGTTCGGCCAGTGCGCCGATATGACCGCGCTGGAAGGTTTCGCCGACGAGCGGAACTTGCCCATTCTGGAGGACGCCGCGCAGGCCATCGGCGCGGAGTTCGACGGCCAGCGGGCCGGATCGATGGGCGAGATCGGCTGCTTCAGCTTCTACCCGACCAAGAACCTCGGCGGCGCCGGCGACGGCGGCATGCTCACCACGCGCAGCGCCGACCTGGCCGACCGCCTCCGCCTGCTGCGCGGGCACGGCATGCAACCGCGGTATTACCACAGCGTGGTGGGCGTGAACAGCCGGCTCGATTCCTTCCAGGCGGTGGTGCTCAACTGCAAACTCCCGCACCTCGACGAATGGACGCGCCAGCGCCAGGCGATTGCCGATCAATACGCCGAGCTGTTCGTAGCCGAAGGGCTGGACCAGAAGGTGGTGCTCCCGCGGGCGGCGCAGGGCAATCGGCACGTGTGGAACCAATACGTCATTCGCATTCCCGACGGACGGCGCGACGCGCTGCGCGGCTACCTGACCGAGGCCGGCATCGGCAGCGAAATCTACTACCCGCTCGGATTGCACGAGCAACAGTGCTTCCGCTTCCTCGACTACGCGCCGACCGACCTGCCGCAAACCTACCGCGCCAGCCGCGAGGTGCTTGCCCTGCCGATTTTCCCCGGGCTGACTACGGCCGAGCAGGAGCGGGTTGTGGGCCGCATTGGCGAGTTCCTCAACCGAGCCGCAGGGCACGGCGTTCCCGCCCCGAAGTTCCTCACGCATCCCGCCCGCCGCCGAGCCGCAGGATAGACGCCGAGGGGCGCCCATGGCGCGCGGGGGCCGTGAGGCCGATGTTTCCGTGCCTTGCAACGTTGGAGTTCACGCTTTAGCGTGCAGAATGCGAAGGCTTGCTTCGTTCGCACGCTGAAGCGCGAACGCCAGCGGCGCTATCTGTCCGAAGCAGTCGGCTTCGGTGGTTCGCACTACGACAAATTGGCAGCTTCCGCCCTTGGTGCGTACCAATCCGGACGGCGACGTCGAAGAGTCCCGCCGCATCCTCAAACATCCGTTCTTGCACCCTGCACTTCGACTCGCCTCCGCCCTATAATTACAGGAGCGCAACAGGGCCGCCGAAACACCGCCTCGCGGCCCCAACTCCCAACTCCCAACTCCCAACTCCCAACTCCCAACTCCCAACCAAGGCAATTGCAATGGCCAAGCAGGCGTGGTGCGGACCCCTGGAGCAAATCGATGCGTGCCGCTGGCGCATTCCGCAAGAGTACAAAGAAGGCATGCGCGTCGACGGCGAGGTCGTGGCCGATGAGACCCTGATCGAAGCGATTCGCAACGACCAGGCACTGGAGCAAGTGGCCAACGTGGCCAGTTTGCCGGGCATCCAGGGCGCCAGCATGGCCATGCCCGACATCCACTGGGGCTACGGCTTCCCGATCGGCGGCGTGGCAGCCACCGATCCGGAGGAAGGGGGCGTCGTTTCGCCCGGCGGGGTCGGCTACGATATCAACTGCGGCGTGCGCCTGATGCGCACCGACCTCGGCATCGACGAGGTCGCCCCGCGCATCGAGCCGCTGATGAGCCATCTTTTCAAGCGCATTCCGGCCGGGGTCGGGCAGGCGGGACCGTACCGCTTCCACGGCAAACCGTTGCGCGAATTGCTTCAACACGGAGTCCGCCACCTCGTCAAGGCCGGCTTCGCCACCGACGACGACGTCGAGCACACCGAGGCCGGCGGAAAACTTCGCTACGCCGATCCCGAACGCGTCAGCGACCGCGCGAAGACACGGGGCGAAGATCAATGTGGAACGCTCGGTGGCGGAAACCACTTCCTCGAAGTGCAGGTGGTCGAGGAGGTGTTCGACGCGCCGGCGGCCGAGGCGTTCGGGCTCCGGGCGGGGCAGGTGTGTGTGATGATCCATTCCGGCTCGCGCGGCCTGGGCTACCAGGTGTGCGACGACGCGCTGAAAACCCTGCGCGGCGCGCCGAAGAAGTACGGCATCAGCCTGCCCGACCGCCAGCTTCTGTGCGCCCCGGTCGAAAGCCCCGAGGGCGAGGCTTACCTGGGCGGGATGCGCGCCGCGGCGAATTACGCCTGGGCGAACCGGCAACTGCTCATGTGGCAGGCTCGCGAGGCCATCGCTGATTTCTTCGGCCGCGAATGGCAGTCGCTCGGCCTCGGCCTGGTGTACGACGTGGCGCACAACATCGCCAAGTTCGAGGACCACAAGGTGGGCGGCAAAGAGAAGGTGCTGTGCGTGCATCGCAAGGGCGCTACCCGCGCCTTCCCCGCCGGGCACCCGGAAGTGCCCGAGGCGTACCGCGCCGTGGGCCAGCCGGTCATTATTCCGGGCGATATGGGCCGGGCGAGTTGGGTGCTGGTGGGCGAACCGGCGGCGATGGAGCGCACCTTCGGCAGCACGTGCCACGGCGCCGGCCGCGTGATGAGCCGCACGGCCGCTATCAAGCACGCCAAGGGCCGCCGCATCGACCGCGAACTGGCCGAGAAGGGCATTGTGGCCAAGTGCCGGCACTGGAAGGGTTTGGCCGAGGAGCAATCGGAAGCTTACAAGGACGTGCGCGTCGTGGTCGACGTGGTGCACCGCGCCGGCCTCGCCCGAAAAGTCGCCCGCCTGCGCCCCGTGGGCGTGGTCAAGGGCTGAGGGGACTTTCGCAGCAATCGGCCGTGGCATAAGCTTGCAGCTTGTCAACGCTGCGTGGGACAAGCTTCCAGCTTGTCATTTTCCTACTTGACAAGCTGGAAGCTTATCCCACGGGATTTGTTGCGGAGCGCGAGCGCATCGGTTACATTGACCTTGGGAGCTTGGCCGGGATTGCCGGTTCCGCCACTCGTACCTGCTACCCATGCCGGATTGTTGCCATGCACGTCGTCCTATCCGAGGATCTTCAGTCGTTCGTCACATCGGTAGTGCGAGCGGGCGTCTTTCCCAACGAGACCGAGGTGCTCAACGAGGCGCTGCGGTTATTGCGCCGTCGCGAGCAGTTTCGCCACGAAGTCCAGGCCGGGGTCGAGCAACTCGACCGCGGTCAGTTCGAGGAATACGCTGAGAAAGACCGCGATCGTTTCATCAGCGATATTCGGTCGGCAAAGGGGTAGCCCTCGGCACAAACCCAGGAGACCATGCCATGCCAATTGAAGTGACGAGTACCGCGTTCCAGCAAGGCGAGTGGATTGCGCGCAAGCACACCGGCGAGGGCGACGACGTTTCGCCGCCGTTGGCCTTCTCGGGCGTTCCAGAGGGGGCGCAGGAAATTGCGATCATCTGCGACGACCCCGACGCGCCCACGCCGGAGCCGTGGGTCCACTGGCTCATTTACGGCCTTCCCGGCAACACCGCCGGTTTGCCCGAGGGCGTGCCGAACGAACCGCATCTGGACGAACCGGCCGGCGCCGTGCAGGGGAAGAACTCGTGGGAGTCGGGCACGACCGTTGGCTACCGCGGCCCGATGCCGCCGCCCGGCAAGCCGCACCGCTACTACTTCAAGGTGTACGCGCTCGATGCGAAGCTGGGGCTGAAGCCGGGCGCCGACAAGAAGGGCCTGCTGCAAGCCATGGAGGGGCGCATTCTTGCCGAAGGCCAGCTAATGGGCCGTTACGAGAGGTGACGCGTGCCCGACCGCCGCAAGCATCGCGGCCCGCATCCGGACGACCGCCGGCTGTTCGCGTCCGAAGCGTTGCCCCGGCTCCGCGCCGCGGCCGGCGACCTGGCGTGGCTGCTTTCGAGGGGTTACGCGCCGGAATCGTCGCTGAAGCTGGTGGGCGACCGCTACGCGCTGGTGGCGCGGCAGCGGACGGCCGTCGCCCGCTCGGTGTGCAGCGACGCCGCCGCGCGGGACCGTGCGGCGACAGAGATTGAGCCGGCGGCCGTCGCCGGCGAGGCGCTTTGGATCGACGGCTACAACGTGCTGACCACGGTCGAGGCGGCCCTGGCCGGCGGCGTGGTGCTGGCCGCCTTCGACGGCACGATGCGCGACATGGCCAGCATGCACGGGAGCTACCGCAAGGTGGCCGAAACGCGGCCCGCGCTGGAAATCCTCGGCCGCGTGCTCGGCCGGCTGCGGCCCGGCCGGTGCGTGTGGTACCTGGACCGTCCGGTATCGAACAGCGGGCGGCTGCGCGCGGTCATGGAGCAGACGGCCGAGCGGTGTGGCTGGTCGTGGCAGGTGGAACTGGTCGCGGATCCCGACGCCATCCTGGCCGCTGCCGGGGCCGAGCCCGTCATCGCCACGGCCGACAGCGCGGTGCTCGACGCCTGCCGCCGCTGGCTGAACCTCGCCCGGCTTGCCGTCGAGCGGTGCGTGCCGCAAGCCTGGGTCGTCGAGTTCCTCGACCGCTTCGAGCCATAACGTTACTTGATCGTTGCGCCGGCCGTCACCCCGTGGGATAAGCTTCCAGCTTGTCGATCCGTCAGTCGACTTCCAGCTTGCTGCCAACCGCAACGGGCAGGATGCTTTCCTGGAATTCTTGACAAGCTGGAAGCTTGTCCCACGGGGCGCGTCGCCGCTATTTGATCGTTGCGCCGGGCTGACATTCGCGGTCGGGGCGGAGCAGGACGACGGCGTCGCCGTCGGAGGCGGCCAACAGCATGCCTTGCGACTCCTCGCCCCGAAGGACCGCCTCCTCCAGGTTGTTCACCACGATCACCTGGCTGCCCGTCAAAGCCGCCGGCTCGTAATGCCCTCGGATGCCGGCAACGATCTGCTTCGTCTCCTCGCCAATCTGGATTTTCAGCAGGAGCAGTTTGTTCGCGTTCGGATGCTCCCGCGCTTCGAGCACGGTGGCCACGCGGAGGTCGAGTTTGGCGAAGTCGTCGTAGGTGATCGTCGGTTTCATGGGAAAGGCTCACGGAAATGGGGGTGAAATGGACCGTATTCGTTCGTTGCTCTGCAGCGGGCGGAGCCACTGTAGCACGACGCTCCGAATCGTGGAGGGAGATGCGAAACTCGGCGCCGCGGAGAGGCTCGCTGCGATGCCTTCTTGGCGACTCGGAGAGTCGCCCTACTGTAGCACGACTCTCCGAGTCGTGAAGAAAGCAAACTCCCGCGGCCGACTTCTGCCACAGTTGCGCGGTGGCGCACAGGCCCTTCTTGGGGGTGTGGGCGTGGACCGGCCCCGGTGGTTGCCGGACGGCGTTCGCTTCCGGTATATTTGGATCGGCCCGAGGCGAACCGTTTCCGACGGCTATTCGTACCAAAGGTCGACGCGCCCGGATAGGGGGCGGAGCAAGCGAGTGATGGGCTCCCTCGGGGGCAATCCCCCCATGTGGCCGCCTCGGCACGGACGGCCCGTCACGCCCTTCTCCTCCCCAACCCTACCGCCGAGAGATCGATTTGCCACCCATTTCCTCGTCGAACCCGCCGAACCCGCCCCCGCCGATGACCCTGGCCGACTTCCAGGCGCTCATCCGGCGGATGTACATGGACAAAGACGTCGCCCGCGGCGTCGACGGGACCTTCATGTGGCTCATCGAGGAGGTGGGCGAACTGGCATCGGCCCTGCGGGAGGGCACGCCCGAGCAAAAGGCCGAGGAGTTCGCCGACGTGCTGGCGTGGCTGGCCACGATTGCCAATGTGGCGGGCGTCGACCTGAGCGCGGCGGTGGCCGCGAAGTACGGGACGGGCTGCCCGGGGTGCGGCCGGCTCGCCTGCGAGTGTCCCGACGCGGGGAAACCATGACGCGCATCCTCGGCTGCCTGCTGATCGTTTTGCTGCCGGCCGTCGGGAGTGGTCGTTCCGCATTGGCGCGGGACGATGCCCGGCCTGCCGAGACGACTCCGGCCGCCGCGAACGCCGAACCCCAGGCCCGGCCGGCGTTCATCGGCCTTCGTGTCGGATTCGCCGATCGCTACAAGGCCGGCGTGTGGACCCCGGTTGAGGTGACGCTCCGCGGCGGCGCCGAGCGGCAGGAGGGCCAGGTGCGGCTGACCGTGCCCGACGGCGACGGCGTGCCGAGCCGGGTCGCGAGTCCGCCGGAGGCGCCGTGCGTCGTACCGCCCGGCCGCACCGCAACGCAACGTCTTTACGTCCGGTTCGGCCGGGTTCACAGTACGCTGAAGGCGGAGTTCGTCGTCGACGGGCGCGTGATTGCCCGGCGCGAGTTCGTCGCCGGCGAGGAATCGGGCGCGGTCCGGTTCCTGCCCGCCGTGCCGGCCCTGCGACCGCTGATCGTGTCGGTGGGCGAGGCGGGTGTGGAAGACGCGATCGCGCTGCGGCAGGCCAACCCGACGCAGGAAGACGTGGTCGCCCGATTAACCCACCCCGAGCAATTGCCCGACCGGTGGTATGGCTACGAGGGCGTTGAGGCGGTCGTCCTGTCGACCAGTCGGCCGGAAGTGTTCGAGAACCTGGCGACCGACGGCGACCGTGTGAACGCCCTCGACCGCTGGGTGCGGCTTGGCGGCCGCCTGGTGCTGAGCGTGGGCGCCGAGGGCAAGCAGGTGCTGGCGCCGGGCGCGCCGCTGGCCCGCTTCGCCCCCGGAAGGCTCGCCGGAATGGTTTCGCTGCCGCGCCTGGTTGCCCTGGAGACCTTCGCGGGCGGCTCGACGCCCCTGCCGGAACCCACGCCGCAACAACCGCTCCGCGTCCCCCGGCTGGAAGTGGCCGAGGGGGTCGTCGAAGCCCGCGAGGCCGACCTGCCGCTGGTCGTACGCTCGGCGCGGGGCTTCGGCCAGGTGCTGTTCGTTGCGGTCGATCTCGATCGACCGCCCCTGAGCAACTGGAAAGACCGCCGCCTCGTCATGGCAAAACTGCTCGACCTGCCCGTCGTCCGGCGCGACGAAAAGGAGCAGGACTTTTCCGTCATGCACTTCGGCTACGACGATTTGAGCGGGCAGCTTCGCGGGGCGCTTGACCGGTTTCGCGGGGTGCGCGTTGTGCCGTTCGGGCTGGTGGCCGCGGCCGTCGTGGCGTACATCGTTTTGATCGGCCCCGGCGATTACTTCTTCGTGAAACGTGTGCTCCGTCGGATGGAACTTACCTGGATTACGTTCCCCACGATCGTCGTGGCCGTCAGCCTTGGGGCTTACGCCGCGGCGCACTGGCTCAAGGGCGGCGAGCTTCAGGTGAACCAGGCCGACGTGGTCGACGTCGACGTAACGACGGGGCAGGTGCGGGGCACGACGTGGTTCAACCTGTACAGCCCTCAGGTCGACCGATTCGATTTGGCTTTGGCCCCGCGGCCGGCGTTCGCCCTCGCCGGCTCCGGCGCCTCGGACGACGCAGCCGCAGAAACGCTGCTGGGCTGGCTGGGTCTGCCCGGCCGCGCCCTGGGCGGCATGAACGCGCGCACCGCGGGACCGCCGCTGTGGACCGACGCCTACGCCTTCTCCCCAACCCTCGACGCCCTCGACGACGTGCCCATCCAGGCGTGGTCGACCAAAAGTTTCACCGCCCGATGGCAAGCGACCGCGCCGCCCCCCCTGGCGGTCGAGTTGACCGAGACGGACGGCGCCCCGACGGGCACCATTCGGAACCGGCTCGACGTGCCGCTTACCGATTGCCTGCTGGCCTACGGCGGCTGGGCTTACCGGCTGGGCGACCTGGCCCCCGGCGAAACCTTCACCCTCGCCTCCGAGGCCCCGCGAAGCGAGTTGCGCACCGTGCTCACCGGGCGGCGGTACGTGCAGGAAGAAGAGACGCTACGGCAGCGCGTCACCCCGTACGACCGCGGCAGCGTCGATCCCGAGTACATTCTCAACGCCATGCTGTTCCACGAGGCCGCCGGGGGCACCCGCTACACCGATCTGTCGAATACGTATCAGTCGTTCCTCGATCTGAGCAGCCTGTTGAAAACCGACCGGGCCGTGCTGATCGCGCATATCCACGAGGACGGCGAGCCCCGCCGCGCCGCCGATGTGCTGCGCAGCGGCCGGCCGATTGCCGGCCCCGACGACCGCTCCGTAAGCATCTACCGTTTCGTGCTGCCCGTGCAAGGAAAGAAGTGATGAAAACGGGACAGGTCCGATTTGTGCGCAGCACCCGAAGGGCCGTTCCGGCAAATTTGACCTGTCCCGCCTTCCACCGTTTTCCGGGGCCCGTGCAAGGGAAGAAGTGACGCCATGATTCGAACCCAAGACCTGACGAAAGCCTACGGCGACCTGCACGCGCTGCACAACCTCACGCTCGAGCTGGAGGAGGGCGACCTGTTCGGCTATATCGGCCCGAACGGCTCCGGCAAGACCACCACCATGCGCATCCTCGCCACGCTGCTGCAACCCACTTGGGGCGAGGCGTACGTGTGCGGGCATTCCATCTACACGCATCCGAAGGAAATCCGGCGACTGATCGGCTACATGCCCGACTTCTTCGGCGTATACGACGACATGAAAGTGATCGAGTACCTCGAGTTCTTCGCCGCCGCCTACCGTATTCGCGGCCCGAAGCGGCGGAAAGTTTGCGACGACGTGCTCGACCTGGTCGAACTGGGCTACAAACGCGACGCCTTCGTCACCAGCCTCTCGCGCGGCATGACCCAGCGGCTCGGCCTCGCCCGCGTGCTCCTCCACGACCCGCAAGTGCTCATTCTCGACGAGCCGGCCAGCGGGCTGGATCCCCGGGCGCGTATCGAAATTCGCGGCCTGCTCAAACAGTTGCGCAAGCTCGGCAAGACCATCATGGTCTCCAGCCACATCCTGCCCGAACTGGCCGATATTTGCAACAAGGTGGGCATTATCGAGCGGGGTGAACTGCTGCTCAGCGCCGAGGTTTCCGAGGTGATGCGCCAGGTGCGCGACCGCACGCTGTTGAACGTGCGGGTGGCCGAACGGACCGACGAGGCCGCCAGGCTGCTCGAAGCCAGCCCGCTGGTGGAACTGGTCGACGTCCGCGAGGAGACCATCAACGTGACCCTGGCCGAGCACGCGACCGATTACAGCGAACTGCCCACCATGCTCATCGAGGCCGGTTACCGGCTGACGCTTTTCCGGGAAGACGAGATCAACCTGGAAACGGCCTTCATGACCCTGACCAAGGGCGTGACCGCCTGAGCGGGGAATGCGAGGTGCAGCAACGCGCCCGCCTGTTGGAGTTCACGCTTCAGCGTGCGAATCGAAGGTGTGCAATGTTCCGGCACGCCAAAGCGTGAACCCCAACACCGGACGGTTCACGCCTGTTGGAGTTCACGCTTTAGCGTGCCAAACCAGGGCTCGTGCTCGGTTCGCACGCTAAAGCGTGAACTCCGACAGTGCGACACCGGCGAAAACGGGACAGGTCCGATTTGCCGGAACAGCCCGGAGGGTGCTTCGCACAAATCGGACCTGCCTCGTTTTCGCCTACAGGTCGACAATCACCTCGGCCAGCCAACCGTCGGGCGAGGGCTCGATTTTCAGGCCGTGATAGGTGACGGCCTTGATTTCCAGTTCGACCGGGTGCCGCGCGGGGTCGACGCGCTCGCCCCAGGCGGTCGCGTGCAATTCGCCCGGCGGCAGCGCCACCTCGAACCGGCTGAACAGCAGCCGCTCGGTTTCGAACAAGTACAGAAGCTCCGCCAGCCAGTCGTGCAGCAGGTCGTCCCGCTCGGCCGCTTCGAGCCGAATGCTTCGCGGCTCGACGGGCCGGACGGAATCGGGCGGGTCGACCAGGGCGGCGGTCAGCGCGCGGCCCGCCTCGCCGAACAACTCCTCCAGGCTCGCCGCGCGGATGCGCAGGCCCAAATCGGCCGTGTGCTCGAAATGCTCGTACATGGCCGCTACGGCTGCTCGACCTTCAGTTTCCCGTCGATGTCGTCGCGCGTGTCGGTTTGCGTTCGCTTGCGCAGGTACAACTTGATAGGCACCTCGCCGAAATCGAGCCGGTCGCGGAACACGCCCAACAGGTAGCGCTGGTATTGGGCCGAAAGGGCCCGCGGCTCGCTGCAAAACAGCACGATGGTCGGCGGTTGCCCAGCCACCTGCGTGGCGTAGAAGATTTTCGGACGGCGGTTGTGGTACAGCGGCGGCGGGTTGTGCTCCAACGCGGCACGCAACAGCTTGTTCAGCCCGGCCGTGGCAATGCGGCTGCGGGCCTGCTTGAACAGCATTTGTGCGTGGTTCAGCAGCGCCTTGACATTCTTGCCCGTTTGCCCGGTGATGAACGCGATGGGCGCGTACCACATGGTGCGGAACGTGTCGCGCAGGTAGCGGACCCATTTTTCCGTGGGCATGCTGTCGGCCAGCAGGTCCCATTTATTCACCACGAAAATGCAGGGCTTGTATTCGCCGGCGATGTAGTCGCAAAGCTGCTTGTCGACCTTGCTGATGCGCTGCGCGGCGTCGAAGAACAGCAGCACGACGTCGGCGCGGCGAATGCTCCGCTCCGCGCGGTGCGTGCTGTAGAAGTCCAGATCGGTCGCCACACTCTTGCGCCGCCGCAGGCCGGGCGTGTCGATGGCCAGGAACGCCTTGCCGTCCATTTCGAACCGCACGTCGACACTGTCGCGCGTGGTGCCCGGCACCTCGCTGACGATCATCCGCTCGGCCTCGACCAGCGTATTGATGAACGTGCTCTTGCCCGTGTTGCGCCGGCCGACGATGGCCACCTTCATGGTGGGCTCGCCGGGGGTGTCCGCCTCGTCGCCCGGCAACGGCAGCTTCTCGGCCAGCGCACGCAGCAGGTCGTCGCGGCCGCGGTTGGCCGTGGTGCTCACCGCCACCAGCTTCCGCCCGAACCGGTAGAACTCCGACGTCTGCTGGGCGAGCCTTTCCGTGTCGGTCTTGTTGGCCACGAGCAGCACGGGCACGTTCACGTAGCGAAGCCGCTTGGCCACTTCCTCATCGAGCGGCAGCGGCCCCTGCTGGCTGTCGACGACGAACAGAATGACCGCGGCCGAGTCGATCGCCTGCTCGATTTGGTGTTCGATGTGCTCGGTAAGCTGTTCGGAGTCGACGGCCCCCATGCCGCCCGTATCGACCAGTTCGACGAATCGATCACCCACTTCGAGCAGGTGGGTCATGCGGTCGCGAGTTACCCCGGAGGTGGGGTCCACAATGGCAATACGCCGTCCGACAAGCCAGTTGAACAGGCTCGATTTGCCGACATTCGGCCGCCCGACGATTACTACCCGAGGAACACCCATGCAACTATGATACTCAAACCCTGGGCTAAGTTCCAGCGTCTGCACGAAAAGCGGCCGGC
>CAYPWB010000099.1:0-16870 GCA_964414315.1 uncultured Planctomycetaceae bacterium | reverse complement strand
TTACCGTCGCCGATGCCGATGCGTTAGTGGTCGGGCACACGTGGACGATTACCGTCCAGGCCACCGACGCGGACAGTGCCACGGACGATGCGACGTGGACGGTGGAGTTGGTACTTAGCGCCGCCGAACTCTCCGGCGCGTACGGAGGCCGACCGGCCGCGAGCGTCGGGAGTATCCAGGCCGTCGCCACCGTCTCGGGTGCGCATGGCGGCCGACCCGCCGCGAGTGCCGGCCTGGCCCAACCCATCGCCACCGCCTCGGGAGCTTACGGAGGCCGACCGGCCGCGAGCGCCGGGAGCGTGCAGGCCGTCGCCGGGGTTTCCGGGGCCTACGGAGGCCGACCGGCCACGAGCGCGGGGAGCATCCAGGCCGTCGCCGGGGCCTCCGGAGCCTACGGAGGCCGACCGGCCGCCGGAACGGGGCTGACGAAAGCCCTGGCGACCGCCTTGGGTGCCTACGGAGGTCGACCGGCGGCGAGCGTGGGTTCCGTGGCGATCGCGGCGCCGGCCGTCTCGATTTCCGGGGCCTATGGGGGCCGACCGGCCGCGGGGACGGGGCTGGCCCAAGCCGTCGCCGCCGCCTCGGGAGCTTACGGGGGCCGACCGGCCGCGAGCGGCGGCCTGCTGCGCCGCCCGCGAACAGGCCCCTACCGCATCGCCGCCGGCCAGGTGCACAACGCGGGGGCCGCGGCCGGAACGGTCCATACGGCCGGGGCGCGCCAGGGCGACGTCCACACCGCCGGCCCCGTGGCCGGAATGACCGCGTAGGAAAGGATCGATGCTGATGGCTACCCAAATCAAAGGCGCCGTGCTGGTTGGAGGGACCGGGACCTTCATGGCTCGCATCACCGGCCACGAAGACGAGGCGATTACCCGCGCCGACATCGAGGCCGTCGAATACTCGCTATTCCTCATACAGAACCAGGCCCGCACCGCCGTCGCCGGCCACCAGGCCGTGGCCCTGACCGTGGCCGACGTGATGCTGGAGGCCCTTTCCACCGCCGCGCCATGGACGAAAGACGAGGTCGGGCGAAACTTCCAACACATCCTCCCCATCACCGAAAACCCGGCCTTCGCCGAGCCGCTCTCGAAGTACATCCTCGCGTACACCCTGACCCCGGCCACCGGCGAGCCGATCGCCGTGGACTTCGACCTCAACACCCTCCAGTGACGAGGGAGCTGGGAGATAGAAGCTGGAAGCTGGGGAAACGCGGCCTCCCAACTCCCAACTCCCAACTCCCAACTCCCAACTCCCAGCTTCCAACTCCCAACTCCCAACTCCCAACTGCCCATGCGCGTCGTCGCCGTCTGCTGTACCTACAACCGCCCCCACCTGCTGCCGTTCCTGCTCTGGTGCTTCGAGCGGCAGACGCACGCTGACCGGGGGCTCCTCATCTACGACGACCACGGCCAGTACGAGGACCAGGAAGGGCCCGGCTGGAAGCTCGTTTCCGAACGCTCCCCGGCCCGGAGCCTGGGCGAAAAGCGCAGGCGGGCCGTTACACTGGCCGATGCCGCGTTCGGGCCCGGCGCCGGGGTGTTCGAACCGCTCGCCTTCGCCGTGTGGGACGACGACGAGTTCTACTTTCCGCACGCCCTGCGGAGCGTGGCCTGGGCGTGCGAGTGTGCGCCCTGGTGTCGGCCGGGAAAGGTCTGGCACCTGCAAAAGGATTTCACGCTCCGCCGCCATCGGACCTCGGGCGCGCCGGACGACCTCGACCGCGCCTACCAATCGCAATGGGGCTTTCGTCGCGAACTGTACGCGGGCGGCCTGCTGTGGGACAACGAGACCTACAACGAGGACCAGGCGTTGGCCCGGAAGCTGGTGGCCGCCGGCGTGGAGGAGTGCGACCCGTGCGAGGCCTTTTTGCCGTACACGATCTACGACCCGTACCGGGCCGGCGACCGGCTCTCGCGCCACGGGGGCGCGGCCGGCTTCAACCGGGGCACGCCCCAGCCGGCCAGCAAACGTTTCCCCGCCCGCCCCCCGCTGCCGGCGAGCGTGCTGTACGCGTGCAGCCATCCCGACCTAACGAGGACGTGGCCGCGGCCGTGGGGGCCGCAGAGCGATTGGCTGGGCCGGGAAGTTGTTAGGTGATAGGTGTTAGGTGCAAGCCGAGGGGCGCGAGCCCCCGGGTCCACGAAGGAGAAACGCGATGCCGTTTGGAAGCTGGTCGATGGAACGGGAGTGTTTTGATCTCATTCGGGAGGTGCTGCCGTCGGGCAGCACGATCCTCGAATTGGGCTCCGGCTGGGTGACCGGGGAGCTCGCGACACACTATAACATGATCTCGATCGAACACGACGCGGCGCACGTGGGAAAGTACCCCAGCCGCTATATCCACGCCCCGCTGAACCTGGGCTGGTACGATCCGGCGGCGATCCGAAAGGGGCTCGACGGCGTGAAGTACGATCTGCTGCTGGTCGACGGGCCGACGGCCATCGTGATCGGCAACCAGTATTCGCGGCTGGGGATGCTGGCCCACCTCGACCTGTTCGACTCCCGCGTGCCGATCGTGCTGGACGACACGGAGCGGAGGCCGGAACAGACGCTGGCCGGACTGCTCAGCGGGTGGGCCGGCCGCCCGGCGACCTTCTACCGACCCGACCCGACCCGCAAGGGATTCTGCCTGATATGACCGCCCCCAACTCCCAACTCCCAACTCCCATCTCCGCGCTTTGGATCGGCGGGCCGCTCTCGGAACTGGAGCGGCTCTGCCTGCA
This sequence comes from uncultured Planctomycetaceae bacterium, assembly GCA_964414315.1. Taxonomy (GTDB): domain Bacteria; phylum Planctomycetota; class Planctomycetia; order Pirellulales; family Thermoguttaceae; genus PWXP01. Next base: position 14,147 of record CAYPWB010000099.1, on the reverse strand, counting down.
CACCTGGCTGCACCACGGCCACGCCGTGCACCTCTACACCTACGACGCGCCGCGAAACGCCCCGGCCGGCGTCGAACTGCGGGACGCCCGCGAGGTGTTGCCCGAAAGCCGGATCTTCCGCTACGCGGCCGACGCGCACGAGGCCTACCAGCCCGGGCCCGGCGGCGAAACCCTGCCCGGCGGTTTTGGGGCCTTCGCGAACCTCTTTCGCTACCACCTGCTCTACCGCGTCGGCGGCTGGTGGCTCGATACGGACGTGGCCCTGCTCCGCCGGCTGGAGTTCGACGATCCGTACGTCTTCGCCCCCGAGCATGCCGACTTCCTCAACAACGCGGTCTTGAAAATGCCGCGCCACTGCGACCTGGCCGCCCACCTGGTCGCCCGGGCCGAGGCCGCCGGCGAGGGCCAACGGTTCGCCGAAACGGGCCCGTCGCTGTTGACCCAAGTGGTGCACGACTTGGACCTGCACGGCTACGCGCAGCCGCGCGAGACCTTCTATCCGCACCACTGGCGAAAGTGGCAAACGCCCTTCCGGGCCGACACCGTCCCGCCGTCCGGAGCGCACACGATGCACCTCTGGAACGAAATCCTCCGCCGCAACCACGTCGACAAGAACGCCCCCTGGCACGCCACCAGCCAACTCGGCCGACTCGCGGTCGAAACGGGCTACGCCCCCGTCTACGCCAGCGGCTACGCCGCGGAAGCTGGAAGCTAGGAGATGGAAGCTGGGGAAACGCCTCCCAACTCCCAACTCCCAACTCCCAACTCCCACGGCCTGGCCGTCCCCCAACTCCCAACTCCCAACTCCCAACTCCCAAATGAACGTCCGCCTGATTCGTGAAGTGGTCTCGCCCGGGGGCAACGGCCCGCAGAACGGGATGTACGCCTTGCAGCGCGCGCTCCGCGAGGCGGCGCCCGACTGGCTAAAGATCGGCGGAGACTTGCAACCCGGGGAAATCCCCTGGTTCTGGTGTTGGGCGGACGCATGGGCGGCCTGCGAGTGCGCGGCCGGCGGCCGCCCGTTCGTCCACGGGCCCAACATCTTCTTCCACTCGGCCGCCCAGCCGGGCCTCCAGCCCTACGAGCGGGTGTTGCTCGACGCGGCGAGCTGCCGGATGATCTTCACCGAATCGGAGTGGTACGGCGCCCTGATCGCCCAGAACCAGAAGGGGCCGGCGCCGATCGTGCTGTGGCCGTACCCGGTCGACGACGCGGGTTTTCCGGCCGCGCCGCCGCAACTGGACGGCCCGCTGATCTACGCCAAGAGCGGCCCCACCGTGCGCGACTTGGCCCGCTTTCGCGCGTTTTTCCCGGCGGCGACCCTGGTGGTGTACGGCTTCTACCGGCGGGCCCGGCTGGCGGCGATCGCACGCCGCGCGCCGTACTGCCTCTATCTGTCCGTCTCCGACCGCGGGCCGCTCGCCCTGGCCGAAATCCTCATGACCGGCTGCCCAACCGTCGGCTGCCGGACCGGGGCCCCGTGGATCGACCACGGCCGCAACGGCTTCTACGTGGGCGACCTCTCGCCCGAAACGCTCGCCCGGCACGCCCGGAAGTGCGCGGCGCTTAGCCGCGTGGACATCCGGGAGGCCGCGTTGGCGAAGTTCTCCGCGCCGCGGATCGTCGAGACGATCGTCGCCGCGCTCGACACCGTGCGAGGGTAAATGCATGCGACCGGTGATTACCGAAGCCCTGGCCTTCGCCGTCGCCCGTCGCCACCACGCCGGCGAGCCGGCCGCCGCCCTGGCCGCCGAGTTCCGCCTGGCCGAGTGGGTTGTGCGACTGATCGTCGACGCGCACCCGCCCGACGCGGAGCCGGCGAACCGCCCCGAAGCCCTCCGCCCCCGCGCGGCCGGCGTCGAACCGGCCCTCGACCCGGCCGACGTGGCCCGATGCCGACGGCTAAAGCGCGAGGGGAAGTCGATCGACGAAATCGCCGGGGTGCTGGGGCTCCACCAGACGCTGGTGAGGGCCGCCCTGCGCAAGAAGCCGCGGTTCGGCCCAAAGGAATCGCTCCGCCGCGGCGAACGGTATGTGACGAAGCCGACCGTCTGCCCCACCTGCCAAATGCCCTTGCGCATCGTGCCCTGCCGCGCCTGCCGAATCCGCGAAATGATCCGCCGCGGAGAAAAGACCTGGCCGGAAGAATGAGGCTGCGAGGCGGGCCCGTCCTGGCGAGGAAACCCGCCTGAGCGACTTCGGATACCTTGGCCGAATCCGGGCCTCTGTGGGCCGTTTACGGGGCTTCTCGACCGTCGCCCACTACGCGGGGGGCGAATTGGCCTTGATTTTGCCGCTCCGGCCGCCAAACTGCAAGCTACGCCCGAGCCGCCGGCCGGCCCCGGTCTTCTCTCGTCGCCGCGGGCCGGCCGGCCCCGCCTTCTCTTCGCCGCGAGGCCCGCTATGAAGCCCCACCCGATCCTGCTGATCGTCCTGTTGCTTGTCCCGCTGCTTGTCCCGCTCGCCCCGCCCGCCCGTGCGAGCGAACTGGAGACGGCCCACGATGCGACGGTCCGTCTGACCGACGGCGAAGGCGGCCGAGGGACGGGAACGGTCTTTGAGTGTTCCCAAGGCCAGGTCTGGATTGTGACCTGTGCCCACGTGGCGACCACGCAAACGCTCCAGGCGGAGTTCTACTCGCACGGCCACCAATCGAGCGCCGTGCCCGCGGCGGTGCTGTGGCGCCACGAGGGGGACGACGTGGCGATTGTCCGCGTGGCGGAATCGGCCCTCGGAGGCGTCTCGCCGCCCGTGGTGCCGTTCGCGCCGCCCGACCACGTGGTGGCCGCCGGCGCCCGGCTCCGGACGGCCGGCAGCGCGTTGGGCGTGTGGCCGACCAGCTTCGTCGGCCATGCCGTGGGCTACCAGAACGGCGATCTGCTCTTTCGCCCGGCCCCGGCCAACGGGCGCAGCGGGTCGGCCATCCTCGACGACACCGGACGCATTGTCGGCATCGTGCGAGCGCGTGCCCACGACAACAGCCATGGTCTGGCCACGCCGATCCAGGCCGCGTACCGGCTCTGGGGATCGGCCGAGCAGAAGACCGCCGCCGCGGCCGTCCAGATGCCGACCGTCCCGGCCCAGCAGCCGTTCCGCTACCAACTGCCGCTGCCGGGCGTGCAGCGCCGCCAGTACCTCGACGGCTACCGCCAGGGCCAGGCGTGCCCGCCCGGCCAAACGTGCCCGACGCCCCAGGGAGGCAACCAGGCCGCGCCACAAGGCGGCTCCGGCGGGCTCTGGCCCACGCTGCCAAGCCGGCCGCAATCGCAACCCTACGAAGTCGCGCCGGTGCCGTCGCCCCAACCATCGCCCGGGCTCGACCTCGGCGCGCTGGGCGGGATGGTGGACCAATTCACGCGACCCATCGCCGATAGCCTCGAGCGCATCGAGGGATCGATCGACTCGCTGGCCCAAGAGGCCGAACAACGCCGACAAGACCGCATCCGAGACGAACTGCCGCTCGACGAGCTCGGCGAGGCCGGCGGGGCGGCCCTCCAGCGCGACTGGACCGGAGCGGGCGCGGCGCTCACCGGCCCGGCCGTCGGCGCGTGGGCCGCCGGCGGAATCGCGGCGCTGCTGGCCGGCGTCTTCGGGCTCAAAGGGATCGTCGCCGTGGCCGCGAAGTTCGCGATCGCCGGAGCCGTGCGGATGGGCCTCGGCTACGTCCACGGCCTATTCCGCACGCCCGACCACAACGAAGCGAACGACGTGATGGACGACGTGGCCGAAGTGGTCGCAGAGAAACAGACCGCGAAGTAAGGTGACCCGTTGACCGTGCCTCCCCATGGCCTGAGCGTCCCGGCCGCCTGGTCGCACCTGACCCGCGCCGACCAGCTCGTACTGACGATCGCGAGCCGGCGGGTGCGAGTGAACCTGATCGGCTGCCGCGCCCCGAGCCCCACCACCCCCGAGGGCCGAGACGCGATGCACTGGCTGGAGGCCTGGCTCGAAGCCGCGGCCGATCGGCCCGTGTCGCTGTGGCTTCCATGGCGGGGTTCCATGGCGGACCTCGCCGCCCAATGCGGGATCGCCCCCCTACTGGTCGGCCGCGTGTTTTGCGGTACAACCGACCTCTCCGACCTGCTTCTCGCCCACGGCCACGCCCTGCCCGTTTCCGGGGATTCGCCCCAAAACTGAAAACCTCGCGCGAAAAAACCGTCGCGGGTCCTTCCCGACTTTCTCCCGGAACTCCTCGCGGGAAAGTGCGGTCATCTACAACTGACTTTCTTTCGCGCCGTTTCACTTTCTCATCGCATGGCGAAGAAAACCGCAAAACGGAAGGCTTCGAGGAAGAAGACCGCGAAGCGCAAGACCTCGCCGCGGCTCGATCCCAACGCGGTCGAAATCGCCGTCGAACTGCTGCTGCTGCACAACAGCTTGCACAGGGTTCAAGAGGAATTGGCCGCCGGCTTGGGAAAAACACCGGCGAGCGTGCAGCCCCTAATCGACGAGGCACGCCGTCGTCTGGCGCTGGCCGCCGGCTTCGATAAAGTGGAGGAACTTGGGCGGGCGGTCAAGCGGCTCAACAGCCTCTACCAACACTCGATCACCGGCAAAAACTGGCAAACCGCCCTGGCATCCCAGAAGGAACTCAACCGCTTGCTGAGCCTCGGTTCGAACAGCGGACCGTCCGCCAGCACTCCAGACGGCGACGATCCGCCGGGCAACCATGACGAAGTGGCCGCCTATTTGCGGCCGGCCATCGACCCGGGCGGCAGTTTGCCGGTCGAGGAGCTCGCCCGGCTGGCGGCCAACGAAATCGCGGAACTGAGGGCGGCGCGTGCATGAACCGGCGTACATCAAGCATCGCGAGCGGACGGCACGCCGGCAACGGACGCTGGCCACGGTGGGCCGCGACATCGGCGCCATCCCCCCGGTACGCGACCACGATCGCCGCGTGGCCGGCATGCGCAGCCTGGCCGACTTCCTCACGCTCTACATGGGCGAGACATTTGCCCTGGCCTGGTCGGACGCGCACCTTGCGGCGATCGAGCGACTGGAAACCAGCGCCCGCCGCGGCGGGCTGTTCGCCTTCGCCATGCCGCGAGGCTTCGGCAAGACGAGTCTGTCCTGGGGCACCGCCTGCTGGGCGCTGCTCACCGGACTCCGGCCGTTCGTCCAGCTTATCGGGGCCGACGAACCCGGCGCCGGTCAATTGCTCGACGCGATCAAAGTCCAACTCCAGCACAACGACCTGCTGTTGGACGATTACCCCGAGGTCTGCTATCCGCTCCGATGCCTAGAAGGAATCTCCCAACGCGCCCACGGCCAGCTTTATCGCGGCCGCTCGACCGCCCTGCAATGGACGGCCAATTCGATCGTCTTGCCGAATATCCCCGGTTCCCGGGCGGCCGGCAGCACGGTGCGCGTGGCCGGCATCACCGGGCGAATCCGCGGGGCTGCGCACACGACTCCGGACGGCCGGACGATTCGCCCCAGCTACGTGATCCTGGACGACCCGCAGACGGACGAATCCGCCCGCTCCCCCAGCCAGTGCGCCACGCGGGCGGGAATCGTCAACTCCGCGATCCTGAACCTGGCCGGGCCCGGCGTGCCGATCGCGGTGGCGATGCCCTGCACGGTCATCCAGGCGGGCGACCTGGCCGACCGCTTCCTCGACCACGACCTGGCCCCGGAATGGCACGGCCACCGCACCAAGGCGGTCAAGACCTGGCCGACCGCCGAGGAGCTTTGGCAGCAGTACGCCCGGCTCTGGACCGAGGACCTCAAGGCCGGCGGCGACGGCCGGCCCGCGGCCGACTTCTACGCCGCCAACCGCGAGGCGATGGACGCCGGCGCCGTGGTGACCTGGCCCGAGTGCCATCCGCCGGAAGTGCTGAGCGCGCTGCAGTACAACTTCAATTTGCGGCTGCGCGACCCGGCGTCGTATGCCTCGGAGTACGACAACGAACCGCTCCAGGCGCAGGGCGGGGCCGACGCGATTTCCGCGAAATCGCTGCTCACCCGCGCGGGCAGCTACGCGCCGAACACGATCCCCGACCACACGCCGGCCGCGAGCCGCGTCTGTGCGTTCATCGACGTCCACGACACGCTGCTCTACTGGACCCTGCTGGCCGCGGCCGACAACTACGCCGCGCTCTGGCCGATCGACTGGGGGACCTGGCCCGAGCAGCGGACCGAATACTACACCCTGGCCGACGCGAGGCGGACGCTGGCCAAGAAGTACCCGGGCACGGGGAAAGACGGCGCGATCGTCGCCGGGCTTCGAGACTTACTCGACGCGCTGCTCGCCCGCCAGTGGGACGCCGGCCACGGCGAGCGGCTCCGGCTCGACTTCGGCCTGGTCGATTCCGGCTACAAGCCCGACGCGGTCGACCTGGCCATCAAAACGTGCGCGTCGCCGGCCGCCTGGATGCCGAGCAAGGGCCTGCCCATCCCCGCCACGAACAAGCCGCTTCGCGAGTACCAGAAGCGCCCGGGCGACAAAGTCGGCCACTACTTCCGCACCACGTTCACGACCGGCGACCGCCGCCGCCGGCAACTCCAGTTCGACGCCAATTATTGGAAGAGCGCGGCCGCCCGGCTGTTGAACACGGCCGAGGGCGACCCGGGCGCGGTGTATTTCCCGAAGCGGGATCTCCGCCTGCTGGTCGACCACTGGACCGCCGAGTTTTCGATCCGGGACGAGGCCCGCGGCCGCGTGGTCGACGTTTGGAAGCAGCGGCCCAACCGAGACAACCACTTTTTTGACTGCCTGATCGGTTGCCTGGTGGCCCACTGCGCTCGAGGCGCGAAGCTGCCGGGCCTGGAGGCCGCCCAGCCCGCCCGCCGCCGCCGATCGGTCAAGTACCTGTAACCCGCCAGGAAGCCCATGCCCGCCAAGACGAAGACCAAGAAACCCGGCCGCCCCAAAGGCGCCAAGACCCAGCCCCGCGACACGGTGACCGCCGCCCCGACGCGGTGCAAGGTTTGCGGATCGACCGAACGCACGCCCTACCAGTCGACGCGCCGGGTCCCGCACAGCGGATGGACGCCCGGCGGCGAGCCCTACACCGAGGTCGTCTTCCGCACGACGCGCTGCCGATCGTGCGGCCAGGCCCGCGTCGACATCGCGCACGAGTACCGCCCGGCCGCCGAGCCGTCCGACGCGGCCGAGCAAGCGAATTAATCGTTATCTCGCATTTCCGGCGTAGTTTTCGCCGCTTCTCGCGTGCCACACTGCACGCATGGCCACCGCCGCGGAACTCTCCACGAACATCGCCACGCTCCAGGCCGCACTCGCGGACGGGGGCGGCATGGCCTCGATTTCGGTCGACGGCCAGACGGTGCAATTCCGCGGGCCCACCGAAATCCTCAAGGCGATCGACTATTACCGGTCGCTCGAAGGCCGGGCCAGCGGCCGCCGGCCCCGGTGCGCCTCGATCCAACTCCCCGGTTCCTAGACGATGCCCGCCCTCATTTCCGCAGCCCGATCGGCCGTCGCCCGCGCCACGCGCTGGGCGTACGACGCGGCCACGCCCACGAACCGGCGCCGGGCCCCGCGGGTGACCCTGCAATCCGAAGACGCCGCGCTGCACGCCAGCGGCCGCCGGATGGTCGTCTCCAGCACGCGGGATTTACAACGGAATTTCGAGGTCGCCGCCTGGGCGATCCGTCTGCACCTGAACTTCGTCGCCAGCCACACCTTCGAATCGCACACCGGAAACGACGCCTTCGACCAGACGCTGGAGCGCTTCGTCTGGCGGTGGGGACTGCCGGGCCACTTTGAGACGACCGGCCGCCACAGCCGCCGCCGGGCCATCCGGCTGGCGGAGGCCCGGCGCGTGGTCGACGGCGACGTGTTCTTCCAGCGGCTCCGCTCCGGGCTGCTCGCACCCATCGAAGGCGACCGCATCCGCAATCCGGCCGGCCGGCTCCGCGGAGAATACGTCCACGGGGTCCGGACGCGAAAGGACGGACGGCCGCTCGGCTACGCGGTGCACAACCGCACGGCCGGCAACGGCTTCACGTTCGACCGCGAGGTCAACAGCCGCTACATCGAGCAACTCGCCTACTTCGACCGGTTCGACCAGGTTCGGGGAATCTCGCCCCTGGCCGCGGCGATCAACCGGCTTCGCGACTGTTACGAGTGCTTCGATTACGCGCTGGTGAAGGCCAAGGTCTCGCAACTGTTCGGCCTGGCCCTGTTCCGCGATGACGACGAACCGGTGGGCGACACGTCGACCGCCGAGGACGCCGAGGGCAACCCGGACAAGTCCGCGGCGACGGTCGACTTCGGCCGCGGCCCCTTCCAACTCGACCTGGGGCCCGACGACAAGGTCGACCTGCTGGAAAGCAAAACGCCGTCCACCGAGTTCGCCAACTACACGAACCTGATGATCGCGATCGCGCTGAAGGCGCTCGACATCCCGATGATCTACTTCGACGAGAGTCGGACCAATTTCAGCGGGGCCCGCGGCGCGGTCATCCTGTACGAGAAGGCCTGCGAGGACAAGCAGGCCGACGTGCAGGAGCTCCTCGACCGGCTCACCTACTGGCAAATGGCCCTCGGGCTCATCGACGGCCGGCTCGAACTGCCACGCGGCTGGACGCTCGACGACGTGGAATGGGAATGGTTGCCGGCCGGGGCCCACTGGATCGACCCGATCAAAGAGGTGAAATCCGACATCGAGGCCATCAATCACGGCCTGAGCAGCCCCCAGCGCGTCCTTAAACGCCACCAGGTGGACTTCGACGACGTGATTCTCGAACTGGCCGAGGCGCGGACGAAGCTCAACTCGCTCCCTCCGGTCCCGCACTCTTCTCCTCCGAAGGACTCTTCCAATGCCCAAAACGATTGAACTCGACCCCGCCCGCATCCCCGAGGTCGCCCGCCGCTTCGTCGCGCCGTGCACCCTGGCCAAGTCCGCCGACAAGGCCGACGCCGTCGACGTCCACATCGCCGCCCGGAGCGAACAGCCGCTCGACCACTGGTATTGGGGCCAGTGCGTCCACGACCTCGACGGGATGCAGACCCACAAGGAACGGCTCGCGCTCGATTACGTCCACGACGACGAACAGATCCTCGGCTACCTCGACACGTTCGAGCATCGAGACGGGGCCCTGTGGGCAGACGGCAAGCTGCTTCTGAGTTCCGAGCGGGCCCGCGAAGTGCTCGCAAACGCGCAGAACGGCGTGCCCTACGAGGCGTCGATCGCCTTCGACCTCGACGGCCTCGTGACCGAGTTCGTCCAGCAGAACGCCGAGACCGAGGTCAACGGCCAGAAAATGACCGGCCCGCTGCTGGTCTTCCGCGAGTGGAACCTCCGCGGCGTGGCCATCTGTCCCCACGGCTACGACAAGCACACGCTCACCCAGTTCTGCCAGCAGAACCCGGGCGCAAAGTTCACGCCGCCGGAAGACGCGACGATCGACGAAACGCCCGACGCGGAGGAGCCCGACGCCGAATCCGACGACGCGACCGACGGTAGCGACCCGCCGCCGGTGGCCGAGGCCTCGACCGACGAACCGACGCCCCAGGCCGAGGAAGTGGACGATCCGGATCCCGAGACGCCCGATCCGGCGGCCCCGGCCGACGACGCCGAAACGCCCGACCCGGCCGCCCAGCGGGCCGCCGAAGGCGCCGCGTTCGTCGCCGAGTTCGGCGAGGACCGCGGGCCCCGCTACTTCACCCGCGGGCTGAGCCTCGACGCCGCCCGGGCCGAGTACACCCGCGAACTGGCCGAGGAGAACGCATCGCTGCGGGAACGCCTCGGCGCGATCGGGGACCGGCTGGGCGACACGACGCCGGCCGAGTTCCAGGACGGCGAGCCCGAGTCCCAGCAGCGGACCCGCTCCGGCCGCGACGCCAAGCAACTCCGCAACGCCCTGCCGGAACGCCTGGCCGACTTCGCGATGGGCCTGCGATTCGCCGGCCAGAACTGACCCACCCCCTTTTCCCGCCTTTTCCCGCCTTTCCCGCCCCACCCGCCGTTCGGCGGCTTTTCCCGACCCACCTCTTCCCCGACAAGGAACTTTTCAATGTCCCGCCCCACCCTATTGGACATCGCCACGATCAACGGCGCCGACTCCGCGGTCGGCCTGATCGAGGAGGCGATGGAGGCGCATCCCGAAATCAATGGCGGCTTCTGGCGCACGATTCGGGGCCTCAACTACAAGACGAAGGTCCGCACCGCGGTCCCCAGCGTGTCCTTCCGCGATGCCAACGAGGGCACCGCGACGGCCAAGAGCACGTACATCAATCGCCTGGTCGAGGCGATGATCATCAACCCCATCTGGGAGTGCGACAAGGCGGTCGCCGATGCCAGCGAGGAGGGGCCCGAGGCGTTCATTGCCATGGAGGCCGCCGGCATCCTCGAAGGGGCGATGCAGACCATCTCGAAGTGCTTCTACTACGGCCGGCACGCCACCCTGGGCGATGGTAAGGCCTTCCCCGGCCTCTTGGCCAGCTACGACGCCGACAACATGACCGTCGACGCCGGGGGCACGACCGCCAACACCGGCAGTTCCGTCTGGCTGGTGAAGTGGGGCCTTAACGGCGTCACGTGGTGCCTCGGCCAGAACGGCGAAATCGCCGTGTCCGACGTGCGGACCGAGACGATCCACGACGACGACAGCAACCCGCTCACCGGGTACGTGCAGGACCTGTTGGCACGGGTCGGCCTGGGCGTCCACAACGTCCAGAAGGTCGCGCGGATCAAGAAGATCACCGCCGACAGCGACAAGACGCTCGACGACGACCTGATCGCCGAGGCCCTGAGCAAGTTCCCCGCCGGCACGGTGCCCGACGTGATGTTCATGAGCCGCCGCTCGCGCGAGCAGCTCCGCAGCAGTCGGACGGCCACCAACACCGTCGGCGCGCCGGCCCCGATCCCGACCGAGGCCTTCGGCGTGCCGATCCAGGTTTCCGACGCGATCGTCGACACCGAGCCCCTGACGCTCTGAGCCTCCTGACCACGGCCGGGGCCCGGCGGCCTCATCTCTTCCGCCGGCCCCGGCCGCCCGCCTCCCTGCTTCTCCCAAGTCCCAGCTTCCAACTCCCATCCGAGGTTTCCCATGTACCGCCTACGAGACACCGAGGTGTCGGTCTCCAAGACGTTGCCCGCCAGCGCGGCCGCCGTCCAAAGCGACGGAATCGACCTGAACATCCCCAGCAGCGGCCAGTTCCTGGCCCCGGCCGAGTTGCGGATCACCGCCCCGGCCCTGACGAACGCGCAACTCGGCGACAACGAGACCATGAAATACGACGTGCAGTGCGCGCCCGACGCCGAGTTCTCGGGCGTCCGCACGCTCGCCAAGGAGGTGCTCACCCAGACGGGCACCGGCGCGGGCGCCAACGCCGCGACCAAACGGTTCCGGCTGCCCACGGATTGCGACCGGTACGTCCGCGTCCAGGCCACCAACAGCGCGGCCGGAGACGCCTCCGACGCGTCGTTCACCGTCGACCTGCTGTTCTGAGCCCGACCGCCGCCCCAGCCCCCCGCCGCGATGGTTTTCCCCGCCGCCATGCATCGCCTCAATCGCACGCTCGCCCGCCTGACCGGCGAGTCGATCGTGTACGAGCATGCGGACGGCGAGTTCTCCATCGCGGCGGCCACCCGGGGCCGGACGGAGCTCGAGGTGGGCGACGACTTCGGCATCGCCCACCAGGCCGAGACGGACGACTGGCTGGTCGACGCGGCCGCCCTGGTCGTCGACGGCGAGTTCCACCGGCCGCGGGCGGGCGACCTGGTGCACCACACGGACGCCGCCGGCGTCGAAGGGATTTACGAAATCTGCCACCCCGGCGGCGAGGAACCCTGGCGGTATTGCGACCCCCAACGGACCCGCATCCGGCTCCACACCAAACGGATCGCCTGACATGGCCCCACCCAACGAAATGACCGTGCCCATGGCCGAGTTCGTGGCCAATGCCGCGCGGGCCGCCGCCCAGGACGCGGCCAAGAAGGCCGCTCGGGAGGCCGCCAGCACCGCCCTGACCGAGTACCGGGCGAATTGTCCGCTCGAACAGCGACTCCGCAGAGTGGAACTCCGTTTCGCCGCCCTGGTCGGATTCATGACCGGCAGCGGCTTCCTCGGCGGATTCGCCGGGGGCATGCTCGCCAACTTGTTGAAGTGACCGCGTGAATTACGACAGCCTCCTATCCGCCGTCGCCGCCGAACTGAACGCCGCCGAACTGGTCGACGTGACAGCCGTGGTCGATTACGCGCCGGAGATGCTGCTCGACGAGCTCACCGCCCCGAAGCTGCTGGTCTCGCCGGCCTACGGCGAGCAGGTCCCGCTCACCGAGGAGCCGGTCGCCCGCAATGTGAGCAAAGCCACCGCCCAGGTGGCCGTCGCACTCATCGCCAAGCCCGCCAAGCCGGAGAGGCTGCTGGAGGAGTTGCCCGGGCTACTGGAACAACTCCGCGCGCTCCGCGAGGGGCTCCGGCAACGGAAGCTGACCGCGCTGCCCACGGCCAAGTGGCGACGCAACGACCTGATCGCCGCCCCGTCGCCCGGCCACCTGCGCGACCGCCGCGTCTTCTTCGGCCTCTTCCACGCCGTGTACGAGGTGACCGAATGACCGTCGTGCGAGTGAAGACCCGCCGCAAGATGACGCCCGGCCGCGTCCGGAAAGCCGCCAAGAAGGCCAACCTCACCAGCCTCCGCCACGCCGCGGCCGTGCTCCGACTGGACGCCCGCCGGTCGATCCGCAAGCGGTCGAAGCGGGGCAAACCGGCCGCGCCGGGCAAGCCGCCCAAGACCAAACGCGGCCAACTGCGGCGTTCGATCCTGTTCGACGCGGACGCGGACTCGGCCATCGTCGGCCCGAGCGCGAAGTTCGTCGGCGAATCGGGCTCCGCCCACGAACACGGCGGCCGCTACCGCGACCAGATGTACCCGGAGCGGCCCTTCATGCGGCCCGCGCTGGAAAAGCTCCGCCCCCGCCTGTCCCGCTTCTGGTCCGACTCCCTCCGCTAGTCCCCCAGCTTCCAACTCCCAGCTTCGAACTCCCAGCTTCGAACTCCCAGCTTCCAACTCCCAACTCCCGAGGTTTCCCATGGGCTTCTGCATCGGCCTCGACGCCGTCCTGAAATACGGCACCCGCAACACCACGCCGGCCACGGTCCTCGAAAACGTCCAGGACGTGACCCTTTCCGGCGACAACGACACGATCGAGCGCATCCGCCGGGGCATCCGGTGGAAGGGCAAGACGGTCACGACCCAGACGTTCAACGTCGACGTCCAACTGCTCTACGACCCGACCGACGCGGGTTTCCTGGCCATCAAGGCCGCGAACTTCGCCTCGGCCAAGAACGAAAAGATCATCGCCCTGGCCATCCTCGACGACGCCGGCCACGGCCTGGTGGCCGATTTCGTGATCGAAAGCTTCTCGCGCGAGGAGCCGGCCGAGGGCGACCTGACCGTCTCGGTCACCCTGGCCCTGTGCACCGACTTCCGCAACCCGTCCTGGGTCTAGTTTACCAATCCGGTAAAGCGTTCTCCCAACTCCCAACTCCCAACTCCCGGCTCCCAACATGACCCTTGAAGCCAAACATTCCACCGTTACGGCCATCGCCGGCCTCTCGATCGTCACGGAAGTGACCGAGACGGGCAACCATCAGGACGGGGCCGTTCTCGGACCCGACGCCACCCCGGCGGTCCTGCCCGCGCAGTCGGCGACGATCGTCCTGCGGACCTCCGCCACGGAGGCCACGATCGAGGCCGTCGACCATGACATCACGACCGAGGACAAGGTCGCCGTCTTCTTCGACGGCGGCTACCGCTACGGCTGCGACGTGGACAGCGTCGACGGCGACGACATCACCGTTTCCGGCGGGGCGGGCGACAACTTCCCCGAGGCCGCCGGCTCCGGGCCCCACGACATCGATTGCACGATCGCCCCGCGGACGCAATACGGCGTGACCTTCGACGCGGCCGACCTGGAAATGCTGGCCGCCGGCGCCACGCAATCCGCCCTGCTCGTGTTCAGCGACGGGACCGACGAATACGCCATCCGCATGGCCGCCGATGGCGGATGGTCGTGGGCGGAGTCGAGCGGCGACGCCAACCCCCTGACCGCCGCCTCGGTCGGCGTGGTCACCGCCGCGGACGTCTATGCGGCCACCACGACCGCCCCCACGGTCACCTACGGCGCCCTGCTCGCCGCTCCGCAGGGCCGCTGTCGCGGTATTTTTGCATT
>CAYPWB010000098.1:9487-16874 GCA_964414315.1 uncultured Planctomycetaceae bacterium | reverse complement strand
GCTGCGAAGGAAGGCGAAGCAGACATATTGCCTATACGTCGATGCAGCCTGACGCCGCGCAGCCGTAGCCGCAGCCCGTCCAAATCGGCCAGTTATTGATTCGCGGGCCCTTAGCCTGCGGCGGCAAGCGGGCGTTGCAGCGAAACCACCTCGGCAAGCTGGTCGAACCGGTCGAGGTAAATATCGGCTTCGGCGTGCGGGCTGCCGTTGAAGGCGATCGTGGGCATGCCCACCGCGCGGGCACCGGCCAACTCGGCCGTTTCGTGGCCCACGAACGCCACTTCCTGCGGGCAAAGCGACATCTGTGCGACGGCCTCGCGGTAGCATACCGGGTCGGGCTTGGTGCGGCCAAGGTCGAACGACGAAACCACCGCACGGAACGTCTGCCGGGGCGCGAATCCTTCCAAACGGGCCTCCAGACGCTCGGCGGGCAACTCGCTGTCGCTGAGGACTCCGAGCGCGAGATTCATTCGAGCGAGGCGGGCCAGCGTACACCGCACGCCAGGCAGCGGCCGGATGCTTTCGTCCAGCTCGCGCCGCAGCCCCCGGCACGCGGCCATCACTTCGTCGATCAGCCCGCGCGGAAGCCCCGCCGAACGCAAGTAAGCCGCGAAGGCATCGCAGAACGGGCGTCGCCCGCAGTACACGTCGGCGGCGAAATCGCGGTCCCACACGCAATAGAAGCTGCTGTAATGGGTGTGGAGCCCCACGTGCGAGAGCAATCGCAGCAGCCAACGGCGCCAGACGGTGTCGTCGTACAGCACGCCGCCGAAATCGAACAACAAGCCGCGAACGGCCCGGGGTAAACAGGGGTGCGGCGCTGCGTCAACGCGCGAGTGCCCGGCGAGGGAAATGGTCACATGCCGATGGTCGGCGCCATGGAGCATCCTGCTCATCGTCTTCGAATCCTTTCGCGGGTTCGCCCGACCCCCGCGCCCCAAGGGGCTGTCCGGCAAGGTTCGGCTCCACATCCCCTCTCCCTCCGGGAGAGGGTTAGGGTGAGGGGGGGGTCTTACTCCAATTCCCCAAACCCTCACCCCCGACCCCTCTCCCAAAGGGAGAGGGGAGTTTTCGAACAGTCCCTACGTGCCCGCGCTCACGCGGTTCAGCGCGGCCATTCGGCTGCGCAGCACGGGCTGGTGGTCGAGCAGGCCGGCAATCCGTTGCCAGTCCAAGCCGTCCGGCCCCAGCGCATCGTAAATCGCCAGGGCGTGCTCCCAATCCTCCTCGCCGCCGACGGTCAACCGCACGTCGTCGCGGTCGATCTCCGGGGGGGCGGGAATCAGCCGAAGCTGAAACCGTTCCGGGTGGGAGTAGATATATCGCGTCACGTGGGTCCGGTCGGCCGGGTCTTTCGCCGCGCGGGCCGCTTTCCGCAATGCACCCACGCGAACCCATTCGGCGTACACACCCACCGGCGACAGAATAGCCGGCCGGCCGTCGGCCGACATGTAGCTGACGTAGTCGCACTCCGGGTGCTCCTCGGCCGTCCGCACCAGCCGGTCGATGAGCACCGGATCGATGAACGGGTTGTCGCCCCGAACGCGAACGATCGACTGGGCCGGATACTCCTCCAAGGCCCGGGCGAAGCGTTCGAGCGGGTCGGTGCGGCTTCCGAAGAAGACAGGCACGTCGAGCGGCACCAGGTCGGCAACGAACCGGTGCTCGGGTGCATCGCACGCCACGACGATGACGCCGTCGAGGCGGGTGCAGTCGGTCACGCGGCGGATCACCCACTCCAAGAGCGGCCGCCCGCCCAGCCGCCGGCGCAAATGACAACTCGGCTCGCCCAGCACGTGACAAGCCTGAACGATTCCCAGTGTTCCGAGCATCCGATGCCTCCCTGATCCGTCCAAGAAACTTGCTGCGGGGAAAAACGGGACAAGTCCGATTTGCCGGAACGGCCCTCCGGGTGCTTTGCACAAACTGGATCTATTCCGTTTGTCTCCGCGAACCGTATCGCCTCGTCCGACGGGCGGTTCCCGCGTTTTGCGCGCAGCGTCTCAAATATCGAAGCCAGTGTATCACTTTCCGGCCGTTACGGTCAAGGGCGCGTGCGCGATAAGCTTCGCCCGGGTGCACGACGCACCTTACGTTCATGCCAAGTGGAGTGGAGTGCAAACGGGGCGTGGCCGCCCTGAGTGTGCCACTGGCTATGCCAGTGCCGAAGGGGGAGTGGACAGAGTGTGCCACTGGCTATGCCAGTGCCGAAGGGGGAGTGGACATCGGCCTGTCAAGAAACCGACCGTGCGAGCCTTCGGAGCCGTCCAACACACAGCGGCTCAACGTCCCTCAGGCACTGGCATAGCCAGTGGCACACACTTCCGATCCCGCTCAGGCACTGCATTACCCAGCCTGCCCCGCTTGCGGAGGCACCCCAAGGGCCGCATATAGCCGGGCGTCGGCAAGGCTGTCGACGACCAGCGAGGCGCCGGAGAAGTCGTGTTCCCGGCTGTGGTCGGCCGGCACGGCCACGGTAAACGCCCCGGCTGCGGCGGCCGAGCGACAGCCGTTCTGGCTATCCTCCAGCACGAGCATCTTGGCAGGAGCGACGCCCAACCGGGCGGCCGACGTCTGATAGATTTCCGGATGCGGCTTCCCCTGCCGGATGTCTTCGGCGGTGAGTACGAACGCAAACCGTCGCTGCAAGTCGAACGGCTCCAGGTTCGCCGTAGCCAGCCGAAGCGACGTGCTCGTGGCAATGGCCTTGGGCACGCCGGCCGCCTCCAACGCGTCGAGCAATTCCATCAGGCCGGGCATGGGCCGGATCGTCTGCTCGACAATGGCCAGGTACTCCCGGTCCGATTCCTCGATGATGCCTTCCACCGTATCGGAAAGGCCGAGGTGGGCGATGACCAGCTCAAAGCCCTGGTGGGCTTGCAGGCCCATCATCAGGTTCTTGATTTCCGGCGTGAACTCGTGCCCCCGCCGGCGCAGCAGGCGCGAACCGACCTGGGTGTAAACTTCCTCGGTGTTGAACATCAGGCCGTCCATATCGAAGACGACCGCGCGGATATCGGCCATGGGTTGTTTCATTCGGGTAGGTGGTTCCGTGGCCCGGGCGTATTCATGTGCTGTTGGAGTTCACGCTTTAGCGTGTTGCATTGGGTCTTGCTTGATTTGCACGCTAAAGCGTGAACTCCAACATGCACGAAAAAAGCATCGACACCAACGCCGGTCATTCGTCCAATCGGTACACCGCGTAAACCGGATTGCGGTAAACGATCGGCAGGTCGAGCCCGGGGCGGGCGAAGGTGACAGCATATCGGGCATTGTACTGGCTGCCAAGCCGGCGGAGGCGTTCGGCCGTCTGCTCGGAAAGCGAGCGGTACCAGAACTCGCCCGGCACGGCACCTCGGGTGGCGTGCATGTTCTGCATCCGCCGCCACCATTCGACCAGGCCCTTTGCGTCCTGCGGGATTTCTTTCCAGTTGGCCACCTCGGGCCGAGCGGAATACCACGTGAACGTTTGCGAAAGCCGGTCGGTAAGGAACAGGGCTTCGGGCTCAATTTCGGGCGATTCGGCGACGAAATCGCACACGCGGCGCCAAGCCAGGTAATCGTCGCGGTATCGCTCGAAAATGTGCGGCTGCCGCGACATGCGGAACGCACGCGGCGGCTGCGGCACCGGCCGATGGATGGCATGGCCGCCCAGATGCAACACGGCCAGAGCGGCGGCCGCCACGAACCACCGCCGCGCCGCCACGGGTCGACGCTGCCACAACTCGGCAATAGCGGCCGGCCCCACCAGCGCCACACCCATCGGCACGGCGAAGTCGGACAGCCGATACCAGTAGAAACGCAGCAGCGCGGCGGCCAGCCCGCGGTCGTACCACTCGAGCGGCGTCAGCAGGGCGCCGATCACCGCCACCCCCACCGCGGCCAGCACGAACCAGTTCAATCGGGCGAAGCCGTCGCTCAGTCGGTTACGCGTGAACCGCCACAGGACGAGCCAAACGACTGTCAGCGCCGCGAATCGCAGGATGAACTGCCACGGGATGAGCGAAATGGCCAGATGGTGCCCCAGACGAACGTACACGTAAATTTCGTAGGCGAGGCGGAGCGTGGCACGGTCGGTGCCCCAGTCGAGCAGCAGGACGGGGATCAGCCCGGGCAGGGCGAGCAGGCCGCCGGCGACCAGCCCGGGGAGGATACTACGCAGGTTCGGGCGTTTGGCGGCCGAGCCCCACCACGCGGCCCCCGCGGCCAGCACCGACCATCCGCCCACCAGCACGTGGAGCGACGACGCGATGCCCAGCAGGATGAAGCACCGGTTCCACCGCGCACGCACGAGGGCCTCGAGCCCCAGCAGCACGAAGGCATAGGCGAAGCTCTTGCCTTCCACGCCGCCGACGACCCATTCGCCGGCCATGTGGAAACGTTCCATCAGGCACACGAACAGGGCGGCGGTGAGCACGGCCCAACCGGGCCGCGGCAGCAGGGCTACGCTCAGCCGCCGCCACGACCAGGCGAGCAGCCCCCAGGTGACCAGCCGGCCCGCCCATGCGAACATGAGCGGCGGAAGCCACAGCGACAGCCAGCCGAAGGTGAAGTAGAACGCCTGGTGGGCGTCGGGCGATTCGAGGAAGAAGTCGCCGGCCGCCCACTCCGGGTTCCAGTAATGGATGGCCTTGCCCAGGTAGTAAGGCTCATTGACCTCGGGCACGGGCCAGGAGCCCTGGAGGAAGAACACCAGGAACACCAGGGCCGTTTCCAGGTAAGGCCACGCGGGGGACGATTCGGATTGGGTGCTCACGGTCGTTGTCACCGTTCGAGGGCCGCAATCGCCTTGAAATCGTCCTTGAGTGAGCGATAAAGCTGCTGGTACACGGGAAAGGCGCGATCGTAGTAGCGTTTCGCCTTCCGGTCGCACGCGGTTTCGCTAACCACGCGGATGGTGGCCTTGCACGCCTCGCGAACGTCCTTGAACGCCCCGGCCCCGACCGCCGCCAGCAAGGCCACGCCGTAGGCCGGCCCCTCCTCGCTGTTGATCGTAACCACCTTGCGGCCGAACACGTCGGCCTGAATCTGCCGCCACTGCGGGCTGCGCGAGCCGCCGCCGGAGGCGCGAATCTGCCGGATGGGCACGCCCAACTGCTCGAAAATCTCCAAACTGTCGCGCATCGAGTAGGCCACGCCTTCCATGATGGAACGAATGACGTGCCCGCGCGTGTGGGCCATCGTCAGGCCGACGAAGCAGCCGCGGGCGTCGGGATCGGCGTGCGGCGTGCGTTCGCCGGAAAGGTAGGGGAGGAACAGCAGGCCTTCGGCCCCCTTGGGCGTGGCGGCGGCCTCCTCGGTGAGCAGGTCGTACACGTCGCGCTTCTGGCGTTTGGCCAACGCAATGTCGGCCTTGCACAGTTCGTTGCGGAACCACTGGAAGGAGCCGCCGGCGGCCAGGGTCACGCCCATCATGTGCCACTTGCCGTGCACCGCGTGGCAGAAGGTGTGAATACGTCCCTCCGGGTCGATCTTCACTTCGTCGCTGTGGACGAACATGACGCCCGAGGTGCCGATGGAGGTCGAAAGCACGCCGCGTTCGACAATGCCGTTGCCCACGGCCCCGGCGGCGCAGTCGCCCGCCCCGCCCACCACGACGCACTCGGTCGAAAGGCCCAGCAGCCGAGCGGCCTCCGGCGTGAGATTGCCGGTCACCTGCTCCGACTCGTACACTTGGCCGAACAGGTCGGCGTCGAGTTCGAGCCGTGAAAGGAGTTCCTTCGACCAATTCCGTTTGGCCACGTCGAGCAGGAGCATGCCGCTGGCGTCGCTCACTTCCGTGGCGTACTCGCCGGTCAAGCGGCGGCGGATTTCGTCCTTCGGCAGGAGGATCTTCCGCGTTTTGGCGAAGTTCTTGGGTTCCTTGTTGCGCAGCCAGAGGATTTTCGGGGCGGTGAAACCGGTGAGCGCCGGATTGGCCACCATTTCGATGAGCTTCTTCCGCCCGCCCGCCCGCTGCTCGATCTCCTCGCACTCGGCGGCGGTGCGCTGGTCGTTCCACAGAATGGCCCGGCGGACGACCTGGTTGTCCTTGTCGAGAAAGACCGAGCCGTGCATCTGCCCGGAAAGCCCGATGGCCTTCACGTCGGCGGCCTTCAGCCGCGCCTTGCGCATCACTTGTCGGACCGACTTGACCGTGGCCTCCCACCAGTCGTTGGGGTCCTGCTCACTCCAGAGGGGCTTGGGGACGTAGCAGGGGTAGGTTTCCATCGCCGCGGCCAGGATTTGGCCCTCGGCGTCGACTGCCAGCGTCTTCGTGCCGGAAGTGCCGATATCGATGCCCAAAAACGCGCTCATCTTGCTTGCATCCTTTACGAGAGGGCGGGAAGAACCGTAACGCGAGCGTAAGGCAGGATTGTAACCCATCGCGCGCATGTCGGACAAGAGTGCGATACAAGTGTTCGGCCGGGAGAGGATTTCTGCCCTCGTTGTTGTACATAAATTTGGGCCGTCACCGGCCGGCTTGCCCGGCCGGAAAGGTGGTCAGTGGGGCTACAGTCGGCACCCAGGTTTCCCAACTCCCCTGCACGCTGCCGCCGCGGGAGGCGGCGGCAGCGTGCAGGGGAGATAACTCGTGCGTCTCGGGCTCGTCTAGCTCACTGACCACGGCTCCTGGCGGGACAAGCCCGCCGGTGGCCCTTGGTACGACTCCGACTTGTGAACAATAACGAGAGAAACTGCCCCGGGCTTTTCTTGCGCCAACACCCTTTGCCCCCCTCTCGAAGGGTCGCGTTCCTGCCTGGAGTTCTTGCAGGCGTTGCCCCGGGTGCGTAGGATAGGGGATAGTCAGCAATTCTTGCCTGAGCGCGCGGGACGGTTCGGGCACCTCCCGACGCCGAGCCCAAGGCAGCCGCCTTATGAAGGAATCGTTCGATCCATATCACGAGTGGCTGGGAATACCGCCGGCCGAACAGCCTCCGGATCATTATCGCCTGCTGGGGCTGAAACGCTTCGAGAGCGACCCGGCCACGATCCAGTACGCCGCGGCGTCCTGCGTGGATCGCGTTCGCGTTCTTTCCCAGGGAAAGCGGCCGGAGGAAGTCGAACGGCTGCGCCAGGAAATATGCGTCGCCCGCGATACGCTCCAAGATCCCGACCAACGCGCGGCGTACGATCGGCAATGGCGCGAGCCGCCCAGTCTCGCGGTTCCGCCGGTGGCCGAAGCAGATTCCGAGCCTGACGCCGTTCCAGTGGCCAAAGCGGTTCCTCCCACCGATGCCGCTGCGGGCAAGAAGGCGGTTCCTCGGGCCAAGGCGGTTGACCGCTCGGAACGGCCGCCGGAATCGACGCCGAAATCGGAGGGCCCCGAAGCCTCAGCCGCCGATACGGTTCGCGACGACAAGGCGGTTCCTCGCGCTAAAGCGGTTCCCCCAACCGATGCCGTGGC
>CAYPWB010000098.1:8065-9387 GCA_964414315.1 uncultured Planctomycetaceae bacterium | reverse complement strand
GCGACGACAAGGCGGTTCCTCGCGCTAAAGCGGTTCCCCCAACCGATGCCGTGGCGGACGAGAAGGCGGTTCCTCGGGCCAAAGCGGTTGCGGCGTCCGAACCGACATCCGAGCCGGCTGCGGAATCGCTCCCGAAATCAGAGGAGGCTGATTTGCCGGTCGTTGGGCCGGCCGTCGAAAGCTCCCCCCAGCCCGAGGCCGTGGAGGGCCCGGTAGTCATCGCACCGGTTGTGACATCGCCCGACCGGGCCGGCCGGTCCGGCTCGACCGCTTCAGCGCGGCAGGGCGCAACGCGGCAGGGCAGCCCGGCGCAGGGGAAGCCCTCGCGCGCGGCGGGGAAGCCTTCGCGCGCGGCATTGGCTACCTGGTGCATTGCCGGGGGCGTTGCGGTTGCGTTGGGAATTGCCCTGATTGTTGTGCTGGCCCAGGGGCCGGAACCGAAACCCAACCGAACAGCCTCCCGGAACGATCGGGCGTCGGGCGGAGGTACGCAGCGCCGGCCGTCCGCTTCGCGCCCGTCCTCGCGACGCCCCGCGCGGCAGCCCTCGCGGACGCGCGATCCGATGCGTCCGACCGCCGCGCAGCGGCCCCGCGGGCCGGCCACGCTGGCCGACCTGCTGGCGCGTGCCGAGGCGGAGGAGAAGCAGGAAGCGTCGAAGCCGCCGGCCACCGACTCGGACGGTCCGGCAAGCCCGGCCGAAACACCCAAGCCGACCGAGCCGGAGGCTTCCAACGACGGAGAGGCTTCCCCGCCGGAGTCCACCGCGCCGGAACCGGAACCGCCCGCGCCTCCTCCGGCCAAAGCTCCCGTGCCGAACGCCAAGGCCCTCGCCCAGGCAACCGATCAACTGCGAGCGGATCTGCAAAGCGATCTCCAAGAGGCCGACAGCCCGGAGAAACGCAGCGCGCTCACCCAAGAGCTTTTGGAAATGGGGGAAAAGTCGGCGGACGCCCCGCAACGTCGCTACGCCTATTTCGAGCTGGCCCGCGAGCAGGCGGGCCGAGTGGGCGATCCGCAGCTCATCGAGCAGGCGGTCGAACGGCTGGCCAGGCACTTCGAGGTGAACGCCCTCTACCTGCAGGCCGAAACCATGGCCACGGCCTGGCGTTCCGATTATTCCATTCCGCATCGTGCTGCCCTCTTCCAGCAATCGAAAGACGTGTTGAAATCGGCCGTTGCCGCCAAGAACTTCGCCGCCGCAAACCAGGCGATGCGCGTGGTGATGGCCGGTGCCCGGGCAACGCGTGACTACCGCCTTATTCGCGAACTGGAAGAATTGCAGCGCGACATTCGCACCGCCGAGGCGGATGCCGGGCAATGA
>CAYPWB010000098.1:0-7965 GCA_964414315.1 uncultured Planctomycetaceae bacterium | reverse complement strand
TTCGGCATTTGAGTAAGATTAGTCAAGGGCAAGGCCATGGCCGATCGCCCTCACCCTGCCCCTCTCCCAGAGGGAGAGGGGATGTGGATCAACCCTCGCCCAGAGGGAGAGGGGACATGGATCAACCCTCGCCCGGAGGGAGAGGGGATCTGGACCCGGACTTCTTTGGATCGTCGCTGACCGCCCTACACCCCGCACTACGGAGTCGGTATGCAACGCATTTGCTCAACACGGCACGGCATGACCCCATGTCGCTCGGCCGGCCCGCTTGCAACGGCACTGGCGCTGCTCCTGCTTGCCGGCTGTCCTGCCACGCAGCCCGATGGGTCCGAGCCTACCGCACCGCCGCTGGCGGGCACCGAGGTCCAGTTGGCCGTGGTCGACGATCCGACGATGGGCCGCGCGGCCGAGCGGCTGCGGGGTGAATGGAACGCGCAAACCGGCGGCCGGTTCTCGGTCGTCGAGTTCACCGCCGAGGAGGTTCTGGCGGCCGAATCGCTGCCGGGTGACGCGGTCGTGGTGCCGTCGGCCTTGCTGGGTCCGTTCGCCGAGCGCGGTTGGATTGCCGAGGTTTCCGCCCGCGCGCCCGCCGCCGATAGTATCCGCGGACAGCCCGACCCGCCGCCGGCTGTGTTCGAAGCGCTACGCCGCGGCGAGGCCGTGTGGGGCTCGACGGCGATGGCCGTCCCCTTCGGCTCGCCCGTCTTTGTGTGCTACTTCCGGGCCGATCTGCTCAAGCAACTCGACCGGCAGCCGCCGCGCACCTGGGACGAGTACCAGGCGCTCGCCCGCCTGATGGCCGAGGCGAACCCCGGCGTGAAGCCGTGGCACGGCGCGCTGGAGCCGCTGGGGCCGGGTTGGGCCGGGCTCGTGCTCTTGGCCCGGGCGGCGCCGTACGCGAAGCATCGGGAGAACTACTCGGTCTGGTTCGACATGCGGACCATGGATCCGCTCATCGACGGCCCGCCGTTCGTTCGCGCGCTGGAGGAACTGGTCGAAGCGGCGCAGCTCGGGGCGGCGGAGTCGTTGGAACTCGATCCGGCGGGCGTGCGGCAGGCGTTCTGGTCGGGCAAAGCCGGCCTGGCGCTCAGTTGGCCCACGGCCGCGGCCGACGATTTGCCGGCCGAGGCTCCCTTCGACGTGGGCTTTGCCGAGTTGCCCGGCTCGGCCGAGGTGTATCACGTCGGGCGCGCCCGGTGGGACGAGCGGGCGGAAGACGAATGTCTGCACGTGCCGCTGCTGGCCGTCGCCGGCCGGTTGGGCATGGTCGCCCGCAACGCCGAGCACGCCGGCGCCGCGCAGGAATTGCTCGCGTGGCTTTCCGGCCCCGACTGGAGCCCGACCGTTTGCGCGCGAAGCCCGGCCACCACGCTGTTCCGCCGCGGGCATCTTTCGACGCCCGGCGTGTGGGTCGAGCCGCTCGCATCGCCGGATGCGGCCGCGCAGTACGCCGTGGCAACCGAGGCCGCGCTGGGCCGTCGCCATGAGGTTTTCGCCCTGCGTCTTCCCGGCCGAAACGCGTACCTTGCGGCCCTCGACCGCGCCGTGCATGCAGCCGTTCGCGGCGAAGCCGGCCCGCAGGATGCGCTCACCGCCGCCGCCGCAAGCTGGCGTGCCACGACCGAAGCCCTCGGCCTCGACCGGCAGAAAGCCGCCTACCACCGGAGCCTGGGGCTGGAGTAAGGCAATAAAGTGCACCCCGCTCTCGGGCTAATGGATTTCGTACGGTTTTCCGGTAACGGGGGTTGTTGCTACTTTTGAGGTTGGTATATTTGGGCTAGCTGCGCAGGCGCTGCCACCATGCTCTTGCGTCGTCGTAGCGCGGAACAGGCATCCAGGTCGGCCCACGTGCGAGTCTAGCGAGGCCCAATTCTACTCGGGGAGGAAACACCATGTTCGGTTCGCTGTTCGGAGTTGGTGCGCGCCGTCGGACCCGTCGGCCCAATCGTCGGGAACAAACCGGTCGCAAGTGCGACTATCACCGCCATATCGCATTCGAGCCGCTGGAGGACCGGCGGGTGCTTTCGATCCTCGGACCGCAAGTCGACCTGTTCGGCGCCGCTCCCGCGCTGTTCGTGGAAAACCAGGGCCAGTGGGCCGACGAACAGGTGCGTTTCCTGCACCAGGGCGACGGCGCGAACGTGGCGATGACCGACTCGGGCGTGATGTTCGAGGTGTTCCGCCGCGAGTTGGCCGAGGGCGTGGAAGAAGACCCGGCCGGTGAACTTCTGCCCGACCGGCCGGAAACGCCGCTTGGCTCGGAAGCCTACGTGACCGACGTGTTGCAGTTCTCGGCGGCGTTTGTGGGCGCGGGCGCGGCAACGCCCGTCGGGCTGGAGCCGTCCGGGGCCGTGTTCAATTACCTCGTCGGGCCGGAGGCGAACCGGCGGAGCGACGTGCCCGGCTACGAGGGCGTGGCGTACGGGGGCCTGTACGACGGCGTCGACCTGCATGCCCGGGGCCTTCACAGCAGCATGAAGTACGAGTTCCACGTCGCGCCCGGGGCAAACTGGTCGCAGATTGCCGTCCGCTACGACGGCATCAGCGGCCTGTCACTCGCCGACGACGGTTCCCTGGTGGTCGACCTGGGCGGCGATTGGGGCATGCTCACCGACGACGCGCCCTACATCTACCAGGTGATCGACGGGCAGGAGGTCGAGGTGACCGGCCGGTTCGAACTGATCGATCCGCTTACGTACTCGTTCGCCGTTACCGGGTCCTACGACGCCGAGGCGCCGCTGGTCATTGACCCGAACCTCGCGTGGCTCACCTACCTGGGCGGGAGCGGCGAGGACGGCGGACGCGCGGTTGCGGTCGATGCGTCCGGCAGTGCCTATGTGACCGGCTACACCGTCTCGTCCGGCCTGGCCACGCCGGGCGTTTACCAGGCTGCGCAGCAAGGATTGAACGATGCGTTCGTCGCCAAGTTCGGCGCCGACGGCAGCACGCTGGAGTATTTCACCTACCTGGGCGGAGCCAGCGACGACGTGGGGCACGATATCGCGGTCGATGCCTCCGGCAACGTGTACGTTACCGGAAAAACCAGTTCGGACGACATGGCCGCCGACGGCACCCATCAGCCCGAGCACGGCGGCTTGAAAGACGCCTTCCTCGCCAAGCTCGGCCCCGACGGCAGCGCTCTGGAATACTTCACTTACCTGGGCGGCAGTGCCGACGACGAGGGCTACGGCATCGCCGTGGACGCTTCCGGCAGTGCGTACCTGACCGGCATCACCAAGTCGCAGAACCTGGCAACCGCAGGAGCCCATCAAGAGAATCACGACGGCTCGGACCACGCCTTCGTGGCGAAATTCGATGCCGCCGGCAGCCTTGCGTACTACAGCTATTTGGGCGGAAGCGGGAGCGATTCCGGAAGAGGCGTCGCGATCGACGCATCGGGAAACGCCTATGTCACGGGCTACGCCAACTCCACCGACTTGGCTACCGGCGGAGCCTATCAGGAAACGCACGGCGGCTCGACCGACGCCTTTGCGGCGAAGTTCAATGCAGACGGCAGCAGTCTCGAATACTTTACCTACCTGGGCGGTGGCCAATCCGATTACGGCTACGGCATCGGCGTGGACGACGACGGCAACGCCTACGTGACCGGCTCGGTCCGGTCCGATGGTTTGGCCACGGCGGGGGCCTACCAGGGCTCGCTTGGCGGCGGCGCCGACGCCTTCGCGGCGAAGCTC
Source organism: uncultured Planctomycetaceae bacterium (assembly GCA_964414315.1). Taxonomy (GTDB): domain Bacteria; phylum Planctomycetota; class Planctomycetia; order Pirellulales; family Thermoguttaceae; genus PWXP01. The sequence goes on along the minus strand of CAYPWB010000098.1, from coordinate 4,270 downwards.
GACCCGGCCGGGGAGAGCCTCGTGTATTGGACCTACCTGGGCGGCGTCGGCGACGACTACGCCAACCACATTGCGATCGATAGCGCCGGCAACGCACACCTCGTCGGGGCCACGGCGTCGGACGGCCTGGCCACCCCGGACGCACACCAAACGGTCCGAGGCGGCGGCGACCGCGACGCCCTCGTCGCGAAGCTCGATTTCAGCGGCACCAGCCTCCTGTATGCCACCTATTTGGGCGGAAGCGGCGCCGATTACGCCGAAGGCATTGCGTTGGACGCCTCGGGCAACGCCTACGTGACGGGCTGGACTCCGTCGGCCGGCCTGGCCACGCCCGGGAGTTTTGAGCAGGACCATCAGGGCGCGTCGGACGCCTTTGTGGCGAAGCTCACCTACGCTTCGGACAACGCGTTGCCGGTCATCGCCAACCTGACGGCCGCCCCCGACCCGCTGACGCGCGGCGAAGCGCTGAGCATGACGGCCTCCGGCGTGGTCGATCCCGACGGCTCCGTCGTGCAGGTCGACTTCCTTCGGTGGCACGAGGTGTACGGCTGGTCGTGGATCGGCTCGGTGCGCGAAGGCGACCCCGGCGATGAAGGCGGCGGCGTTTGGACGTTGGCGGGCATCGATACCACCGGCTGGGAATTGGGCGACTACACGCTGTTCGCCCGGGCGCAGGACAACGATGGCGCCCGAAGCCGCCCTGCCCTGGCCACGGCCACCGTGGTCAATATCGTCCCCGAGGTGACAACCCTCACCGTAGCCCCCGATCCCGTAACGCGGGGCGACGATCTGACCTTGACCGCCGACGGCGTGAGCGACCAGGACGGCGAGGTGGTCCGCGTCGACTTCTATCGCGACGCCAACGACGACGGTATTTGGGACGAGGACGACGAGTGGCTCGGCACCGCGCCGGCCGGCGGCGACTGGGAACTGACCGGCGTGGCGACGGCCGGCTGGGAGGCGGGCGAGCAGACGCTGTTCGCCCGGGCGCAAGACAACGACGGCGGTTGGAGCGAAGAGGTAAGCGCGGCGGTTACCGTGGAGAATGTCGCGCCGGTGGTGACGACGCTCATTGCAGCGCCCGACCCGGTGCCTCGCGGCGATGAACTGACCTTGACGGCCGAAGGGGTCGGCGACGCGGACGGGAACGTGGTCCAGGTCGGTTTCTATCGCGACAGCAACGGCGACGGCATCTGGAATGAGGGAGACGAACTGCTCGGCACGGTCGACGCCAACGGCGACTGGGTGCTGGCCGGCCTCGACACCTCCGACTGGGCCGCGGGCGAGCACCGCCTGTTCGCGCGTGCCCTCGACGACGATGCGGCGTGGAGCATGGAGGCCTCGACGACCGTCGAGGTGGCGAATGCCCTGCCGGTCGTCGACCTGCTGACCGCCGCGCCCGACCTGGTTACGCGAGGCGACGACATTACCCTGACCGCCGAAGGCGTGACCGACCTGGACGGGTTCGTGGAGCGCGTCAGTTTCTATCGCGACACCAACGGTGACGGCGTGTGGGACCCCACCGACCAATGGCTCGGCACGGTCGAGGCCAACGGCGACTGGGTGCTCAACAGCGTGAGCACGGCGGGCTGGGACGTAGGCGAAAACGTCCTTTTCGCCCGCGCGCAGGATAACGACGCCGACTGGAGCGCCGAGGCCCTGGCCACGGTAACCGTGGAAAGCATCGTCCCGTTCATCGACGACCTCCTGATCGTGCCCGACCCCGTCACGCGGGGCGACGACCTCACGCTGACTGCCGCGGGCGTTTCCGACCCGGACGGCGCCGTGGTGCTGGTGAACTTCTACCGCGACACCAACGACGACGGCCTCTGGGACGAGGATGACGAACTGCTCGGTGCGTCTTCGGGCCCCGGTGTCTGGGAACTTGCCGGCGTGGGCACGTCCGGGTGGGCCGCGGCCGAACATACGCTGTTCGCCCGGGCGCAGGACGACGACGGCGTGTGGAGCGACCCGGTTTCAGCCACGGTGGTTGTGGAGAACATCCCTCCGGAGGTGGGCGGGCTTCTCGTTTCGCCCGATCCCGTCACGCGCGGCCACGACCTGACCTTGACCGCCGAAGGGGTGGTGGACGCTGACGGCGCGGTCGACCGCGTGGGCTTCTATCGCGACACCGACGAAGACGGCGTGTGGGATGAGGACGACGAACTGCTCGGCACGGTCGAGGCCAACGGCGACTGGGTGCTGGCCGGTGTAACCACGGCCGGCTGGACGCTGGGCGAGAACACCCTGTTCGCCCGGGCCCAAGACGACGACGGCGACTGGAGCGACGCCTTATCGGCCGTGGTAGTCGTACAGAACGCCGCGCCGGTGGCGGGCGACCTCATCGCCACGCCCGACCCGGTCCTCCGAGGCGACGCGCTGACCCTCACGGCCACCGGCGTTTTCGATCCCGACGGCGAAGTGGCCCTGGTCGACTTCCTCCGGTGGCACGAAGATTCGGGCTGGTCGCTCATCGACACCGTCAACCAGGGCGATGCCGGCGACCTGGGCGGCGGGGTGTGGAGCCTGACGGGCATCGACACCGCGACCTGGGATGCCGGCGCGCACAGCATTATGGTCATGGTGTGGGACAACGACTGGGACTGGACCGAGCGCCAGACCACCGTTTGGGTCGAGAACATCACCCCGACCCTCGGCGGACTTTCGGTCGATCCGGACCAGGTAACGCGGCCCGGCTCGCTGATTTTGACCGCCGACGGCGCCCACGACCCCGACGGCGAAGTCGCCGCCGTGCACTTCTACCACAGCCTGCGCGACGCCTCGGAGCCGTGGAGCGACGCGTGGGTCGAGGACGTCGATTACCGCCGGCTCGGCACGGGCGTCTACGACGAGGGCGAGGACGTCTGGACGTTCGAAATCGACCCGACCGATCGCGAGTCCTATCCCGCGGGCATCGACCCGCAGGAGCACCGATTCTTCGCTCGCGCGCAGGACGACGACGACGGCTGGAGCAACACCGTGTCGGACGTCGCGATCGTGGAGAATGCGCTACCCGAGGTCGCGGGCCTCGCGGCGGCGCCCGATCCGGTCGTGCGGCCCGACGTGCTGATCCTCACGGCCGAAGGCGTGTACGACCCCGACGGCGAAGTGGCCGCGGTCCACTTCCACCACAGCTTGCGCGACGCCTCGGAGACATGGAGCGATGCGTGGGTCGAGGACGTCGATTACCGTTCACTCGGCACCGGCGTCTACGACGAGGTCGAGGACGTGTGGACGTTCCAAATCGACACGACGGACCGCGATTTTTACCCGACGGGCGTCGACCGGCAGGACCACCGCTTCTTCGCCCGTGCGGAGGACGCCGACGGAGCGTGGAGCGCCGAGGCGGCGGAAACCACGGTGACGATCGTCAACGCGATTCCCGAGATCGAAAGCCTCGTCGCGGCTCCCGACCCGGTCACGCGAGGCGACGACATCGCACTGACCGCCGGAGGCCCCACCGATGCCGACGGCGAGGTCGCTGCGGTGCACTTCTACCGCGACACCGACGGCGACGGCCTCTGGGACGAAGAGGACGAGTGGCTCGGCGAGGCCGGAGTCGACGACGCGTGGACGCTGGCGGAGGTCGATACGCTGGGCTGGGCCCTCGGAACGCATACCCTCTTCGCCCGCGCGCAGGACAACGACGGCGCGTGGAGCGAGGCGGCAATGACCACGCTCCTCGTGGAAAACGCACTGCCGGTCATCGGCGAACTCACGGCATCGCCCGACCCGGTTACCCGAGGCCATGAACTCACGTTGACGGTCACCGACGCGTTCGATCCCGACGGCGAAGTGACGAACGTCGATTTCCTCCGCTACCTCGAGGGCGAGTGGACGCCCATCGACACGGTAAACCAGGGTGATCCGGGCGATGCGGGCGGGGGTGTTTGGATTCTCGCGGGAATCGACACCGCCGGTTGGGCGCTCGGCGAACACGATTTGACGGCCCTTGTTTGGGACAACGACTCGGGCATGCGCGAGATCCAGACCACCGTTTGGGTGGAAAACGCCGTGCCCGAAGTGGCCGGCCTCACGGTCGCGCCCGACCCTGCGACCCGCGGCGAGGAATTGACGCTGACCGCCGAGGGCGTTGCCGACTCGGACGGTGCAGTCGAACTGGTCGATTTCTACCGCGATACCAACGGCGACGGCGTGTGGGACGAAGACGACGAGCTGCTCGGCACGGCGCCGGCCAACGGCGATTGGGAACTCGCCGGCGTGAATACGACCGGCTGGGCCGCGGCCGAACACACGCTCTTCGCCCGAG
>CAYPWB010000097.1:0-16992 GCA_964414315.1 uncultured Planctomycetaceae bacterium | reverse complement strand
CGGTGCTTCTCGCCCTGTTGGCCGAGTGACCAACGAGGCGAGGAAGGACCGGCAAGCCATGGCTGCTATCAGCTACGTGCCGGCGTCGTCCGATGTTTTCTCGGTGCTGGGCGAGGCGGTGGTCCGGTATCGCGGCAGCGGAAGAATCGAAAGCCCAACGGGCGCCTGCAAAAGCAATGGCTGTTGCCCAGCACCGGACCAACTCGCCGGCATGGGCTTTCACCCGACAACTCGCACATACTGACACGGACCAAGAATTCGTTATACTGGATACAGTTGCAGGATTGACCATCACGCTGCCACATCGTATACCGCGACGCTCGAATGCACCATGCCCACGTGAAGACGTCGATGCTCAGCGGCGTGTACCTGACCGACGACACGGTTGTTGACGATGGTCCCCGCACGTCCGTCGAGGAAGAGAAAGCCCGGCTGCGGCGCCGGCTCGAGGAATTGGAGCGGCGGAGGGGGCGGCGGGAAACAAACTGAGGCCGGCACTGCGAACCGAAAGGGAAGCCCATGATTGAAGTTCCTACGCCGCTGAGGATCTTTGTCGTCGCCGTTGTCACCCTGACCGGCGGCGGCTTCGGCGCATTCGCCGGCAAGATGTACTCGGACAAGTTCTGGTGGGTCGGCATGATTGCCGGCGGACTGAGCGCCTTTTACCTGGCAAGGTTGTACTTGGTTGTCTTGTCGAAAATGCCGCCCAAGCTCCACGGGGCGGCGGTGTGGTTCCTGGGCACCCTGGTGGCGGTCGGGTGCGGGGTGGCGTGCACGCTGGCGGCCCATGGCTCGATGTGGCTTGTCTACCACCCTGCCACGTCGGGCGATCTGCAAGGCATGGATTTGCGCGGGGCGATCCTTTTCGTCGGCGTGCTAATCGGCGCCGTTGCCGGGCTGTTCGTGGGCGGCATTTGCACGCTCGCCTACGTGGGACTACGGCAAGACCTGCGGGAAGAGTAAGCATCATGAAGCTGCGCGACTGGCTCACGCTGACGCCCGTGTTCCTGAAATGCGTGGGCAAGCTGCCGATTGCGCACCTGGGGTACATGGCGTGGCAGCTTCGGTACGAGAATCCGCAGCGGCACAACGGCCGGCTGCACATCAACGCGTTTTTTCCGCCGTGCCCGTCGCCGGCGTTCGATCGGTTCGTCGACGCGGCCGTTCATCGTTGGCGGGTGCCGTATTCGGTGTACTTCGCCGTTACCGACGCCTGCCCCTACCACTGCCCGCATTGCAGCTACGGCCGGCACGCGCCGGGGCGGCTCGATACGCGGCAGGCCTTGGACCTTGTCGAGCAGGCCGGCCGCTTGGGGGCCGTTACCATGGGTTTTACGGGTGGGGAACCACTGCTGCGCGACGACCTCCCGTCGCTGGTCGCCGCCGCCGGCGACATGGCCACCGTGGTGTTCACCACCGGCTACCGCCTGACCGAGCCGCTCGCGCATTCGCTGCGCGACGCCGGGCTCGACTGCATTACCGTCGGGCTCGAGTCGGACCGGCCGGAAGAGCACGACGCGGTGCGCGGTGTCGCGGGCAGTTTCGCCACGGCGATGGCCGCCATCCGCACCGCGCGCGAGGCCGGCCTGTTCACGGCCATCTCGACCATGGCCTCTCGCGACAAACTTCGTCGCGGCACGCTCGACGCGCTGGCCGACCTGGCGACGCACTCCGGTGTGCGGGAGTTCCGCATCCTGGAGCCGATTCCCACCGGCGGCCACGCGGGCTGCGGCGGCGAGGTGCTCACGCCCGACGAATCGGCCCAGCTCGCCCGGTTTCACAAAGCGTGGAACCGGCGCGGCCGCGGACCGGCTATCGCGGCGTTTTCGCACCTCGAATCGGACACGATGTTCGGGTGCGGCGCGGGGTTCCACCATCTGTACATCGACGCGGCGGGCAATGTTTGCCCGTGCGATCTGACGCCGCTGCGCTTCGGCAACGCGGTCGAGGAGCCGCTGGGCGACATCTGGCGGCGCATGGGCGAGCTGTTCGACCTGCCGCGGTGCGGTTGCCTCATGAAGGAGTTGTCCGCGGCCTCGGACGCCGTGCAGGATGCCGCGGTGTTTCCGCTGTGCCGGCAGGAGAGCGAGGTCCTGTGCCGGCGGCACGTTTCGAAAACGCCGCTGCCGAAGGTGTTTGCGAACCTGTTCAGGGGCCGTACACCCACAAATCCGCCAGCGAACCCGCCACGATGACTACGACCGAGGCGTACACGTAGGGAATCGCCCGGACCGGCCGTTGCCCAATGGCGAGTACGATCAGGCCGATCGCCGCAATCGCGCTGAGCAGGTACACCTCCTTGCAGTAGCCCAGCGCGTAGGGGAGCAGGGTCAGCAGGCTTGCGGCCAGCAGGATGGCCCGGGCCGCGAGCAAGAAGCCGGGGCCGGCGCGCCGCTCGGTTTCGCGGCGGTTGCCCATGGCGCGGTCGCCGGGAACGTCGCGAATGTCTTTGAGCATTTCGTAGCCCAAGGTGGTCAAGAGCAGCCAGACGGGATGGATGGCCAGCACGTAAAGGCGCGGCGTATCGACCGGCTGTTCCACGGCGAACGCCAGCGGGTAGAGCGACGTGGTCAGCAGGGCAACGACCAGCGGCTTCAGCAGGCCGAGCCGCTTCGAGTACACGTCGTACGCCGCCAGGCCCGCCGCCAAAGTCGCCAGAAGAAGGAAGAAGGGCAGCCCGCAAAACGCCGCAAGCAAAAGGCCCATCCCGAACAGAGCACCCGACGCGGCCAGGGCGATGCCGGGGGCGATTTCCCTGCCGGGGAGCGGGCGTTGCGGGCTGTTGACGGCGTCGAAGCGGATATCGCAGTAGTCGTTCAGCACGTACGCACCCGAAAGCACGCTCCAAAGCGCGGCCGTCGCCAACAGGAGCGGCCCTTCCGCGGCGTTCGGCCGCCCGCCTGCTACGTAAGCGGCAATCACCGGCAGCCCGCCCGCCAAGGGTAGCGTGTAGTACGGGCGCGTGAGGCGTATGAGGGAAACGATCATCGGGCTGCGATGCCTGCCAGGTAGCGGTGGACGATGGGCAGGGCGCCGTCTTTGCGGTGCCGCCGCTCGAGGATTTCGGCGAAGCGGGCGAAGACGTCGGCGGCGTCGCGGTCGGCGCTGGCGTACTCGAACCCGGCCGCCGCGCCGGTGGCCCGCAGCCGCTCGATGGCCTCGGCCCCGCTGCCCACCGTGTACCGCTTCGCGCCGCTCCAGCCGCACAACGGCCGCAGCCTCGCCAGCCGGTACCACGCCGCCAGGTGCCGGCGCCCGGCGAGGAACCGGAACGTCATCACGTGCTGGAGTTTCTCGGGCTGTTCCATGAACGTCAGCACCGACGCCCACAAAACTTCGCGAAGCGAGAACAGCGTATTGTCAATCACGCCCACCCTGCCGCCCGGCTTCAATACGCGGCGAACCTGGCGCAGCACCCGGAGCGGCTTCGAATACCCGAGTCCCCAGCAGCAGGCGACCCGGTCGTACGTTGCGTCGGGCACCGTGGCGAGGTAATCGAGGATATCGGCGTGGACGAACTCGCACGGTTCGGCGCACTCGGCGCGGGCCTGGGCCAGCATCCCTTCGGAGGCGTCGACGCCGACCGTCCGCCGTCCGGCAAGCGCCGCAAGCCGCCGCGTGGCGTAGCCGGTGCCGCAGGTCAAATCGAGCACGGCGTGCCCGGGCTGCACCTCCAGCCGATCGATCAACTCGTCGGTCAAGTGCCGCATGTGGTCGGTCCATGCGGCATTGTAGCCCGGGCCGATCCGGTCGTAGCTCCTGGTGACCCACGCGGCATGGTCGTCGCCCCGCGAAAGGAGCAACTTTGCCACGCGGGCGCCCATCCGGATCGGGTGCTTGCGATATTGCATGGTGCGGAGCCTTCTGAGCGGGGAGCGAAAACACCGATCAGTATACCGCAAGATGTGCAGTTCGACGGCCCCAGGAAGGGAACGGTTTGGGTTTGTCCCGTTCTCGGTCGGCCCAGTTCCTGGCAAATGGCATGCCTAACGGGCAGACAACAGACCCTTCTGCACCTGTCTCTACCACCAGCCTCAAACCGAGCAGGAGGGGATGGATTGCTCCGGTATTCGCCGGGCCGTTTTCCACAATCGTGTGCCACCCGAACAGGCGGTATGGTCGGCGGGTCGCTCACAAAACACAAACACCCAACTCATCATATCCTAACACGCGATCACGATATTACGATATTGTGGTCCGGTCGATTCCCGGTTGGACCGAAAGACTGTCGGAAAAGGGGCGGGTTCCCAGATGCCGGGCCTGGCATCCGATGCTTCCGCAATGCAAGGGGGGCACATTCACCTCCAACAAAACCTAGACCTGTCGGCCCTGTGCGCGGCAACCCCGACGGTCCGTCGGGCGGTTGCCGCGTTGCCCTGGACTTCGACTTCGGAGGATTTCCCGTGACAACACTGATCAATCGAGTCGTTCAATTCGTAGTGGTGGTCCTGTGCCTTTTCGGCTGCGGTTACCTGGGACTGGCCGCCTGGAACAACTGGCAAACGATTCAGGAGTGCCGGTCCCGTGTGGTCGAGGTCGTCAACTCCGAACTCGTCGATTTGGAACTCCGGCCCGTTTCCGGGGTCGATTTCATTGAGTCGTCGGTCGTGTTCGGGGTGCCTCCCAAGCTGACGTTCGAGAAGCACCTGCCCCGCAAGGACGACGAAGCGGGCAGTCGCTACATCGGGAACGTCCGGGGAACATTCGACCGGCTCAGCGGCGCGGTCGATTTCGCCGTTCGGCTCCAAAATGGCGATGAGCACGTGTTCCATCGAGACCTCCTGCCGGACGATGCCCCTTGAACGGGGTTGCGCCCTCCGATTCCAGGTGCAGGCCGCCGTCCCGTGATTGGTCATTTGGGCCGCCCGCGGTGGGAACGCCTCGGGCAGCGGCCGGGCCCGTTTTCGGCGATCAGCAGGGCCGGCGGTTCGGCCTGTACCGGCAACATTGCGCGCACTGCCACGGGGTGGGCGGCGACGGCGCCGGCCCGGCCGCGCTGCTGCTGAACCCGTATCCGCGCGACTTCCGCCAGGGCATCTTCAAGTACACCCGCACCGCGGCCGGGGCCAAGCCCGTTCAGGTCGACTTGGAGCGAACACTCCGCGCCGGCGTGCCCGGCACGGCCATGCCGTCGTTCGCCCGGCTGACCGACGACGAACGCGCCACCTTGATCGAGTACGTGAAGTACCTGAGTATTCGCGGCGAAACGGAACTGTTCCTTTTGCAGCTTGTGGTCGACGAGGACGAATACCTGCCGTTGGACATGTCCCTTGTCCTGGAGGACGGCGCCGTTCCGCTGGCCGCCATGTGGGAGTTCGCGCCCGAGCTGATCGTCACGCCGCCCCCTCCGCCTCTGGTGGCAACCCGCGACGAGTGGCTGGCGTCGGTCGAGTTGGGCCGCGCGCTGTACCGGGAAGACGCGGCCCAATGCGTCGACTGCCACGGTCCGGAGGGGCGGGGCGACGGCGAGGAGGAGGAGATTTACGACGATTGGAACAAGCCGAAGGCGGGCGTCACGCCCGCGAAAACGCGGGAACTGGCCGAGCGATTTACCCTGCCGCTGCAACGGCTGCGGCCGCGCGATTTTACCACGGGCATCCTCCGTAGCGGCGATCGGGCCGAAAGTTTATACTGGCTCACGCACGTGGGCATCAAGGGCACGCCCATGCCGGCCGCGGGCCCCCAGCCCGGCGTGCACGGACCGCTCGAACCGGAGGAAATCTGGCACGTGGTCCACTACATTCGCCACTTGGCGGGCCAGGGCAAGCCGTAGCCGTCCCCTTTCTCCCCCCCACACACGCCCAAGGATACTCCATGACCAACGCACAATGGGAAACGCTGCTGAAAGTGCTGGCCGGGGAACAGGTCGAGCCGGTGCCGGTGGGACTGATCGTCGATTGCCCCTGGCTGCCCGGTTGGGCGGGCGCAACCATCCTCGAGTATCTCACCGACGACCGCGTGTGGCTGAAGACCAACCTGAAGGCGGCCGCCCGGTTTCACGACGTGATGCTCCTGCCCGGCTTCTGGGCCGAGTACGGCATGTGCACCGAACCGGCGGCCTTCGGCGCGCGGTGCATTTGGCCGGCAAACGATTTCCCCTTCGCCGCCAAGATGCTCCACGACTACGCCGACATCGCCCGCCTCACCAAACCGAACTGCCGCACCGACGGCATGGGCCCGTTCGTCATCGAGCGGCTCAAGCGCAGCCGGGCGGCCATCGAGGCCGCAGGGCACGCCATCCGGTTCGCCACCTCGCGCGGCCCGTGGAATATCGCCACCTACCTGATCGGGCATACCGAAGCGCTGGTGGGCGTGAAGCTGTGCCCGGAGGAAATCCACAAACTGCTCGACGTGGTAACCGACTTCATCTGCGATTGGGTCGCCTACCAGGCCGAACAGTTTCCGACCATCGACGGCATGCTGATCCTCGACGACCTGATCGGGTTCCTCGGCGAGAACGACTTCCGCGAGTTCGCCCTGCCGTATTTCCAGCGGATCAGCCGCGCCGTGGACTGCCGGGTGCGCATCCTGCACAACGACTGTCACGGGCTGATTACCGCGAAGTACTTTACCGAGATGGGCTTCAACGTGTTTAACTTCAGCTTCGAGCACAGCCTGCCGCAAATGCGGGAGGCGGCCGGCGAGTCGGTGGTGTTGCTGGGCAACGTGCCCCCGCGCGACGTACTCGCCCGGGGCACGCCCGACGACGTGCGCCGCGCCGCGCGCGAAGCCCTGGCGTCGCTCGACGACCGCCGGGGGCTGATCCTTTCCGTCGGCGGCGGCACCCCGCCCGGCGTTGCTAACGAAAACATCGATGCCCTGTGCTCGGCCGTCGCGTAGGGCCGCTCCCGCAACGTGACGAGCGCACGACACGCTTTGTCCGATATGCTACGGCCTCGTGTGCCACTGGCTGTGCCAGTGCCTGAAGCACGTGGAGCCCCCTTCGTGTTGGACGCCCGCGTAGGCTCGGACGGTCGGTTTCTTGACAGGCCGATGGCCACCCGCCCTTTGGCACCGGTGGAGCCAGTGGCATGAAGCACTGGCCGAGCCAGTGGCACACTCCAGACGGCGACTCCCCGTTGGTACTCCAGCCCACCTGGCACAAACGCAAGGTGTGTCGTACGCCGCACCGTGACCGGCGAAAGGTAACGCCCTGCCGCCCTGGTCGCACTCAGTCCTTCAACTGGAAGAGCTTGCGAAGCGCGTCCATCAGCCGGCTGGGAATGCCCTCGCGCGATTCGTCGCGTAGCGATTGAAGCGGTGGGTGAAGGAGCTTGTTGATGAGCCGGTCGAATGCGCGGCGCACTTCTTCTTGGCTCTTGGCGTCGAGTTCGGGCAGGCGATTGAGCAGGCGGGTGAGTTCCTCCTCTTTCGGCTTCTGCCACCCTTCGAGCAACTGCCGAATGATCGGTCCGGTGGCCCGGTGGTGCAGGTCGGCCAGGAAGCGGTCGGTTTCCTGCTCGACGATGCGCATTGCGGCGGGCAGTTCGCGGTCGCGCTGGGCCCGGTTCCGTTCGCACGCCACGCGCAGGTCGTCGACCGAGTACAGATACACGCCCGCTCGCCCGCCCACGGCCGGGTCGAAGTCGCGCGGGACGGCCAGGTCGAGGATGAACAGCGGCCGTCCGTGCCGGGTGCGCTCGATGCCGGCAAAGGCCTCGCGGGTGACGATCGTTTCCGGCGCGCCGGTGGTGCTCACCACGAGGTCGGCGGTGGCCAGGGCCTCGGCCAACTGGTCCCAGGCCACGGCGCGGCCGCGCCACGCCTCGGCCAACTGGGCCGCGCGGTCGTAGTTGCGGTTGACCACCGTCACCTGGTGGGCGCCCTCGTCCTGGAGGTAGCGGAGCGTTTCCTCGGCCATTTCGCCGGCGCCGAGCACGACGACGTGCTTGTCGTCGAACCGCTCGAAAATCTGCTTGGCGAAGTCGGCCACGGCCACGCTGGGAATGCTCACGCGCCGCTGGTGGATGGCTGTTTCGCCCGCGACGCGCCGCGCGCACTTCAGCGCGGCCTGGAACGCCGCGTGGGTCACCGGGCCGGTATTGTCGTGCCGCGTGGCCAGATCGTACGCCTGCTTTACCTGGGCGAGGATTTGCGGCTCGCCCACCACCATGCTGTCGAGGCTCGAAGCCACGGTGAAAAGGTGCCGGATCGCCTCGGCATGGTGACGGTAGTACAGCGCGTCGATCAGTTCGTCGGGATCGAGCTTGTGGAACCGGGCGAGGAAGTCGGCCACCTGGCGCCGGTTGGGCGCGGCGGCCTCGTCGGCGGCGCAGTACAGTTCGACCCGGTTGCAGGTGGAAAGCAGCACGGCCTCGACGCCGGGGAACACCCGCCGCCAACGATCGAGCGCTTCGGCCGCCTGCTCGCCGGAAAAGGCAAGCCGCTCCCGAAGGGCAATCGACGTTCCGTGATGGCTACAGCCTACGACCTGCATGGGCATGGGTGGATTGCGGAAGAGGAAGCGTTTGGAAGACCGCGCTTTCGCGCATATTCACTCTTTCGCGCCTGTTGGAATTCACGCTTTAGCGTGCGAACCTGCGATGGAGAGTCCAAACACGCTGAAGCGTGAACTCCAACAGGCGCGAAAGAGTGAACTTGCGATTCTTGGTTCTTGCCGCCGTGGGCCGTGTCGAGCAAGAGCATGGCGGCCAGGGCGGCAATGAGAAACACGAAGCTCACGAGGGTCAGGTAGGCGACGCGGCGCCCTTGTCGCTGGGCGGGATAGCGGGCGGTGATCGCCACGGCGGAAAGCAGCCACACGAGCATCAGCACGGTGGTGAAGACGACCGGATCGTGCCACGGCAGCAGATCCAGCCCGCCCGCACGGCGGAACGCGTTGAGCACCACGCCCGAAATGACGCCGACGACCAGCATGAGTACGGCCGCGACCAGCGCCCGGCCGTTCGTTCGGGCGAGCCATTCGAGGCTGGGCAGCCGCAGGCCTCGGGGCGGAGGCAACTTGCGTTTGAGCCGGTGGTCCTGGTACAGGTACATCAACCCTGCCGCAAACCCCATGAGCACTGCCACCGTGGCCAGCAGGATGGCCGCCCCGTGGATCAGCCCCCAGGCGCGCGAGGCGGGTTCGCGGGCGAACGGCTCGCTCCGCGCCAGCAGCGTGCCGGCGCCGATCAGGCCCAGCGTTAAGGGCAGCAGGAACAGCCCGAAGTTTTGCCGCGGGTGGTACCACACCAGGTACAAGTACACAGCCACCAGCAGCCAGGCAGCCATGAGGTACCAGTCCTGCTCGCTGGAAAGGGGCGAGCCGGGCGTCTCCACGGCTCGGTAGTAAAGAAATGCCGTGTGCGCCACCAGTCCCGCGCCGGCGAAACCGAGCATCAGCGCGCCGCGCACTCCGCTGCGGAACACCAACCGGGTAAGCTCCAGCAAGAGGGCCACGGCGTAACTGGCGGCGAAACAGACGATTTGCACTCCGGCGAGCATCGGGCCTCACTTCTCCAATCCGTACTCTTGGAGTTTCTTGTGCAACGTGTTGCGGTTGATGCCCAAGCAGGCGGCGGCCTTCACCTGTACTCCCTCGCACGCGGCCATCACCTGGCCGAGCAGTTCCCGTTCCACGCAGTTGACGATCGTCGTGTGCAGGTTTTGCGGGTTGGGGCCCGCCATGACCACGCCCTGCTCGACCAGTTCGGCGGTGAGCGTTTCCATGTCGACCGCCCGGTGCCGGCCGATCCGGCGGGGCTTCTCGCCGCGGACGCTCTCGGGCAGCAGGTCGACGGTCAGTTCATCGGCGGGCGCCAGCACGACGGCGCGCTCGACGTAATTCTGAAGTTCGCGCACGTTGCCGGGCCAATCGTACGCCTGAAGCGCCTCGAGCGCACGCCGCTCGATGTGCGGCACGTGCCGGTCGTTGCACTTGTTGTACACGGCCAGGAAGTGGCTGACCAGCGAGGGAATATCCTCGCGCCGTTCGCGCAGCGGGGGCAGGTAGATGGTCACCACGTTGAGCCGATAGTACAGGTCCTCGCGGAACCGGCCGGCGCCGATCTCCTCCATTAGGTCGCGGTTACTGGCGGCGATCACCCGGGTATCGACGCGAATGGTTTGCGTATCGCCCACCCGCTCGAACTCGTGCTCCTGCAGCACGCGCAGAAGCTTGACCTGGAGTTTGGCCGTGGTCGAGTTGATTTCGTCGAGGAACACGGTGCCGGTGTGGGCGGCTTCGAACCGACCGGTGCGGTTGTCGATCGCGCCGGTGAACGCGCCGCGGACGTGCCCGAACAGTTCGCTCTCCAGCAGGTTCTCGGCCAACGCGCCGCAGTTGACGCGAACGAAAGGTCCGCTTCCGCGCGGGCTGAGGCGGTGGACGGCCTTCGCGATCAGTTCCTTACCCGTGCCCGTTTCGCCCAGCAGAAGCACCGAAGCGTTCGAACGGGCCACTTGGCGCGTAAGCTGATACACGCGTTCCATGGCCGGCCCCGAGCCGATCAAGCCGGGAATGGGAGGACCGGTTTCGTTCGTTTCGGGGGCTGGGATATAGCGAGGCATGTTTCCGACTTAGTTCTCCTCCGGCACGTCGGGCTGGGTCGGCGCCTCAATGTAATCGAGCACTTGGGCGAGCACTTGCTGGGTGCCGACATCGCGCGTTCCGCTGGCGTTGTAACGATCGTACTGGCGAAGTATCTCCTCCGTGGTCAGCAAAATGCCGTGCTGCTCGACGCTGCGACCGAACGCTGCGACGGCCGCCTGCCGCAGGGCCAAAGGCGCCGTCTCGCGGCCCACCAGGCCGACCAGCGCTCTCTGACCCGCCGGCGTGCCCAATCGGCCGGCAAGCACGGTGGCTCGCTCGGCCAAGTCGGGCACGTACAGGGCGCTCAAGGCGACGTCGTCCAGCAATCGCAGGTCGTAGAGCCGCTGTCCGGGCCGGCTGATTTCCAGGATCAGATCTATCGCCCGGGAGGCCATCTGCCGGCGCTCGTCGGGCCCGACAAAGTGGTCGGATTCGATCGCCATAAGCTGGTCGAACTGCCAGCCGAAGGTCTCCTCGTCGTGCGGCCAGGCGAACCACAGGGCCGCCGGGTCGTGCCGTACCAAGTGTTCGGCCCGGTCGTACTCCCCGGCCCGGGCGAGAACCCCCACGCGCAGGTCGGCGCTGCGGTAGTCGTACCGAAGCTTCTGCAGGGCGAGGTCGATCGTGGGGTTATCCAATCGCGAGTCGGCCAGCACGAGCACATAATCGGGCGAGGCCGCCGCCAGCCGCAGCATGTCGCGGCCGTTGGTGGCCGTGTCGACGCCGATTCCCCGCGCGGCGAGGAACCCGGCCAGCCGGAGCATTTCCTCGCGTTTCGGGCCGGCCAGCAGGGCCTTCGGTCCGCTACCGGTCGAGGCCATGAACGCCAGCGACTGCGGCACATGGTGCGAGCCGGCGAACGGTCGGACCGGCTGCAGGGCCACGATCGACTCGAGCGCGGCCATGCGTACCCGGCGGTCGGCGTCGACGGCCGCCCGCACCAGCGGCGACGCCTCTGCCCCCTGATGCAGGAGCAGGTCGGTTCGATCCGGGCCGTCGCTCGACTGCTCGGCCGGCGTGGGCTCGCCGGCAATCGCATCGGGAGCCGCCTCGTAGGCGGGATCGGGGGGCGGGGCGTCGGGGTCGGCCGGGGCCGGAGCGGCATCGGGGGCCCGATCCACGGGCGCGGCTTCGGCGAGCAGGGAGGCGGCCGCCGCGGCGGCCGCCGGGCGGCCCACGCGAAGCGCCTCTTGCATCACCACTTCCAGGACGACCGGGCCGGCCTGCAGGGCGCGGGCGGCCGCGGTGCCTTCGTCGATGGGCAGCCGATTGCCGAGCCCCTGCTCGAACGCCGCTTGTTCCAGCATCGTCGCCAAGTGCAAAACCTGCACCGAATGACGGTTGGGATCGATGGCGTGGGCATCGCGGGCCAACCGGGCGGCCAGCCGTCGCCGAGCCGCGTCTTCGGTCGACGCGCGCGGCACCAAGGTATTCCGCTCGGGGTCCCATTGCCACCATTCGACGCGGCCTTCCACGGCGCCCTTCACCGGCTGATTGTGTTCGAAAAAGTCGCGAGCCCGCTTCGCCAGCAGACGAACGGCGTCGTTGGGCGCGGGCCGGCGTCCGGCGATGTGCTCGACGGCCGCTTGCGCCAGGACGCGCAGTTCAGGCTCGACTTGGGGGTCGAAGGCGATGCCCAGCAGGCGGGGAAGTGCCCGCTCGGCTTTCAATGCGGCCAGAATGCGCACGGCCTGGGCCGCCAAATCGGGACTACCGCTTTCGAGCGCCCCGAACAGCGGTTCGACCGCCGTGCCCTCCAGAGCCACCAGCGCGCTTCGCACGGTGGGATGTTCGTCGGCGCGCTGCGGATCGGCCAGGACGCGCACCATCGGCCCGATGGCGGCCCCGCCCGCCTCGACCAGCCCCAGCATGGCCCGCTGTCGTTCGGCCGGCGACGCGGCTCGGAGCCCGGAAATCAACTGTTCGATCCGTTCCGTGGCCTGACGCGCTTCTTGAGCCGCGGCCACGACGGCCTCGGCAAGCTGCTCGGCTTCCGGGTTCAGTTCCGGTTGGGCCGCCAGCGCCAGAAACGCGCGCGAGCCGAACCGGTCGGCCAACTCCGCCAGTTGCCCCTGGTTCAACTTCGCCTCCAGAATCTTGGTGAGGAATTGCTTGGCCAGTTCGGGGCGATCCAACTCGGCGAGAATGCGTGCAGCCTGGAAACATTCCGGAGGCGTCGTGGGGTTGGTCTGAAGTAAGGCGTCCACTTCCGGGCTGGGCAACGGGGCCTCGACCGCCCGGCGGCGGGCCGGACTCTCGATTTCCTGCGCCGCTGCCCAAGGACCGGCAAGAAGCAACGAGCCGACGGTCAGCAGGGCGAGCGCCCCGGACCCAAAGGTAGGGCGCGGGCGAATTGTCCTCGAAAACGGCTCGCCGGCGCGAGTCAAGTCAGGGTCATTCAGATAAGGTCTCATCATGCTGCTCCGCTTGGGTTGCAGAAAGGTCTCTTGCGTATTCCGCGGTCGTTGTCCATCCAGGGCTTTCTGCATCCTTGCCCACGGCTACGAACGGCCGTGGCCGGCGCTTCCGAACAGGTGTTCCTTCCATCGTTGCATCTGTTGCCGCACCCGCTCCCGGCCGGTCGAACCGTAGCTGGTCATCGCGGCCACCGCACGCTCGGCGCCCAGGACGCCGTACACGCTTTCGTCCAAATCGGGGTGGACCTCGTGCAATTCGTCGAGCGAGAGGTCGGCCAGGCAAACGTCGCGGTCGAGGGCCTTGCGCACCAGCCGGCCGACAATGCCGTGGGCGGTGCGCTGCGGGATGCCTCGCCGGATGAGATGCTCCATGAGCGTCGTGGCGTCGAGGTGCCCTCGGTCGAGGCCGGCGGCAATCGTCTCGCGCCGCAGCTTCGCCCCGGCCACCAGCGGCGCGGCGAGCGCGAGGCAGGCGTCGACCGTGTCGAACGCGTCGAACACCGGCGGCTTGTCCTCCTGCAGGTCGCGGTTGTACGCCAACGGCAGGCCCTTCACCAGCACCATCAGGGTGCTGAGCGCCCCGAGCACCCGGCCCGTCTTGCCGCGAATCAATTCCAGCACGTCGGGGTTCACCTTCTGCGGCATGATGGACGAGCCGGTACAGAAGGCCTCGGGCAGGTCGAGGAAATTGAACTCGACGGTCGACCACAGGATCCACTCTTCGGCCCAGGTGCTCAGGTGCTCGGCCACCACCGCCAGGGCGAAGGTGAACTCCAGGAGGAAATCGCGGTCGCTGGAGGTGTCGAGGCTGTTGGCCGTCGCTTGCGGCTCGCCCGTGCCCGGCCCGACGAACCCGAGTCGGCGGGCGACGTCGGCCCGGTCGATCGGCAGGCTGGTGCCGGCCAGGGCCGCGGCGCCGAGGCTGCACACGTTCACCCGGCGGCGGCAGTCGGCCAGCCGGCCGCGGTCGCGCTCGAACTTCTCGCAGTAGGCCAGCCAGTAGTGCGGGGCCAGCACGGGCTGGGCGCGGCGCAGATGGGTGTAGCCGGGCAGGATGACGTCGAAGTCGGCGTCGCAGCGGCCCACGAAGGCCTGTTGCAGCTCGACCAGTCGGGCGTCGATGCGGTCGACGGCCTCGCGAACCCAAAGCCGCAGGTCGGTCGCCACCTGGTCGTTTCGGCTGCGGGCGGTGTGCAGTTTGCGGCCCGTATCGCCAATGCGTTCGATCAGGGCCGCCTCGATGTGCATGTGGATATCTTCCCGCTCGGAGGAGAACGGGAAGCGGCCCTGCTCGATTTCCAGGCGAATATCCGCCAACCCCTGCTCAATTTGGCGGCATTCGTCGGGGGTCAGCAGGCCCACCTCGGCCAGCATCTGAGCGTGGGCGATCGATCCGGCGATGTCGTGCGCGTACAGCCGCCGGTCGAAGCTCACGCTTTCGGTGAACTCCTCGACACGACGGTCAGTAGCCCCGTCGAACACTCCGCCCCAAGCTTTCTTGCTCACAGGATGCCTTTCGAAGAAACCGTGCCGGAAACAACGGACACACCGTGCCCGCCGAGCCCTTCGCGGGCGAGCCGACTCTGCGTTTCCGGAATACAGAACCGGCGGCCGTGGTCCCCCGCGCAACGAGCCGCTCGGCCCCGTCCACCCCATCGCGACTCACCCACAAACCCATCTTTCCATAGTAGTTGGGAGGGGGGAAGGCGTCAATGGGGAGCCGTGGGTTCCGGCGGCAGCGTTTCAAACGCAAACACCCTCTATTTGCTCTCCAGCCCAATCACTCCGTCGAACCCAGGCGGGGGGGTCCGGTTGGAGCGGGTGATCTGGAGGGTGAGGAAGTCTTTGGCCCGGTCGCCGGGGGGAATGTGGTGCAGCAGTTCGAAGGCGCGCGGCCAGTCGCCCGAAAGGAAGGCGTCGAGCGCCGATTCGTAGCACGCCAGGTGTTCGTCGGTAAGCTGCGGGTAGGCCGCCTCCGGCGGCAGCAACTCGCTCACCAGAAGCGGCGTGTCGAGCCCGAAGGGGCGAACCCTGGCCAGGCGGCGTACGCGGGCCACCTCGGGCGGCACCTCGCGGCGGATCAGTTCGGCCGTGGTCTCATCGAGCAGGATGGGCGCGCTGAGGCGCCGGGTCATGCTTTCCAGACGCGAAGCCAGGTTCACCACGGGCCCGAACACGGTCACCTTCACCTGCTCGGCCGTGCCCAACTTGCCGGCCACCGCGTTGCCGGTAGCGATGCCGATGCCGGCCCGGAAGCCGCGCGAGGTCTCCAGGTCGGCCCGGATGGCCAGGGCGGCGCGGCAGGTTTTTTCCACCGCGTCGGGCTGGGGGAAGGGCCATCCCCAGAATCCCATGGCGGCGTCGCCCTGGAAATCGCCCACCACGCCGCCGGCCGACCGAATGTGCCGAGTCATGACGCCCAGCGCCGTACTGACCCGATCGAGCAGGCTCAGCAGATCGCCCGCCGAACGTTCCGACTCGCGCGAGAAGCCCTGCAGGTCGCAGAACATGACCGTCACCTGGGCCTCGCGCGGGGCCAGGACGACGTCGGGGTCCTCGACGGCCAGCGTTTCGAGCACGATGGGCGAGAAGAACTGGCTCAGCGCCGCCTGCTTGTGCTCCAAGAGCCGCATCTGCCTCAGCGCGCCCAGCATGGCGGCCACCAATTCGGTGAACTTCACGTCTTCGCGCAGGTCGGTCGGGTCGGTCGAGGTGGGCATGGTGCTCCGCTCGGCGCTGAACCGGCCCGCGACGTACAGGCCCCAGCCGGGGCACGCGCGGCCGAGCACGGGCGTGCAGAAGGCCCAGTCGTAGTCGTCGCCCTGGGTGAAGGAATCGGCATGGAGCGAATCGGCGCCCCGCCACACGTGCAGCACGCTCTGCCGGCTGCGCACGGCCTCGAAAATCAGTCCTTGGCTCGGCTGGAAATTGGCGCCGACGGCCAGCCGCTGGTCCCAGTGCAGCACTTCGACCGCCTCGGCCGCGTTGGCGGGCGGTTCGTCGGCGAGGTCGGTGGGCGGGCCGTCGAGGGTCCGCAGGGGACTGGTTTCCTCGAAATCTTCGGCCGTGGTGCGCACCGTGTCGGCCACTGCCACCACGGCCGCCGCCTGCGCCCGCGGCACGCCGGCCAGCAGCATGGTCACCAGGCGCACGAACAATTCGCGGTCGCCCGTCGCCCCGGAAATCACCTCCGGTAACCGGCTGAGCACCTCGATGCGGCGGTCGGGATTGCGGAACGGCACTTGCCGCAGGTACTGGGCGCTGAAGGACTGCTGCTGCACCGGCCGGGGGGCGGTGGCGGTGAGCGTCACACGCTGGTCGGCCAGGGTGAAGGTGGTTTGGCCAATGACGAAGTGCTCGCCCGGCTGAAGCTCGAACTGCTCGACCTCCTGCCCGCGCAGGTACACCGGATTCCGGGCGGCCGCCTCGCGCCGCACTTCGAGCCGGCGGCCGTCCCAGCACAGGCGGACGTGGCGGCGCGACACCTGCGCGTCCCACGGTACGGTCCACGCGCCTCCCGAGCGACCCAGCAGCACGCTCTGGCCCGCGGCCAGAGGGCGCCGCCACCGCTGTTGAGGTTCTTCGCCTTGTGCGATGAGGTCGGGCATCAGCAGAAGTCAGCGATGAGCCGATTGAATGTTGGATGCAATGGCAACGACTCCCGTGGGAGCCATCCATGGGGATCGACGCCTCTCGCGGGTATCCCGGAAGGGCAGGATTCTCATCGCACCGAGCGTCGCTTTACGCATCTGGATCATCCGCCACCGCAACACTTCCATCCATGGGCGTCGGTTGAACCGATTCCTTTGGCGGGGGTTGCTGCACCACGCGGTCGCCCAGTCGCGACTCGCGGTCCCTTAGGTCGCGGAAAATGGCATGGACGTCGTAATTGAATTTCGCAGCCAGTTCATCACGAATGCGACGAACGGAAGCCACAATCGGATCGTCATACACGGTCAATATCCTCCAGTAGCTCCTCAGGCGTGCAAATCATCGGCATAGTGAACCCGAGCCCGCTGCATACCTTCCGGACGCGTCCGGCAA
>CAYPWB010000096.1:0-17013 GCA_964414315.1 uncultured Planctomycetaceae bacterium | reverse complement strand
AAGCGCCCGGAGGGCCGTTCCGGCAAATCGGACCTGTCCCGTTTTCGCCGGCCGAGCCGTTGGAGTTCGCGCTTCAGCGTGCTTGCGGCTCAGGGGAACAGGAGAGAACAGAGGCAACGACGAGATCATCTCTGTTATCTCCGTTGACTCCTGTTCATTCCGCCCCACGATGAGCTCAACGTACCATAGGCCGCGTCCTTTATCGACCAGCAAATGAGAAAGCTATTCTTGGGTGGCCCGTCGCACGTTGAAGTGTGAACTTCAACGGCGAGTCCGGTCCTGCACTTCACTCAACCTACCACGCTGCGGCCCCGCCAAACCATGCCGGAACCTCAGAAGAACACCACTCCGCACGGCAACGACGCCTCGGCCGAAGTGCGCGTTGCCCGCCAGATGGGCCTGGCGCCGCTGCCGGCGGAGTTGCGGCTGTCGGTCATCGTGCCGGTGTACAACGAGGAGGCGACCGTCGCGGAGGTGATCCGCCGCATCCGGCAGCACGTGTGTAGCGCGCAGATTGTCGCGGTCGACGACGCCAGCACCGACGGCACGGCCGAGGTGCTCGCCCGGCTGGCCGCCGACGGTTCCGCGGGCGAACTGGTGGTCGTCCGTCACGAGCGGAACCGGGGCAAGGGCGCCGCACTGCGCACCGGGTTCGAGCGGGTTACCGGCGACGTGGTCGTCATCCAGGACGCCGACCTCGAGTACGACCCGGCCGAATACCCCCGGCTTGTGTGGCCCATTCTCGAGGGCAAGGCCGACGTGGTGTACGGCTCGCGGTTTTCCTCGGCGGTGCCGCACCGGGTGCTGTACTTCTGGCATGCGGTGGCGAACCGGACGCTCACGATACTGTCGAACCTGACGACCGACCTGAACCTGACCGACATGGAAACCTGCTACAAGGTATTCCGCCGTGAGGTGATCGAGGCGATTCGGCCGACGCTCAAGGAAAACGCGTTCGGTATCGAGCCCGAGTTGACCGCGAAGGTGGCCCGCCGCGGCTATCGCGTGTATGAGGTGGGCATCAGCTACAGCGGACGCACGTACGCGGCCGGCAAGAAGATCGGCCTGAAAGACGCCTTCCGCGCCCTCTGGTGCATCGTCCGCTACTGGCGGTGCGATTGAGGGCCGGTGGCTTACTGCTTCACCAGCTCGGGGCGGGCGAAGTCGGCGTCCATGTTGTAGGGCAGGCGCCGTACTTGCGAACCGGCCTTGTTCGTGAAGTACAGGTACGAGGGCGATTGTTCGTGGGCGTGGCCGTCGGCCCAGAAGGCGTAGAAATCGGCATGGGCATGGACCGGGCGGCGCACGTAGGAGTGGTTCCGCTCGCTGCCCCGGGTGACGTCGCGCTCCTTCGTCCAGCTCTTGCCGAGGTCGGTGCTTCGCCAAACGGCCACCTCGCCGCCGGTGCCCCAGCGTTGCGGGCCCGGCTCGGCCGGGGCGAACACGCGCCAGGTATCGCCCTCGATGGTAATCGAGCCGACGTCGTAGTTGTGCGTTGTGCGGGTCACTTCGCTGAAGTGCCACTGCCGACCGTCCCAGCGGGCAACGGTCTGGTGGCGGGGTTCGCCCGGCGGGCCCGGCTCGTAGTTCGCCGCGGTAACGTAGAAGATGACCGGGTTGCCGTCGGTGTCGAACTGCGTGTCGTTGATGTACACCAGCCGCCCCTCGGCCTCGTAGTTCCGTACCAGGGCGGGCCCCCGCGGGTCCTCCAGCGGCAGCTTGAGCGGCTTGCCGTCGGCCGTGTGCCAGGTGCGGCCCATGTCGCGCGTCTCGGCGTAGTAAAGGTTTGTCCGCCGGTCGACGTTGCCGTCGGGGTGCATCATGAATGCGGTGATGATCCGCTCGCCTCGCTGATTGCTCACCTGGTAATGCCCCCCCATGCCGGCCAGCTTTACCGGCTCGCTCCATGTGCGGCCGTCCTCGCTCCGTTCGAAGTACAGTTCCCGCCCGCGGGTGTACTTGGTGTTCATGTGCAGGAACCCCTTTCCTTCGACCCACCATGCCTGTGGATAGGTGAACTCGCCCTGATACATGCGCTCGAAGGCATCGGTGCTGTAGGGCTCCGTGCTGCGGTAGATGAATCCCGGCCGGCTGCGGCCCCGACCGCTGATGAACACCCAAACGTGCCCGTGCCCGTCCATGGCGATGCTGGGGTTGTCGTGCGGGTCGTCGACGCCCTGCTTGTCGTGAACGATCGTCGGTCGCGGCACCACACCCTTACGATGATCGTAATACGAGGCCATGCACAGCAGGTGCCGCTTGCCGCCGCGGCCGGCGCCGTACACGAAGAAGGTCTTTTCGGCCTCGGGCGAATAGATGGCGATGGGCACGTGGTTGGCCGTGTAGGTGCCCAGGCCGCCGGAGTATTTGTCGCCGTGTTCACGGAACTGCCCCAGCGTGAACCAGATGCCGCGGTAGCCATCGTCCTTTTCCGAGGCGATGATCGACCGGCTTGGCTCGTTGCCTCGGCCATCGCCTGCGGCCTCCGGGGCCGCTCCCCGCGCGGCTGCCACGTACACCAAGGCTGCTATAAGAACGAGGCCGAATTGCAGGCGTTGATTCGCTCGCATCGTGGGTATACTCCTTCTATGGGTGAAGGAAAACGGCGTGCACCGTGCGAGAACGTTTCGGTTCTTCCGTTTCCAGGCGCAAGCCGTTCGGCCGAACGGCTGCGTTCTGCCTAATCAGGCGGACGGCACGACGGAGCGTGCCTGCTACTCTGCCGGGCTTTGCAACCAGAATGCGGAAGCCCCAAAGGTCCTGTCAGCAGCCTAGCGGGTGGGCCGGGCATTGTCAAGTTTCCGGGCACTTCCGCCCGCATGATCGACGTGCTTTTTTCGCGGGGGTGGCACGCGGCTTGACCCGATGGCACGGGGTGGCGCACGTCGGAAGACGGAATCGCCGTTTTGTGGAAAGTGGAACCGGCCGCTGCTACAATGGTCCCCAATGGGCTATTCATCGAGCAAAAGAGGGAGCCGCCATGCGTCCAAGCGCGTCGAATTCCACGCCTCCGGTTTCCGCCCTGAACCGCCGCACGTTCCTGGCCGGCGCCGCGGCCTGGCTGGCAGAGGCGTCGGCCGGAGCGAACCCGCCCGCGGACGAAGTGCCGCTGTTCGACGGCCGCTCGCTCCAAGGCTGGCATAAGAATCGGAAGCGCATCGGCCACGGCACCGGAGGGCGATGGACGGTGCGCGACGACGCCATCGTGGGCGAGCAGCAACCGCCGGGCAACGGCGGACTGCTCCTGACCGACCAAACCTACGCCGACTTCGATCTGTCGCTGGACATCTGTCCCGACTGGGGCATCGACAGCGGCCTGTTTGTCCGTTCGACGCCCGACGGCAAGGCGTTTCAGATTGCCGTCGACCATTTCCGCGGCGGCTACGTCGGGCAGATTTACGGGGAGGGCATCGGCGGCTTCAATACGCGCACCTTCGGCATCGAACCACATGTCGATGACGAAGGCCGAATCGTCGCCCTCGGCGCCCGCCCCCGCCGCCTCGACGCAACCGCCGGCGTGCTGCACGCCATCGAGGCCGACGATTGGGCCTTGGCATGGCGGTGGGGCGCGTGGAACCTGTTGCGCGTGCGCGTGGTGGGACACCTGCCACGAATCACCGCGTGGCTGAACGGCGTGAAGACCATCGACGTCGATTTCGAGCGATTCGAGCACGAACGGTTCGACGCCCGGGCGGTCCGCGATGCGCTTCGGCCGACCGGCCATATCGCGTTGCAAATCCACGGCGGAACGCAGCGCTGGGCCGAAGGAGCCGCCTGCCGCTGGCGCAACGTGCGGCTGCAACCCCTCACCGGGCCGGCGCCTGACGATACTCGGTCATAACGAGGCTACGGTTCTTGGCGAGCGGCGGCCGTTCCGGCCAAATGCATCGGTCCCGTTTTCTCCGCGGTCCATGGTCATGCGGCGGCGCGTGCCCGCTTGGGCCAGCGGTACAGAAGCGAGTTGCCGAGTTTGCCCACCTGACGGAAGACGCCCGTACGGCGCAGGCAGTAGGCGATGCGTTGCGCTTCCCAGCGGCCAATGTTCAGCCCCTCGGCCAGGTCGGCCGTGTGAAACTCCTGCGGCAAGGGGCAGGTGATGAGCTGGGCCAGATCGGCGGCCCGGCGGAATCGGAGCACCTCGCCCAGGGCGACCAGTCGCTGGTCGTCGACCTGGTAATCGTTCGTTCGCCATCGCCGGCGGCGGCCGTGGCCGGGGTAGCGGTATTCCTCGACCTCGACCAGCGGCAATTCCAACGTCAGGCGGCGGTGCGGGAATACGTTAAGGAAGTGAACGAGGTCGGTGAACAGGTCGAGGGGCCGCCCTCGCTTCGGACTGCGCCGCCGTCCGACCACCTCGCCGTCCCGGCAAGCGAGTTTGACGAGCGTCTTTCGCGCGACGATCGGCTTGACCACCACCACGCGATGGTCGGCCAGCAGGTGGGCGATCTTGTCGCGAATGGCGGCCAGCGCCCCGTGCTGGATTTCGATGAGACGCCCGCCTGCCACGGCGTCGACCCGGTACGGTCCGACCGGCACCTCGCACGATGCGGCGTCGGCGGCGTAGTGTTCCTTCAGTGCGCGATGGAGCGAGGTTTCCATTGGGCGGCGCGTTGGGGACGGGAGCTTCGTGGGACAAGCTTCCAGCTTGTCAGGTCCTTGCCGGTGGCTGGAGACTGCTTGAGTGCTTCTTTGACAAGCTGGAAGCTTATCCCACGGTTGGCAAGCTGGAAGCTTATCCCACGGTTGACAAGCTGGAAGCTTGTCCCACGAGGCTGGAAGCCTATTCCGCGGGGTCCGGCGGCTCGATACCGAAGTCGCGGATGGTAAACAGGCTATGCAGCGGGTAGCCTGCCTTGCGGAACGCCTCGGCGCCCCCCTCCATGCGGTCGACGATAGCCACGACCCGCGCTACCTTCAGTCCGAACTCCTCGACCCGCTCGATCGCCTTCAGCGACGACCCGCCGGTGGTGACCACGTCTTCCACAATGGCCACGTTTTCGCCGGACCGGACCGGCCCTTCCACGTACTTGTTCGTGCCGTGCCCCTTCGCCTCCTTGCGAACCATGAAGCCGCGAATCGGCAGCCCGCGCGTGCCGGCGATGGTCACCACGGCGGCGGTGATTGGATCGGCCCCGATGACCATGCCGCCCACGGCGTCCGGCAGGCCCTCCTCGGCCAGCAGGTCGAGGATTCCCTCGCCAACCAGCCGGGCGCCGACCGGGTCGAGCGTCACCTGCTTGCCGTCGAGGTAGTACGTGGCCTTCTTGCCGGAGGCGAGCGTGAAATCGCCGAAGCGCAGGGCCTTTTCCAGGATGAGTGCCTTCAGGGCATCGCGATCGTACATGGTTCAACTCCCGGGGTGAAGGACGAATGTCGACATTCGACATTCCCTACCGCTGAATGACGACGCGCGAGCCGACGGACAGGATGCCGTAGACGTCTTCGATATCGCGCTGGTCGAGGCCGATGTTGCCGCGGGGGGCGTCGCGGCCGATATTCTGCGGATCGCTGGTGCCGTGAATACCGAGGCGCGTCGCCTGCCCGACGCGCTCCCCCAGCCCGAGCCACAGGTTGCCGAGCGGGTTTCGCGGGTCGTGCTCGTCGAAGGTGGCGCCGTCGGGCCCGTAGTAGGTGGGCCCTACGCCCTTGTCGGCCACGACGTAGGTGCCTTCCAGGTTCGGCTGGTCGCGCCCGACGGTAATGCGGAAACGGCCCGCGTACAGCCGCCCGAGCATCAGGGTCATCTCGTAGTCGGCCAAGTCGATGATCGCATGGAACGGCCCGCGCACCACCTTCAGTTCCTGGCCCGGCTGCGGCCCGCGCGGATCGCGGATGCCGTTGATGTTGGCAATCAGGGCGGGCGGCACGTCGTAGCGTTCGGCGATGCTTTGCAGCGTATCGCCCGGCCGCACCACGTAGGGCGGCTCCAGCAGACTTTGCCGGGAATAGATGACCGTACCGGCCAGTTGGTCGAGCAAATCGGTGATCTGCTTCGATTGCTGCGGGGTGAGTCCCGGCTGGAAGTAGAGCGGGCTCAGCACCTCGTGGGCCTCGGCGATGCGGCCTGCGTCGAGTTCCTGGTACATCTGGTCGATGAGTCGCTCGAAGGCCTGGTCGGCCTCGTCCTGCGGGCGCCCGCGGTCGTCCTCGGCCCGCGGAGGATCGGTCGCCGAGCCACCCGCGTACGGTGGAGCCTCCTCGACACGGCGGCCGGCCGGCGCATTGCCAGGCGGCGCCAAACCGACCACCGACTGCGAGGACGGCCACGCGGGCGCATCGGCATCGGCCGGCTCGCTGCCACGGCCCGGGGGCGGATCGATCGGACAACCATTCTCGCATGCCGGGCTGCCGGCCGGCGGCGGATTCCGCGGCGAATCGGCGGAGAAGGCGGGCGCCTCAGAAGACGGCGCGACATCGGAATCCGACCCGCCGTCGCTATCCGGGGAACTCGGATACGGCGTGCCGGGGGGCGGATCGGCCGCAGAGGCGTAGATCGACTCGCCCGGATACACGCCCGAGTTGGAATCGTTCGGCGGAGTCGCTTCGAAACGCGAGCCCGACGGAGAACTACCGGGTACGCTCGTGGCACCGGACCAGGGGGGCGGCGACTGCGACCGGTCAGGCCCTGCTGTCTCGAACGGGCTTCCCGAGGTCGGACTGCCCGGCATCTGCACAAGCGGAGCGTCCGCCTCCGGACCGGTCTGCCCCTCGACGTGCGGCGGGGTCTGCTCTGCGTTGGGGCCGCGCGAGATAGCCGAGTACACGACCCACGAGGCAAGCCCCATCGCGGCAACAATGAACAGCGGCTTCAGCGTGTTCACGATCGTCCTCCTTGACGATACAATATTGGTCCTTCAGGCGGGTGGCGGAAACTGCCGTGCCGCCTGCCTCATGGGAGCCAACGCATGTACGATTCCCTGAACTTCGATGATCCAGGCGACGAACTTCGCGACGACGAGTATCCCGACGAGCCGGTCGACGATGACGAAACCGACACCATTCCCTGCCCCCACTGCGGGGCCGACGTCTACGAAGACGCCGTTCAGTGCCCCATCTGCGGAGACTACATCACGGGCTCGGAAGGGCCGATGGCCGGCCGACCCCTCTGGTGGCTCGTCCTTGGATTCGTTGGCGTTGTTGCCGCCGCCCTCGCTTTGGCCGGCCTGCTCAGGGGCTAAGCCAACCGGGGGAAGCCGCGACTTCGCCTCGACCCAAACGCCTCATGTTGCCTGGCTTGACTCAATGCTCTACGCATTTCGTCAAAATAGCGCCGGATTGTAGACACACCGCCGAAACGAAGCCATACCGAATTGGGAAAATTGGCATGCCCACCGGCCCTCGCGCGAGCACCCGAACCTCCCGGTGCTTCCCGAGCAGGGTGTATGAGTAAACGGGTTGGTTTCCCCCGGGGCTGGCGGCCGTCAATCGGCGTCGGCTACATCGCGAAGTTCTACCAGCCTGTGCGTGACCAAGGCCCCGTCGGCCACATATTGCTGGCAGCTCACGCTGTGCACGACCTGAAGCAGGTCGAGCAGCGTGTCGATTTGTGCATGCAGGAGGTCCCCGTCGGGCGCATCGGCTTCGGCGGCATCGACCGGAATGGCAGATGGGTTGTTCGCCCGTCGGTTGAAGCCGGCGGCGCGCTTGCCGCTGCCCGCCGGTCGGAGCTTCGGGCGGTTTGCTTCTGCGTGCGGCTGCGGCCCGCTGGAAAACGCGGCCGCCAAGGACCGGGTCCACCGGTGCACCGCGGGGCGAGCCAACTCCACCAGCCCGGCCCAGTCGAGATATGCCGCCGAAAGCCGTTCCCGCGGCTCGGCCAGCAGGCCGCCGAGTTGGGGCATGCGGGGTTCGAGCAGCTCGGCGGCCCGGCTGGGCGACAGGGCCGCAACCGCCACCTGCTCCGATAGGCCCAACGACGGCGACCAGGTATCGCCGTCGCCCCAGCGATAGACATGCTCCGAACGCAACGCCGCCGGCGCATCGGGCCCCGGCGCATCGGTCGGCAGATTGGCGGAGGGCTCGCCGTCGGCCATCGCACTGCGAATCTCGACAATCACCTCGCCCAACTCGGCGCAGGCCGCCCGCAGGGCGTGGGCCCGGGAAACGTCGAGCACCAGGGCCGGCCGCACGGTCAGGCGTCCGGCCTCGCACCGCCGGGCGTCGACCACCAGCATGCCTTGGCCCTGTTCGAGGAGCGGAAGAAGCATGTCGTGCAACGCTTCGCCACCGCGGCGGCCGAGAGGCTTTGCCAGTGCGAGGCCGACGCGGTACGACCGGAGCGCCTTCTGGCCAAGCTGCGGGCGCAGCCATGCGTCGAACCGCCGCCCGGCGGCCGCCACACGCTCGGCCCACGCCGCGTAACGCGCTTCGGTGACGCGCGTGCGCCACGCCGCCAGGGCCATAGGCCTTTCGCCCGCGTGCGCCAGCAGACGCAAAGGTTCGACGTCGGTCCAGGCCGCTGCGGCGGTCCAGTCGTGGGTGAAGTGCTCGATGCCGCGGCCGGTCCACAGCGAATAGGCCAGCACGGCGCCCGGTTGCCGCTCTCCGGCGGTCGCGGCGGGCCACGGCACCGCAGCCGTCAGCGCCGGGCCGAGGTACGCAAGCGAAGTCAGCCGCGCGCGCATCGCCTCGCGGAGCGGCGCCATTTCGGGCAGGTCGACGAGCCGGGCCGCATCGCCGTGCATCGTCCTGAGCGCGTCGAGCGACGGCCCGACCGACAGCACGACATAGTTGCGCCGCATGCCCAGCGCCAGCACAAGCGGCAAGCGTTCCAGACCGGCGACGATGGTCGCCGCGTCGTCCGGGGGCACGTCGAGTGCCGCAAGCCGCTGCCGTACCCAGGGCGCGGCCAGGCGGCCGTCGAGCGCAAGGGTGATGTACGAGCCGTTGCCGAGCCGAGTTCGGCCCAAGCGCCCACGCAGCTCGGGCCGCGTCCAGCAGAGGAGCGACATCAGCAGCTCCAGTTTCCCCAACTGCTCGGCTGCGCGCTGGACATCGCGCACGCGGAACGCCCAAACGAAGCTCGGCAAGTCGACCGGCTCGGTTTGCTCGGCAAGCGTTCGGGCGACCTGCCGGGCCGCCTCGCGTTGGGCCTCGCGCAGGCTGGGTCCGTCGCCTGCCTGGGTCGGCGGGTCAGGCGGAGCTTGGGCGGCCGCGCTGCCCACCAACCGGAGGAAGTCGGCCGTGCGGGCATCGGCATACCAAACCACTTCCTCCGAAAGCATGTCGAGCCCCATCGCCGCGATGCGCTGCAACTGCGGGTCGCTGAGGATCACTTCGAACTGGGCGCCGGCCGTGCCCGGCTCGGTGAGTTCGGCGTAGAGAACCTGCCGGGCGGCGCGTGCCCACGGGTTTTGCCAGGTTTCGGCAAGCTGGTCCCAAACCGGCATGGCGGTCAGCCGAGCCCAAGCTCGGCTGGCGCCTACGGCCCGAAGCTGCTCTTCGCCGCGCAAGACCGCGCTGCAAGCAGCCGCGTCGGCGGGAATCCAACCTACGGCCGAGCCCAGCGGCAACGCTTCTTCCGCAGCCGGGGCGCTTGCCGCTGGGCATGCAAAGACGCTGCCAACCAGCACCGCGACGGCCGGCAAGCAGGAGTAGGAGAGAACAGATCGGCTCATCGATCACCTGCCTTCTGAGTGTTGAATCTCGTGGGAGAAGCTTCCAGCTTGTCAGATTCTTTACGGCATATCCTTCCCGCGGGTCGTGTCTCGTGGAACAAGCTTTCCGCCTGCCGAGCCTCGTCCAGCACGTTTCCAGCCGCTCCCACACTTCAACTAATAGTCTACGGCGCGCCCCAAGGGAAGCCGCCGACGGCGGGCAGGGAGCGATCAGACGGGCGGTCCCGGGTTTCTGGTGTGTCGCGTGTCGCCTTGAGTGAAGTCACTCAGATGGCGCACTGCGGGCATGAAGTGTTGCCTTATAGACACGTCGTTCCGTAAGTGCTTGCAGGGAAAGCGTTTAAGAAAAGGCTGCCCAGTCGGCGGCGTTCCGGCACTGCGATTGCACGATTGACTTCCCGGCAAGGCGATGGGAAGGCTGCCACGTCTGCCGTCGAGGATGCCGGTTGGGCGTCCCGAGGTCCCAAGGAGCCGCTGAGGAACGTTATCATGTGTCTGACTTCCGTATTGGTTGCATTGGGAATGGCCGTTGGGATCGTCTCCACCCTGGAATTCGTCCGTCCGGTACGCCGCCACGACCCATTTTATGTTTAGGCCCGCAGGCCGCCTATTCCCGAGGAGGGTTCCGCCATGTTGATTGCACTTGCAGGATTGACGTTGGGTATGCTGGCCGTCGGCCTGCTGTCCCTGACCGTGGCCGTCCGGCCCAGCCCGCGGTAGAACTCGCGAGACGCCGCCACTCTGTACGACTAACGCCAAACGTCGTGAACTTTTTCACGCATTCGTGGCCTTGGCTTCGAGCGGAAACTCGCGTTGGTTGGCGGCCCTGCCGCCCTGCAACCATACCTGTTCGACGGTTCGAACCGCTCCGGCGTCTACCAGCTTCGTGTCCATTTGTCCATTCCGTTTCTTTCTTCCCGCCGATATTGCTCTCGTCTGCTGCGACTGATGATCGCGCGGGGCTCGGTGGCCGGGGCCCCCGGTCTTGCCCCCCGGCCCGACTCCTGCAACAATACTCGATTCCGTGCAGCGTGAGTTTCGACCGGGGCCGCTTCGGCCCGCTATCTTTCCTGGGGAGCTTTCCAGCCATGAAAGTGGTGCCACTGGGCGACAACATCGTGGTCAAGAGGGTCGAGGCCGAGGAGGTCTCGCCGGGCGGTATCGTTTTGCCCGACACCGCCCGCGAAACGCCAAAACAGGGCCGCGTCCTGTCAATCGGCGACGGGCAACTGCTTCCAAACGGATCGCGTGCCCAACATCTGGTTGCCGAAGGCGACCGCGTGTTGTTCAGCCGTTACGCCGGGACCGAAGTGGAGGTGGACGGTCAGCAATTCCTTATCATGCGCGAGGCGGAAGTTCTCGCCATCGTCCCCTAGTCGGTTTTTCCGACGCGCGTGTCGGCCTCTTCGACACCCCGGGCTGAGGCTTTGGGCCACCGGTTTGCGGTAAACTCTTTTGCGCTCTGAAGTTGCGCGAAATGGCCGCTTGGAGGCACGGCAGTTGCTCCGTGCTGAAATTGGGTTGCTATGCCATGGCGACGTCCATCGGGCCGGCCGGCCGCGCCGCCCCTGCCCGTATCGCGTATAATTGTTTGTGCGCTGAGGAAGACGGCAATCCATTCCGGCCCAAGGCAGGCGAAGGGAAATGTCCACGATCTCGAACTCCTGAGGTGAAACGATGAAACGTTTGATTCCCGTAATGCTCGTTCTCGTGATTTGCGGCGCCGGCCGGTGGGCGGCTGCCGCAGACGAAGCCGCCCCCGTCGATGCGGAGGCTTACGGCCAGATGGTCGACCGGGCCATCGAGTACCTTCGCACGCGAGGACAGGCGCCCGACGGCTCCTACGCCAGCCAGATGGGGCCCGGGGTGACGGCCGTCGTGACTTCGGGCATCCTCCGTCACGGCCGCAGCCCGGACGACCCCGCGGTGGCCAAGAGCCTCGAATACCTCAAGGGCTTCGTGCAGGAAGACGGCGGCATCTATCGCCCCGGCACGTTCTACCGCAATTACGAAACGTCGCTCGGGTTGATGTGCTTTGCCGAGGCGAACCGGGACGGCCGCTACGACAAGCTCATCGACAACGCCGCCAAGTTCCTGCGCGGCATTCAATGGGGCAGCGACGACGAGCACGACCTGAGCAATCCGGCGTACGGCGGCGCCGGCTACGGGCGGCACAAACGGCCCGACCTTTCGAACACGTCCTTCCTGATCGACGCGCTCCGCGCTTCCGGCGCCGGCCCCGACGACCCGGCCATCCAGCGGGCGCTGGTGTTCGTTTCCCGATGCCAGAACCTCGAAAGCGAGTACAACACGACGCCCTTTCCCGCGAAGAATCCCGACGGCGGCTTCTACTACACGCCGGCGGCCGGCGGCAGCTCGCAGGCCGGCGAAACGCCCGAAGGCGGACTGCGAAGCTACGGCTCAATGACCTACGCCGGGCTGAAGAGCATGATTTACGCCGGGGTCGGCCCCGACGATCCCCGTGTGAAGGCCTCAGTCGACTGGCTCAGCAAGCATTACCAGCTTGAGCAAAACCCGGGCATGGGCCTGGCCGGACTGTACTACTACTACCACATCTTCGCCAAGGCGCTCGACGCCACGGGAATCGACAAGTTCGAGGACGAGGACGGCGTGCAGCACGATTGGCGCCAGGACCTGCTCCGCGAACTGGCCGAGCGGCAGCGGCCCGACGGCTCCTGGATCAACGAGGAACCGCGCTGGATGGAAAGTGACCCGAACCTCGTAACCGGTTATGCCCTGCTGGCCCTGTCGTATTGCCGTCCGCGGGAGGAGTGAGGCGGCAAGCCTGATGACAGACGGTTGGGGACCGTTGTGCGCGAACACGGGCCGGACGGGGGCTGGTGTGATTTTCGCGGCAAATAGGGCGTTTGCCCCAGAGGTGCGCCTTCTCCGCCGGGAAGATTGAGGCGGTCCTCCCTTGACCGCTTTCCGACAGGTGCGGGGCGTCGTGGAACCCGCGTGAAGGCCCCGGAGCGCGAACTACGCCCCTTCGAGCAGCCTCTTGGCCTCTTCGGGCGCGACGTTGAGGGCGTCGGGGAGGGCATCGGGCTTTTTGCCGCCGGCCTGCGCCATGTCGGGGCGTCCGCCGCCGCCGCCGCCCACCCGCTTGGCGACGGCCCGTATCCACTTGACGCAGTCGAAGCCCTTCTCGACCACGTCGCGGCTGGCGCCGGCGATGAGCGTTACCTTGCCCTCCTCGCGTGAGGCGAGCAGAGCCGCCACCGGCGACGCCTTCCGCCGGAGCTGGTCGATCAATTGGCGTAGGACCTCGGGCCCGCCGCCGGGCACCTCGGCCGCGACGACCCGGATGCCGAGCACCCCGAACGCGCCCTGCGCCAACTGCTCGGCCGTGGGTCCCTCGGCCTGCGCCGCCCCCTGCGCCGCCTTCTTCTTCAAGTCGCGGATTTCCTTCGACATGGCCTCGATCCGCCCGGGCAATTCATCGGGCGAAGTGCGAAGCAGCACGGCCGCCTCGTGTAGCGCCCGCTCGTGCTCGCGAATGCGCTCCAAGGCCCTCCGGCCGGTCAGGGCGACGATGCGCCGCGTGCCCGCCGCCACGCTCTCTTCGGAAACGATCTTCATCAGGCCCACCTGGGCCGTGTTGTCCAGGTGCGTACCGCCGCACAGTTCCTTGCTGAAATCGCCCATGCTCACCACGCGCACCACGTCGGGGTATTTCTCACCGAACAGCATCGTGGCGCCGGCCTGCCGGGCCTCGATCAGCGGCATGTTCTGCGCTGCCACGGGCGCCCCTTCGAGGATCTTCGCGTTGGCTTCGCGCTCGATCTCGGCCAGTTCCTCGGGGTTCACGGCTTGAGGGTTCGTGAAGTCGAACCGCAGCCAGTCCTCGTCGACCTTCGACCCCTGCTGCTCGGCATGCTCGCCGAGCACCGTGCGGAGGGCGCAGTGCAGCAGGTGGGTGGCCGAGTGGGCGCGGCGGATGCCCTGCCGCCGGCCGGTCTCGACCCGCGCGGTCACGCGGTCGCCCAGCCGCACGGTGCCCTCGCGCAAGTGGCCGAGGTGCAAGGTGAACCCGCCGTCGACCTGGGCGCCGGTCACCTCGAAGCAGAAGCCGGGGCCTCGGATTTCGCCCGTATCGCCTACCTGGCCGCCCATCTCGCCATAGAAGGGCGTCTGGTCGAGCACGATGGTAATCGGCTGCTTCGAGTCGATCTCGTCGGCCTGGTCGCAAAGCTGGCCGCCGGCCACAATGGCCACGACTTCGGCGCCCTCCACCTCGGTGGTTTCGTAGCCGAGGAACCGGCTGCTGTGCCGGACCTTCTTGACGGCTTCGAGCGGGTCGTGCTTG
This sequence comes from uncultured Planctomycetaceae bacterium, assembly GCA_964414315.1. Taxonomy (GTDB): domain Bacteria; phylum Planctomycetota; class Planctomycetia; order Pirellulales; family Thermoguttaceae; genus PWXP01. Next base: position 3,066 of record CAYPWB010000096.1, on the reverse strand, counting down.
AAGACGATCTTCTCGCCCGTGCCCGAAACTTCGCCGTGGCGTGCCATTTCCTGCTGGTAGCCCGGCCAGTCGAACGTGAAGTTGTGTTCGGCGGCGAGGGTTTCGAACAGTTCCGGGGGGAAGCCGTAGGTGGTGTACATTTCGGCCGCGTCGGTACCTGCCACCATGCCGCGGCCGTCGCTCTTCATCTGATCGAAAATGCGTCCGATGCGGTCCAGCCCGCCGTCGATGGTGCCCCAGAAGTTCGTCTCCTCCTGCCGGATGACGTGGCCGACGCGTTCGACGGTTTGGCTCAGTTCCGGATAGGGCGTCTTCATCAACTCCGCCACGGCACCGACGAGCTTATGCAGGAACGGCTCGGCGACGCCCATCTGCCGGCCGTCGAGCACGGCACGGCGGAGCAGCCGCTTGACGACGTACTTCTCCTTGTTCGGGCCGGGATACACGTTCTCGTGGATGGAAAAAGTGCATGCCCGAACGTGGTCGGCGATGCGGCGCAGCCGGCGGCCTGTTTCGGCGGCCGGGTCGTACGCCACGCCGCATATCTCGCCGGCCGCCTCGACCAGCGGCCGGAGGATGTCGATGTGGTAGTTCGTGTCGACTCCTTGCAGCACGGCCGCCGTGCGCTCCAGGCCCATGCCCGTGTCGATGTTCTTGCTCGGCAACGGCCGGAGGTTATCGGGCGGGCTGCCGACGCGGTTGAACTGCGTGAACACCAGGTTCCAGATTTCCACTGAGCCCTGGTCGCCGTGGAAGTAGATTTCGCTGCACGGGCCGCAGACGCCGTCGGGCCCTTGGCTGGGTGCGTTAGCGGGCCAGAAGTTCTCGTCCTCGCCCAACCGCTCCAGCTTCTCAGCGGGAAGTTTCACTTCCCGGAGCCAGATGTCGGCCGCCTCGTCGTCGTCGAGGTACACCGTGGCCGAAAGCCGGGCCGGATCGAGCCCCAGCCACTGCTTGCTCGTGCAGAACTCCCACGCCCAAAGGATCGCCTCGCGCTTGAAGTAATCGCCGAAGCTGAAGTTGCCCAGCATCTCGAAGAACGTGTGGTGGTACGCCGTGCGGCCCACGTTGTCGATGTCGCCGGTGCGCAGGCACTTCTGACACGAGGTAGCCCGGGTGAACTCGAGCTTCGTCCGACCCATAAAGTGGTCTTTGAACTGGTTCATGCCCGCCGGGGTGAACAGCACCGAGGGGTCCCAGCGGGGGACGAGCACGTCGCTCGGGCGGCGCACGCAGCCCTTGCTCTCGAAGAAGGCCAGGTAAGCTTCACGAAGGTCGTCGGTTTTCATGGAAGATACACGGACTGGGGAGTTTCAAAGGAAGCCGAATCCAACGAACATACCGAGAAGCGGCCTTTCTGGGAAGGGGTGGGGGGCGGCAGGCCCTTGCTCCGCACGCTCCCCCGGACGATAATACGCTCGGAGGGGCGCCACTGCCGGGCGCATGCAGCGGAGAAAACGGGGGAGAGAACTGCACCATGGCCATCCTACTGACCGATCCGACGCTTGAGCAGCAGCTCATCGAGCAGCGGCAGGCCGCCGGCGCCGATCGGTACGACGAAGTTTGGGAGGGCGTGTACATGATGGCGCCGCTGCCGAGCGACGAGCACCAGGAGTTGGTCTTCGAGTTCAGCGTCGCCCTGGGTTTGGCGATCGCCAAGCAGGGGCTGGGCTGCGTGCGGCCGGGCGTCAACCTGAGCGACCGCGGCCGCGACTGGCAGCAGGACTACCGGGCTCCCGACCTCGCGGTCTTCCTCGACGACGGGCAGGCCGAGAACCTCGGCACGCACTGGCGCGGCCCGGCCGACTTTCTCATCGAGATCGTCAGCCCGCACGACCGTACGCGGGAGAAACTCCCGTTCTACTCGCGACTCGGGGTGGTCGAGTTGCTGATTGTCGAACGCGACCCGTGGCGCCTGGAACTGTTGCGGCACGACGGCGCAGAGCTTCGCGAGGTCGGGCGTTCGGAACTGCCGCGCGGCGAAACCCTGGCCAGCCGCCGCCTGCCGCTCACCTTCCGCCTGATCGCCGGCCGGCCCCGCCCGAAAATCGAAGTGCTCCACACCCGAAGCGGCGAACGCTGGGAGGTATGAGGCGGAAGTAGACCTTCCCGGGCCGAGGGCAATCCCCTGCGGCGTGGGGCTACTTCAGTCAATCCGATCGAGCAATCGGGGCACCGGAGCCTTGACGATCACCGACAGCCGGCCGCGTCCGTATTGCGAGTTTCGACCCTGAGTCCAGCCGCTATACTTGGCCGCAACGACCGCCGCATCCTCTTGCCACCAGACATCGAAGGTGTCGGGCTCGTCTGATTCCTGGAAGAACACAAAGCCGGCAGGAACAGCGCTCATCTCCGGAAAGCGATTCGTCCGTCTCGTTCCATTCCTGTATTCCCGCGAAATCTCGATGTCGTGCTCGACAATGGCGGTGGCCGCCGTTGCAGGAACGAAAAGCCGAACTCGGATCGAGCGGCTGCTGGTGCCGGGACCGAAGAACTCGCGCGCCGTTTCCAACACAAACTGCAACTGCTGCTGCCGGCCGCCGGTTTCCCAGACATGGCGTTCCACAATGAGACAACAAGGTCGGATTCCTGACGATTTCTTTGCCATCGCGCGGTCCTCCAGTTTCAGAGATTGGCATATTCCAGCTCGGGCCCGGATGCCACCCCGAGAGCCTTGCTTACAGTTTGTTCGATTTGCTCGTCCAGGCCTCTGCAAGCTCGTTCGATGCGCGTGCGCGTATGCGGCAGGAGTCGAGCACTTGCCGCCGATTCGGCCACTCGAACTCGCTCCGCTCCCAGGCGGTTCAATTCTCCGCAAATCGACTCTCGCTCGACGCCGTCGGGCATCGGAAACGTATGGAGATGCTTGATCTTCAACTCGGCAAAAACGCGGCCACGACGCGGTTCAATGGCGCGAAAATACCAAGTCATGAAGCGGCTGTTCAACAACGCGCATAGGCCGTAAAGATCCAAGCCGCACGCTCGTCTCGGAAAGACCAGAAAGAAGTTGTTGACGCCGAAACCGGGGCCCTGCACCACCTTGCGGTAGGTTATGATAACCTTTCC
>CAYPWB010000095.1:0-17017 GCA_964414315.1 uncultured Planctomycetaceae bacterium | reverse complement strand
AGGGCGATCTGCCCAATCGGCCGCCTGCCGAGGCCGCGAAAATGGGACTGTCCCCATCGCATACAGCGCCGCCGACCCGTGAACGGTTACGGCTCTAGCCTCCTCTGGAGTGCGGGAATTCCTTCCCACTTTTCCGCGCAGCTTGGCGTACGCCCTGCTGTCGGGCGATGAGCGCCGCCGGCAGGTGCGAGGGCGAAGGAAAGCGTCGATGAATCGACACCCTCCAAAGAGGGCGGGAATAAACGGCAGCCGCAGCGCATCCTATCTTGTGGGCCCACTTCAAGTTTGTGCTTTCGGAAGGGAGGCAATGTCGCCTTCCGTCAACGATCCCGTTTTCACAAAGGAGGTGGACGATGCGTCGGTTGTCATTGTTTGGTTTGTTGGCGTGGACGTCGGTCGTGGTGGGATGTGGGGAACGTGGAGCGCCCTACGTCCGACTCTCGCAGGAGGCTTACCGTGCCCCGGCCGAAATGGAGATATTGGACACGGCGCCGGACGATCCCGAGCAGCAGGCTTCCGCCGAGTTCAACACGGAAGCCTACGACCGGATTTACGAGAATCCGTTCCTCGCGGCACAGTCGAACCCGCTGTCGACCTTCTCGATCGACGTCGATACGGCGTCGTACTCGAACGTGCGACGGTTCCTCACTCAGGGGAAGTTGCCGCCGCCCGACGCGGTGCGGATCGAGGAACTGGTGAACTACTTCCGCTACGACTACGCTGCCCCGGAGGGCGACGCCCCCTTTTCGGCCCACGTCGAAGTGGCCGCCTGTCCGTGGAATGCCGAGCATCGCCTCGCCCGCATCGGTCTGAAAGGGCAGGAATTTGCCCAAGAGGAGCGAGGTGCGTGCAACCTCGTGTTTCTGCTCGACGTGTCGGGCTCGATGAACCAGCCCAACAAGCTGCCCCTGCTGAAATCGGCCATGCAAATGCTGGTCGAGAATCTCGGTAAGCGCGACCGTGTGGCGATTGTCGTGTACGCAGGCTCCGCAGGTCTGGTCCTCCCCTCGACTACTTGCGACGAGAAGCAGACGATCCTGAGCGCTCTGGGCCGTCTTGAGGCGGGCGGATCGACCAACGGCGGGCAGGGCATTCGGCTTGCCTACAAGATCGCCCGCGACAACTTCGTCATCGACGGCGTCAATCGCGTGCTCCTCTGCACCGACGGCGACTTCAACGTCGGCACAACCAGCCAGGGCGACCTGATTCGCCTGCTGGAAGAGAGGGCGAAGGAGGGAGTATTCCTCAGCGTGCTCGGCTTCGGCATGGGCAACTACAAGGACTCCACGCTCGAGAAGCTGGCCGACAAGGGGAACGGCAACTATGCCTACATCGACACCATCCACGAAGCCCGCAAGGTGCTCGTCGAACAGATGGACGGCACGCTGGTGACGATTGCCAAGGACGTGAAGATTCAGGTCGACTTCAACCCGGCCGAGGTGGGCGCCTACCGCCTGATCGGCTACGAGAACCGCATGTTGCGGGCCGAGGACTTCCACGACGACACGAAAGACGCCGGCGAGATCGGAGCGGGGCACACAGTGACGGCGCTTTACGAGCTTGTGCCGGCGGGCAAGGAACGCGACCTGCCGCGGGTCGACGCCTCGAAATACCAGGCGCCCCGCTCACCCAGCCCGGCCGCGGCCGGCGGCGAACTGTTCACCATCAAGCTCCGCTACAAGCACCCGCAGGCCGATACCAGCGAGCTGCTCACCTTCGCCGTGGTCGACGACGACAAGCCATGGGCCCACGCCTCGGGCGACTTCCGGTTCGCGGCCGGGGTTGCCGCCTTCGGTATGCTGCTGCGCGATTCGGAACACAAAGGCGCGGCCGACTACGACCTCGTGCTGCAGCTTGCCGAGAACGTCGGCGGCGACCCGAGCGGCTACCGCGGGGAATTTCTGCAACTCGTGAAGACCGCCAAGGCCATGCGGGTACGATGACCGATGGAGTGGGGGGCAATTGCCCCCCCGTTTAGCCCCGCGTTCCAGATCTGCAAATCACTTATCCGGGGCCGTTCCGGTTTTCGCCGAATCATCACCCGCCGGCCATGGGGCTCAGCAGGGTAAGCGTTTGCCCGTCGGTCATAGGGTCGGGGCTTTCCGGATCGATCTGGCGGTCGCCGGCAAAAACCAGAATGCTCGGGCGGACGTTGCCTTCGCTGGTGAGGAGCATGTTCCGGAGTTCCGAGCCGTTGCAGCTTGCCAGGTGGTCCAGAACAGCCCGGACCGATGGTGTTCCATCCATTTCCACGGTCTCCTGGTCCACCCCCCTCACTGCCTTCAGTTGGGCAACGTAAACCACGTTGATCGTCATGCCTTCATCCCACCTTGGAGGAATCCTCGGGGCCTTGACCATTATTCGGGGCGGGCCTCCGGTTGCCAAGCCCCCGCTCGACCGCCCGCTCCATGATCCGACGCACGCTATCCCGGTCGAGCCGCAGCAGGCCGGCCGGCGAAGGGGAACTTCGGTAGCGGTTAGCGCAGTTCCAGCCAAGCGAAGAAACCGACGTCGTTGCATGGACACTCCTGAGCTACGGCGAAGCGGCCGGGGAGGCCAGGCGAACAATGCGCTCCATATCGAAATCGAGCAGTGCGAAGCCTCGCCCGCCGTCCCGGGCCTTGGGATCGGCCGTGAAGGATAGCACGTTGTGTTCCGCAAGGCGCCGCCGGTCGGGCTTCGACACGTCGATGCCGCTGAACTCAGGGCCCGTCAGCCGGAACGTTTGCCAGTGCCGCCACCGCTCCTCCGCCCGCGCGACATGACACATGAACCCTTCATTGGTCAGGAAATAGATGACGATGGTATCGTCCGGAGCGGCCACGATCGCGGGGCGTTTCCCGTGCTTGGGCAGCGGCTCGCTGCGATGCCATGTTCCGCCGTCGTCGCGCCAATAGTGATAGTAGTGCAGCCGGTGACGCACGGCAGCCGGCGGGTCGTGCTCCAGGTGCTCCGGCTCGAACGGCGCTTCCAGGTGAAACGTGGCGACGTGCGGCTGGTTGCTCGAATCGAGCGTCATCGCCGACTGGTTGATCAGCCAGGAAAACACCGGGATCCGGCGCACGACGATTCCGGGGCTGTCGATCGTGATGTGCTCTCCCTTGCGGGTGTCGGCAATCGTTTCGCCGTCGTTGTTCTTCCAAGTTCGGCCGCGGTCGTCGCTGTAGGCATAATGCAGGTCGTGGTTGCTGGCCCAGGTGCGGCCTTCCTCGCGATAGACCCAGGTGATGTGCAGCCGGCCGTTTCGGTCGAACAACAGGTCGTGCATATAGGCATTGCGCGAGGTGCTGTTGTTCCAGGGCCGATAGACCCCGCCGCGGCCGAAAAGCCTGTCGCTAATGATGCTCCACCGGCCCCGATCGGCGTCGTACTCGAAAATGGCGTTGTCGCCCGAGCCGCTGCCGCCGCTGCGGTAGCAGAAGTACAGGTTGTCTTCGTGGTCGTTGAAGAACCGAGGGTAGGTAACGCGTTGCGGCGCGCCGTCGACGACGGGCTGTCGGGGCTCGAAGTCGGTGGTGCTCATCGCCGCGGGAGGGTTGGTCAGGAAGCCTTCCCGGCTGCGGGTGTAATTCAGGTCGTTGTTGTGGTGATCCCAGGCGAGATGCAATCGGCCGTCGCCCGGACTGACGCCAACCACCGTATTGCGATGACCGTTGCGCTGTTGCGCTTCGGGCCGGCCCGCCGCTAGCACGTACTGCTCCAGGCGCACGAGGTGGACCTCGTCAGTACGCAGGTTTCGGCGGGCAACGACCAGCACTCGGTCGGTATCCCAATAAACGCTGTACTGGTAGCCGCCGTAGCTGGCGACTTTATCCTGATCGAACGACGCCCAGTTGACCGCGGGCCAGATCTCGGCATCGGCTGTTATCACTCGGTCGGGTCCCAACAAGGGCAGGGCGCCCCAGTCCTGGCAATGAGCGGGCCGTGCTGCGACTGTTGTCGCAAACAGGGCGAGTACCACAAGGGGGGAGAGTCGCATTTTGCCACGTCCTCGGGTTCTGGTGTGTCGTATTGTTCCAGACGGGTACGCCGAATCTGGCCGGGTGAACCGAACTGCGCAATCGATCCGGCGGCTCCTGCTCCGAACGCCGCGGGCGCACCCGGCCCACATCGCGCTCTATTCTATCATCCCTGAGGCCGGTCTGGTAGAACGCGAATGGTACTGTTCATTGGGAACCTACCCGGCTTTCTGCGGCGGAGAAGGTGTTCCTCGTGAGAAACGCCGTTTCGCCGAGACGCTCGGACTGTGCCCTTCCCATGCAGCGGAGACAACAGCCCGCGCCGCCGACCCGTGAATGACTACTGACGTGGGCATCCCGCATGGCTTCCGGGAATCGTATCATGTCGGGAACTTGACGAATCCGTTTCTTCCGCGCTATATTCGTAACGATTTGCCGTTCTTGCGGGATAAATGAAGTACCTGAGGCCGTGAACGGCTCCCGTAATTCGGGAGAAGCAATACATGAAACCCACCGGCGCGAAAACGACCGTCGAAGTTGGTGTGACGATCGTGTGTTCGAGGAACCGTTTTGCGTTTTTGTTGGCGGTCGCGGGAGCCGTTCTGCTCATGGCGGTGATTGCTCGGCCGGGACTTGCCGCCGACCGGCCAAATATTCTGTTCATCATGACCGATCAACAGTCGGCCGACGTGATGAGTTGCCGGATGGGGAACCAGCACATTAACACGCCGGCGATGGACAGCCTGGCGAGCAGCGGTACCTTGTTCACGCGTGCCTACACCGCGAACCCCTTGTGCATGCCTGCACGCACGGCTTTGTTCACGGGGCAGTATCCGCATCGAACGGGCGTGACCCGGAATGCTTGTCCGCCGAACTCGGTCGACCGCGTTGGCGAAGGCGGCGGGGACCAATGGATGGGCAGCGACGAGCGCAGCAGCATGGCCGACCTGTACCAGGTGCGATTCGGCGACCATTTCGTGGCGATGAATACGACGGTCGAAAGCACGTACCGGGAGTGCACTTTCACGTTCGATGTGCCCTTCGGTCCGGGCGAAACGCTCGATCTGGTCAGCGGCGAGCGGCTGGATCTGACCGACCCTGTCCGACCCGGCCCCCGTTCGACCGTGGTGCTGTATTTCGGTCCGTAGATGGCCCCAAGTCGGTTTGGCCCGGGTTGGTTGGTGGAAGTAGCCGACCGTGCCACGTGTCGTTTTGGGCAGGTTATCCAGTCGTCTGAGTACTTGGGCTGGTGGTCGACGAGGTGGTCAGTCGGTGGATTCGACGGCGCGAGGAGTCGATCGAGCCGTCCCAAAGGTTCGTCGCGGGTGGCGCAGACGTCCAGGTCCAGGTCCAGGATGGAGATCGGCGGCCGTGCCCGTTTCTGCTTAACTCGTTGTGCATCCACGCGTTAGGAAACGGTTCGATGGTCGGAAACGCGGCCTGCGAAGACGCGGAGCAGAGGGGGCGAATACCCCCCCCAGAAAAACCAGGGATGCCCCACTTCGGGTTATTGTGGCACGTCTCGGTCGGCAGCCTGGCGATTCAGGAGCCCCGGAAACCATGGGGCAGGCACCCTCGCCCCACCCCATCTGCTCGCTCAGGGCCGGGAGGCAATCTCCGTCTTCTGACGCCCTCGCAGGGTGCTCGATCGGGTTCGTTTTCCCAATATTTGATTTCCGGCGTCAGCCTTGCTAACATCGGAAGGGTATGGGTTCACTCGGCCTGGGTAGGCCTGCCTGTGGAGCGACGCGCCTTGGCGCCGCACAGTGGTTGCTTCCCATGGGGCACCGCTTGTTTCCTCAAGATACGTACCTTGACCTAGTACCGCCTTCCTCCAAGAGAGAACAGCCGTGATTGCGTCAAGATGGAGTCGGATATTGTCTATTGCCATGGCCTTTGCGACGCCGCTGATTTCGGGGGGCTCGGCATCGGCGGCGTTGGTCTTCTACGAGAGCTTCGAAGGCTTCTCGACCGGAGGCTGGCCCGCGGGCAGCACCTATGGCGAATGGACGGTGAACGTACCCGGCGTTGGCGTTGCCGCAAAAGGCCTGAGCTACAGCAATGGCGACGTTTGGGTCCACGGCGGCGCGAACGCTTTGCAATTCGCCAGCGGCGCCAACGACAATGCGGGTGCGGCGTTGGTGACAAACTTCGGGAGCCAAACCGGAACGCTTTACTTCAGCTTCTTTGCCGAAGCCAACCCCGTGGTCCACGGCGGACAGGGGCCGTGGTTGCAGCCAATACTGTCGCCTAACGACACTGGCGACAGCGATCACGCGTGCGTCATTGTCAATGCCGGGCCAGCCACCTACTTTGGCGGCCTTGGCGGCGAGACGGCTGCCCGCATTCGTGGCACCGCCGCAACCACCGAGTTGCTCGACCACTACGCTGCCGGTAGCACGGTGTTTGTGGTCGGCAAACTATGGAAGTCGAATCCCGGGGGCAACTACGATCGCTTGTCGGCGGCCGTGAACCCAACGACCCTGACGGAGCCAGCCTCGTGGACAGCGACCGTATCCCACGACCTCGGCGCCGGTTCCGTAGAGCACCTCCGCTTTCGTACCGACCAGTTCTCGGGCGGCGAGTTGGCTTGGATCGACGAGATCCGCGTCGGCACGAGCTACGAGGACGCAATCGGCATGGCCGACGGCGTTTGGACTGGTACGCAGCACGGGAACTGGTCGGACCGGACGAATTGGCAGAATGGGCTTCCGGCCCGGGGTTCCCATCGGACGGCCACGTTTAGCATCGATCTCCCAGAGGGCGAAAGGTTCGTGAGCGTCGACAACGGTCGCGTGATCGGCAATCTGGTTTTTGGCGACACCGATCCGTCCAGCGCCGGAAGCTGGGCGTTGCTGAGTGGGACGCTCACCCTGGAAACAACGTCGCCCGAGGTCCCCACGATCACCGTCCATCCACTTGGCCCCGGCGCCGCCGTCCGAATTACCGCAATCCTCGCCGGCCACCAGGGCCTGATCAAGGCCGGCGAAGGAAGGCTTATTCTCACACCCAGGGAGAATGACTACGGCCCCACCACCGACGTGCAGGGCGGAACGCTTCAAATCGGCAACAACGAGCACTCCGTTTTCGTCGGCACCGCCGGCCATCAGTACACGATCGCCGCCGGCGCCGAACTCGTGTTTTCCCGGAACAGATATGCGGCCGATTTCACTTCGCAGTCGATCGGCGGCGCCGGCGACGTGATCTTTCGCGGCCAAGAGAGCGGAATATTCCGCTTCGGCGCCGGCTATAGCGGCTCGCTCACCTATACCGGCAAGACCGTGATCGATCTCGACGTGGGCGAGACGTGGGACACGGGAACCCTCTGGCTCGAGAAGGACGACGTGTTGCCGCACGCCACGGTGGTGGAGATGCGAAGCGGGAAGATCTACCTGCGCAACCAAACCGGCAGCGGCCTGACCATTGCCGGGCTCGAGGGCGGCGCGGAAACGTTCCTCGTTCCACGGCACGGCGCCGGCGTGCAGCAATTGACCCTCGACGTGGCCGAAGGCAGCACCTACGTCTATGCCGGCACGATCGGGAGCGACGGGGCCATGGGACCGGACGGAATACCGCGAGGAGGCGACAATCTCGCCCTGACCAAGACCGGCCCCGGGACGCAGGTCCTCACCGGTACCCATACGTATACCGGCGGCACGACCGTGGCCGGCGGCACGCTCCAAATTGGCAATGGCGCCGGCAGCTACTTGGGGCCGACCGGCCACCAGTATACGGTCGAGAGCGGTGCGCAACTCGTGTTTCACCGAAACCACTTTGCGACCGACTTCACCGCCCAATCGATCGGCGGGGAGGGCGACGTGATCTTTCGCGGCCAAGAGAGCGGAATATTCCGCTTTCAGAACTACGCCGGCACGCTTACCTATACCGGCAAGACCGTCATCGATCTCGATATGGGCGAGACGTGGGACACGGGAACCCTCTGGCTCGAGAAGGACGACGTGTTGCCGCACGCCACGGTGGTGGAGATGCGAAGCGGGAAGATCTACCTGCGCAACCAAACCGGCAGCGGCCTGACCATTGCCGGGCTCGAGGGCGGCGCGGAAACGTTCCTCGTTCCACGGCACGGCGCCGGCGTGCAGCAATTGACCCTCGACGTGGCCGAAGGCAGCACCTACGTCTATGCCGGCACGATCGGGAGTGACGGGGCCATGGGGCCGGACGGAATACCGCGAGGAGGCGACAATCTCGCCCTGACCAAGACCGGACTCGGGACACAGGTCCTCGCCGGCAACAGCACCTACGCGGGCGGGACGCTCGTTTCCGGCGGCATGTTGCAGGTGACCGGATCGCTGGCAGCCGGCGAGGCGGTCAGAGTGCACGACGGCGGTACCTTGGCCGGTACCGGAACCATCCACAGCACCGTGTCGATCCTCACAGGCGGGACACTGGCCCCGGGCAGGAGTGCGGACGGACTGGACCTTGGCGGCGACCTCGCCTTCGAGGCAGACGCGTTTTTCGACGTCGAGATCGACTCGCTCGGCGGCGCCAGTCGTGTGCAAATGGCGGGCGGAACGCTTTCACCGGGCAACGCCACTATTCGGGTGACCCTGCTCGACGACTTCGATCCGGAACCCTATTCCTCCTGGACCATTCTGTCGGGCGAGGGCGATAGGGAAGGCGGATTCATGCCGACGGTCCTTGTCGACGGCCCCAAGTTCCGCGCCGCCGGGAAATGGCTCGAAGTAAGCTACCTGAACTCGGTGGTTCTCACCGTGGCTGTGCCCGTGCCTGAGCCGGCAACACTCGTCATGGCGGCCGCGGGGCTGGCGATGCTGCTGCTGAGGCGGCGACGATAGATTTCCGGCAAGAAGGCGAGAAGGACGCAGGGGGCCATCGTCGACCTTGACGCGTGCCCCCTGCGACCGCTGCTATCGGGAGCAGGCCTACGCGCTCGGCCGGTTGACGCGGCGCCCCTGTCCGGTAGAATCGCAGGGCGGCAGGGCCGCCAACCAATGCGAGCTTCCGCTCGAAGGCAGGGGCAGGGCTTTGGGGAAAAAGCCCGCGATCTTGCGTATTGGTCGTACAGTAAGCGTTCCCGCGTCGCCTGCCGCGGCCGGCTTCTCCCGTCTGAACGAAAGGACGCCATGAACATGCTTGCCGTCAGCGCCATCCTGCTCGCCGCCGCCTGCCATGCCGCCGAGCGGCCGAATATTGTGCTGATCGTCTCCGACGACCAGGGCTACAACGACCTGGGCGTGTTGAGCGACCACATCATCACGCCCAACCTCGACCGCCTGGCGAAGGAAGGGGTGCGGCTGACCAACTTCTACGTGGCCTGGCCCGCGTGCACCCCGAGCCGCGGGGCACTGCTCACCGGGCGCTATCCGCAGCGCAACGGTATTTACGACATGATCCGCAACGAAGCGCCCGACTACGGGCACAAGTACACGCCCGAGGAATACGCGGTCACGTGGGAGCGCATCGGCGGCATGGACACGCGCGAGGTCCATCTGCCGCAGTTGCTTCAGGAGGCCGGCTACTACTGCGGCATCTTCGGCAAGTGGGACCTGGGCATGCACCGCCGCTTCCTGCCGCTGCAGCGCGGATGGGACGAGTTCTACGGGTTCGTCAACACGGGCATCGACTATTACACGCACGAGCGGTACGGCGTGCCGTCGATGGTCCGCAACAACGAGCCGACCGAGGAGGACCAAGGCACGTACTGCACTTACCTGTTCCAGCGCGAAGCGGTGCGGTTCCTCAAGGCCAATCGAAAGCGGCCCTTCTTCCTGTACCTGCCGTTCAACGCCCCGCACAACGCCTCGGCCCTGGAGCCGGAAATTCGCGCCGCTGCCCAGGCGCCGGAGAAGTGGCGGAAGATGTACCCGGAACTGCACGGACAGGAAGGGTTCGTTGAGGCGGTCCGATACGGCAAGCCGGCGAAGGTGCCGAACCGTGCGCTGCGGCTGGCGCATTATCTCGGCTCCATCACCGCCATGGACGCGGCCGTCGGCGAGGTGCTCGACCTGCTCGACGAGTTCGGCCTGGCGGAGAACACCATGGTCGTGTTCTTTTCCGACAACGGCGGCTCGGGCCCGGCCGACAATTCGCCCCTGCGCGGCGGCAAGGCCACGGTGTTCGAGGGCGGGGTGCGCGTGTGCTGCCTGATGCGCTACCCGAAACGCATCGCCCCCGGCACGGTCAACCACGAGTTCCTTACGGCGATGGAACTGCTGCCGACGCTTCTGAACCTGACCGCAGTCGCCCCGCCGGAGGGCGTGGTGCTCGACGGATTCGACATGATGCCCATGCTGGCCGAGGGCGTGCCGTCGCCGCGGCGCGAAATGTACTGGAAGCGGCGCGACCGGGAGGCGGCGCGCGTGGGCCGGTGGAAGTGGGTCCGCAACGATGGCCGGGTGCACCTGTTCAACCTGGCCGACGACGTGGGCGAAAAGCACGACCTGGCCGAGACCATGCCCGAAAAGGCCCAGGAAATGCAGACGCACTTCGAAAACTGGCTTGCGGAAATGGACGCCGCCCCGCCGCGCCGCCCATTCCGCGACTTCTGACGGCGCGAGGGGCAGGTTTCATTTGTCCGTTCCCCCGGCGAAGGGAACAAGGGCCTCACGGCCCTCATTCGCCTGTCGGTTGGCAACGTTCGGTCAACTGCGCCAGTCGAGTCCCAGGTCGAGCCAGGGGGCGGAGTGGGTCAGGGCGCCTGCGCTGATACGTTCGACGCCGGTCTCGGCGATGGCCCGAACCGTGGCCAGATCGACGCCGCCGGAGGCCTCCAACTCGACGTCTCCAGCGAGCCGATTGCGCAACGCCACGGCCTCGCGCAGGGTGGACGGCGGCATGTTGTCGAGCAGGACGATGTCGGGGGCCGCAGGCAACACCGCCTCAAGCTGTTCGAGCGTGTCGACCTCGACCTCGACGATCCAATCGGCGGCCGAGCCGTATTTCGCGTGCAACCACTCCCGCGCTCGTCGTACTGCTTCGCCCGGCGAGTAACCCGCGCCGCTTTCTGCCGCTTGGGCGCCCAGGGCCAGATGATTGTCCTTGATGAGCACGGCGGCGAAGAGAGCCTCCCGGTGGTTGCGGCCGCCCCCGCACCGGACGGCGTACTTCTCCAGCCGCCGCCAGCCGGGTGTGGTCTTCCGGGTGTCGTAGATTCGCGCGCCGGTGTCGGCGACGGCATCGACGTACCGGCGGGTCAGCGTGGCAATGCCGCTGAGCCGGCCGAGCAGATTCAGCACGAGCCGCTCGGCCTGCAAGATCGACGCGGCGGGCCCCTCGATCCGGCCCGCCTCGCTGCCGCGTTCCAGCAGGTCGCCGTCGTGGGCCAAGGCGCGGAATGAAAGCGCGGGGTCGATGGCGTGGAGCGTCGGCTCGACGGCGGGCAGTCCCGCAAGAACCCCCGCCTGCCGGGCGACGAGCGCCGTGCGGCCGACAACCTCGGGCGGCACCACGGCGAGGGTGGTTGCGTCACCGCGGGGTCCGTGTGCGTCGGCGCCGCCCAGGTCTTCCCGTACTGCCAACGCCAGCAGCCGCTGCCAGTCGGCCGCGAGCCGATCGTCCCAGGCAATTTGCGGGAACTCTTTCTTGCGATTGTTGGGCACGTGTCGCTCCCAAAGCCTTGTTGGTTGCCTCGCCTCACTGTCGGACGTTTCCGCCCAGCTTAGCCGTTACTCTCTTCTTGCGAAACCCGCCCAGCCTCGGCAATCGCAAGACAAGTGGGGTAAGCCTCTAGCCGTGGGAGAAGCTTCCAGCTTGTCAATCACTCTGTCGGCTGGGGCTTCCCACCAAGGCCGCTCTTGACAAGCTGGAAGCTCATCCCACGGCTGGGAGCCTGCTCCTGCCGATCCTTACGCCGAGGTGCAAGACCTTGCTTTTTGGGCCGTCCCTGTTATGCTGGATAGCATGGTGAATCGCGCCAAACCCGACCCAAACGTTGCATCTGCGGGGCCGTATTGGCTGCTGCGGCGGGCAGATCAGGCAGCCGTGGCCTCCCTCCTGTTGGTGGCGTTGGGCGTAATGGTTGGCTGGTGGACGGCGCAGGGCGGCCTGCATGGCAGGAGGATTGAACTGGAGCGAGCCGAACCGCTGCCGTACCAGTTCCAGGTCGATTTGAACACGGCGCCCTGGCAGGAATTGGTGCTGCTGCCGGGTATTGGCGAGACGCTCGCCATGCGGATTATCGAATCGCGCGAGGTTGAGGGGCCGTTCAGCGACGCCGTCGACCTGTTGCGCGTTCGGGGCATCGGGCCCACCACGCTCGACCGGCTACGACCGTACCTTACTCCGCTTGCCGAAGCCGGGCAGATTGCAGGCGACGCCACTTCCCCGGTCCCAGGCGACGGTTGACATTTCACAGTTTCGACGGAGTTCCCCAACGATGCCCCGATACACGCTGCTTTCCCTCGCCGTCATCCTCCTTCTGCCGGCGGCGTTCGGTTCCGGGTCGGCGAGCGAGGCGGGGGTCATCGTCGTGATGAACCGCACCGAAACGGCGGTGCCCATCCTTCTGACCGATGCCGACCACGCCCAGCGCCGGCTGGCACTCGAACCGGGCGAGCTAGCCCCGGTGCACGCAAGCGGGCGGGTGGCCGTCAGTTTCATGTCGGACGGCCGGGCTCGCCATTACGGAATGGACCCAAACCACGCATACACGTTCATCGAACGCCGCGGGCAATTGGACCTGGCCGCGGTTCCTCTGGCCGAGACGCCCGACACGGCCGTGGAGTTGCCGGCTGAAGGTCGATTGCTGCCGCTGCCGGAGCCGCTCGTCGTGCCCGTGAAACTGCTCGTCGACGACGACGAGCCGGCGGTCCGGGCGCTCTGGGAGCGCCGGCTTCGCAACCGGCTGGCCGAGGCGTCGAAGATCTTTGAACAGCATTGCGGCGTGCGTCTGGAAGTGGCCGCCGTCGATACGTGGCATTCCGACGGCCGGCTCCACGAGTTCGGCGATTCGCTGGCCGAGTTTGAAGGCAAGGTTGACCCCGCGCCCGGGAAGCTGGCCATCGGTTTCACAAGCCAGTACAAGATTCCACCTCGCCGCGTGCCGCTGGGCGGGATTCGGGGGCCGTTGCACCCGTGGATTCTTATTCGCGAATGGTCGCAGCACGTGACGGCGTCGGAGAGGCTCGAAATATTGGTGCACGAGTTAGGCCATTTTCTGGGCGCGGCGCACAGCGCCGAGTCCGACTCGGTGATGCGGCCGGAACTGGGCGACCGGCAGTCGCATGCCCTGGCGTTCCGCATCGGGTTCGGCCCGCTGAACACGTTGGCCATGAACGTTTTGGTCGAGGAACTTCGCCGCGGCCCGTTTCGCGGGTACGCACACGTCCGACCACAAACGCGGGCCTCGCTCCACCAGATCTATTCCACGCTGGCCGACTCGCTGCCCGACGATCCGGCCGCTTCGCGCTATATCGAATTCTTGGAGCAGCAATCGGCCGCAGATCCGGCACGCGAGGGCGCGGCCGAAGAAGACACCGAGAACGAGACGTCGCCATGAGCGAGTCACACCGTCGACTCGATTCGGCATGGATCGGGCGAGTTGTCCTTGGCTTGGGAAGCCTGGCCGTTTGGGCCTGCTGCCTGGCCGGGGCGCCGGCCGCGGCGCGGGAACACCTGCCCGGTACCGACCTGTACACGGGCGAAGGCGATTTGGCCGAGCAGACGCTCGACGGCATTGCCCGGTTCCTGCTCGAACGGACCGAGCGATCGATCCAGGGGCGGGCGGCCCACTGGAACCGCAACCGGAGTTCGCCCGAGGCGTACGAGGCGTCGATCCGGCCGAACCGCGATCGGTTTCGGCGCATCCTCGGCGCCGTCGACGCGCGCGAGCCGGTTCCGGCGCTCGAGTTGATCGCTACGACTACCATGCCGGCCAAGATCGCGGAAACGGACGCCTTCACCATTTGGAACGTCCGCTGGCCGGTATTCGGCCCGATCACCGGCGAAGGGCTACTGCTGGAGCCGAAGGCGGAGGTTCGGGCCTGCGTGGTGGCGCTGCCCGACGCCGACCAGACCCCGGAGATGGCGGTCGGCCTGCTGCCGGGCGTTCCAGCCGAGTCGCAGTTCACCCGCCGCTTGGCGGAGAACGGCTGCCGTGTGCTTGTTCCCACGCTCATCGACCGGAGCGATGAGTTCTCCGGGAATGAGCTCGTTAGCCGCTTTACGAACCAGCCGCACCGCGAGTGGATCTACCGCCAGGCGTTCCAGATGGGCCGGCACGTGATCGGCTACGAGGTGCAGAAGGTGCTGGCCGGCGTCGACTGGTTCGTACGCGACACCTCGCACAAGGAGACGGCGGAGCGGCCGAAGATCGGCGTGGCCGGTTACGGCGAAGGGGGCCTGATCGCGCTATATGCCGCCGCGCTCGATCCGCGAATCGACGCCGCCTTGGTGAGCGGATACTTCGGGCCGCGCGAGGGGCTGTGGCAGGAGCCCATCTACCGGAACGTGTGGGCGCTGCTTGCCGAATTCGGCGACGCCGAGATCGCGGCCATGATGGCGCCCCGCAGCCTGGTCGTCGAATACAGCAGGTCGCCGCAAGTCGACGGGCCGCCGCCGGTTCGCCCCGGTCGAAGCGGGGCGGCGCCGGGAAAGATGGAAACCCCGGAGTTCGAACAGGTCCGGGCCGAGTACGCGCGGGCGCGCACCTTGGTGGGCGATACGATGACCGATTCGATCCACCTGGTGCATGGCCCGGAGGGCGGCCTGGTGGGGCCCGGCTCCGAGCCGGCGCTAAAGCGGTTTCTCCAGGCGCTCGACGCCGGCGGGGAACTCCGGCCGCTCGGGTCCGCGCCCGAAACGCCCGCGGGGCGCCTTATCGACGATCGGCAATGCCGGCAGGTCCGGCAGATGGAGGAGCACACCCAGCGGCTCACGGAGCTGTCCGCCTTCGCTCGGGCCGAGTTCTTCTGGAAGCCGGCGCGGGAGCGTGCGGGCAAGTTGGGCGACGCCCCGCATTCGCAGCGGTGGAACCAGGCCGTCCAGCCGCTGCGCGAGTACTTCCACGACGAGGTCATCGGCCGTCTGGCCACCCCCTCGTTGCCGGTTCGAGCGCGAACGAAGAAGATTCGCGAGGAAGACACGTGGACCGGCTACCTCGTCGTGCTCGACGTGTGGCCCGAGGTCATTTCGTGGGGCTACCTTCTGGTTCCGAAGGACCTCGACCTGACCGGAGGCGAGCAGCGGCCGGTGGTGGTGTGCCAGCACGGGCTGGGCGGCGGGCCGGAAAGCACGATCGATCCCGAAACCAACGCCTATCGGGCCTACGCCGCGCGGCTGGCCGAGCGCGGGTTTGTAGTCTACTCGCCGTACAATCCCAACGCGGCCCGCGGCGGCGACCGGTTCCGCGTGTTGCAGCGGATGGCCAATCCGACCAAATGCTCGATCTTCTCGGTCATTACGGGCCAACACCAGCGCATCCTCGAGTGGCTTGGGCGGCAGCCGTTCGTCGACCGGGACCGGATTGCCCTGTACGGCCTGTCCTACGGCGGCAAGACGGCGATGCGCGTGCCGGCCGTGCTCGACGGGTACGCCCTGTCGATCTGCTCGGGCGATTTCAACGAATGGATTCGCAAAATCGTCACCCCCCACGCCACCACGTCGGCGGCGCCCGATTCGCAGCGGTTCAGCAGCTACATGTTCACCGGCGAATACGAGATCATGGAGTTCAATCTCGGCCACACGTTCAACTACGCCGAGATGGCCGCGATGATTTCGCCCCGGCCGTTCATGGTCGAGCGGGGCCACCGCGACCTCGTGGCCTCCGACGAGTGGGTCGCCTTCGAGTACGCCGCCGTCCGCCGGCATTACACTGACCTGGGTATTCCCGAGCGGACCGGAATCGAGTTCTTCGACGACGGCCACGTCATCCACGGCGAGGGGACGTTTCGTTTCCTCGACCGGCACCTTCGGGGCGGGTTTGGCGAGAAACGGTGAACCTGTTCCGCCGCGCTCTTGCGATTGCCGGAACGATTGGTATTATGGTGCGCGGCTGCCGGGGCTTGCCGCCTCTGCGGGAATTGTCGCCCGCAACTCGCACAGCCCGATAGACTGATCCGTTTCTCAAAGGCGGATAGTCAAACGGATTCGGGCAATTCGTACCCTTTGCGCCGGGGGCGATCGAGGAAACGATTGCCTTCCTCGCTATTGGTGAACCGCTCATTCTTGGCGTCCCACTTCAGCCGCTGACCGGTTTCGCCGGTGAGTTCGCTGACCCAGCGGGCAATATTGACCAAGTGGCACACGGTAACCGACCGGTGCCCGACCTCGGCGTGCGCCACCGGATCGCGCCGCTCTTTGATGCAGTCGAGCCAGTCGTTGTAGTGGTTGGTGCTGCGGTAGAGTTCGACCTCGGGATCCTTCAGGGGCTCGGCCGTCAATTCGCCAGGATCGGAACTGAACCGGCCGCGAGTGACGGTGATGTTTCCCTTCTCGCCGACGAAACGCACGCCGCTGTTGCCCGGCCCGCCCGAAAGCTCCATGACAATGTCGCCTGGATATTTCATGAAGACGACAGGGGCGTTGACACCACGATGCCGCCCGCCCGGCTCTTCCGGCGTACTGGCTTTCGGCACAAACGGTTCGCCTTCGGTCCAAACTTCTTCCGGTCCGCTGTCATCCATGCCGAGCCCCCACTGGGCCATGTCGAGGCCGTGGCTACCCCAGTCGGTCGTTTCGCCGCCGGAGAAGGGATGGATGGAAACCCAGCTTGGGTTACTGCGGTTGTCCCAAATGACGAAGTTGTACGGCGGCGGCTCGGCCGGGCCGCACCAGCGGTCCCAATCCAGGCCCTCGGGAATCGGCTCCTTGGGCCACTTCGGCTCCATGGGGCTGTGATAGTTCGAGGCAAACACGCGGGTTACCTTTCCGATGGCTCCGTTGCGTACATACATGCAGCCGGTGTACTCTTTGCCGCCCGATCGCTGCTGGCTTCCGGTTTGGAAGACTCGCTTGTACTTGCGTACGGCCTCGACCACACGGCGGCCTTCCAGAATCGAATAGGTGAGCGGCTTCTCGCAGTAGATGTCCTTGCCCGCCTGCGCGGCGTGAATGCAGTTCAGCGCATGCCAACCGTGCGG
>CAYPWB010000094.1:0-17044 GCA_964414315.1 uncultured Planctomycetaceae bacterium | reverse complement strand
AATCGCCCTGTTCCCGATGGGCGGGAGCCGGTAAAATGGGCGGCTGGCATTCGCACCTTGAGGTAGTAAGTTCATGCAGGGAAACATGTTACGTTATTTCACCGCAGGCGAGTCGCACGGCCGGGCGATGCTGGCACTGGTGGACGGCTTCCCGGCCGGGGTGCGGCTCGATCCCGAACCGATCAACGCCGAACTTCGCCGGCGGCAGGGGGGGTATGGACGCGGCGGCCGGCAGCGGCTGGAGGACGACGCCGTCGAGGTCCTTTCGGGCACGTGGCGCGGCACCACGCTGGGCAGCCCCATCGCCCTGCTGGTGCCCAATCGCGATTACAAAATCGAACGCATGGACGACCTCGACCGGCCCCGGCCCGGCCATGGCGACTTGAGCGGCTCGCTGAAATACCTGACGTCGGTCCGTGCCATCCTGGAACGGGCCAGCGCCCGCGAAACGGCCGCGCGCGTGGCCGCGGGCGCCCTGGCGAACCTGCTGTTGGCCGAGTTCGGCATGCGGGCCTTTGCCTACGTAGTGCAAATTGGCCCGATCGAGGTGCCGCCGAAGCCCGGCACGCTGGCCGAACAACTCGAGCGGCGCGACCGGAGCGAGCTGTACACGCTCGACCCCGACCGCGACGCGGAACTGAAGGCGGCCGTCGACGAGGCGGGCAACCGTGGCGATACACTGGGCGGCATTGTCGAGATTCGCGTCGAGGGCGTGCCCTTCGGCCTCGGCACGCATACCCAATGGGACCGCAAGCTCGACGGCCGGCTCGCGCAGGCGGTGATGGCCGTGCAGGCGATGAAGGGATGCGAGATCGGGCTCGGGTTCGAAGCCGCCAGGCGCCCCGGTTCGGAGGTGCATGATCCCATCCGGTTCGATCCCGACGCGGCCGACACGCGAACCCTCGGCTTCGCCCGGCCCAGCAACAGCGCGGGGGGGCTGGAGGCCGGCATGACCAATGCGCAGCCCCTCGTGCTGCGCGTGGCGAAGAAGCCCATTGCCACACTGTCCAGCGCGCTAGAGTCGGTCAACCTCCGCACGAAACAGCGCGAGGAGGCGTCGTACGAGCGAAGCGACATTTGCGCTATCGCCGCCGCAAGCTGCATTCTGGAGAACGTGGTCGCGTTCACCATGGCCCAGGCGCTGGTCGAAAAGTTCGGCGGCGACAGTTTGCAGGAAATGAAGGCCCGATACGAATTGTTCCACGAATTGGCACGGCGACATTGGTAGGGAATAGTGAATGACGACTCGCAGAGTCGTGCTACGATAGGCGACTGATTGAGTCGTGCGACAGGGACGGAGAGCGACACGGATGTTCCCACTTCACGACCGCACGCGGCGAAGGGTTGCCGTTACGGTGTTCGGCGCCACTTGCCTGCTGCCGACGTTGCTGATCCTTCTTTGGGGCCTGAGCCGGCAAATGCCCTGGCGGGCCGATGCCGAAAGCCGCCGGTTGGAAACTGTGCTGGGCTTGCGGGTCCGGATCGAGCGAGTGCAGAACGTGAAGCCGGGCGTCTGCCGCTACGAAGGCTTTGCGCTGCATGACCCGGAAACCGGGCATCGCCTGCTCCATTGCGAACAACTTGAGGTCCACGACGCCGGTCGAGGTTGGGTCGCGGCACCCACGCTCACGCTCCGCGCGCGCAACTGCGTAGCCGATGCCGACGGAGCGACAGCGCTGCGCCAGGTGCTTGCGCGGTTTATGCAAGGGCATCATGGCCGGGCGCCGCTCAACGTGCAGTGGTCGGCCGACGAACTCTCCTTCGGCGACGACCTCCCCTCGCTTGCCGAGTTGTCCGGCGAGATGCAGGCTCAGCCACACGGTGTCATCGCGCAAGTGCGGTTCCGCCCGGCCGAAGTGCCCGCGACCGAACCGGCGCACGTCGAGGTGCACCGGAATCGGTCCACCTCGCCGGCCCGTATGGAAGTGAAGCTGTACACGGGCGGGGCATCGCTGCCTTGCCGGCTGCTGGCAACGGCGATGCCGGCGTTTCGAACACTTGGGCCGCAAAGCCGGTTTCGCGGTTACGTGCGGGCCGAACACGCCGCGAAAGGCTGGAACGGCGAACTAACGGGCCACTTCTCCGATGTCGACCTGGGGCGGCTCGTTCGCGATCGGTTCGGCCAACCCCTCGACGGCACGGGCCGGGTGAGCATCGAACGAGCGTGCTTCGGAGGCGGCCGAGTGGAGGAGGCATGGGGCGCGGTTTGGGTCGGGCCGGGGACCATCGGCCGCGGCCTGCTGAACGCGATGGTCGGGCAGTTGAGCCTGGTCCAAAACGTGCCGCCACCCAAAGGCGACGATCCCGTGCCGTTCCGGCAGCTTGCCGCCACCTGGCACGTCGATGCCGACGGTTTGCGTATCGAGGGCCGATGCGCCGCGGCGGGACCGCGCACGCTGCTGGCCGGTGTGGAGCCTTGGCGAGTCGCCGAGCCGATCGTGCAGCCGCTGCCGGCGGCCGCCTTGGTGCGCGCGCTGGCCCCCAGTTTGCCCGCGGAGGTGCCCGCCACGCCGGAAAGCGCCTGGCTGCTGCGTTATTTGCCGTTGCCGGAAGCCCGCCTCGAATCGGCCGCCCAACCTTCGGCCGAGCCGTTACGCTGAACCTGTATGGGCCTACGCCCTCACAGCCTCCAGCGACCAGAGGCGTTTGACCTGGAGGGCGAGGGTGCCGGTGGCTTCGGCCAGGGAGAATTGCCGGTCGACGTTCCCTTCCTGGTAGGCCACCTTGTTCATGCCGTACACTTCGCTGGAGGCTTCATCCTGGCCGAGCACGTAGCCGCCCGCCGCTCGGATGGCGCCGCAGCCGTCCGAGCCGTCGCGGCCCATGCCGGTCATGATGACCCCGAGGCAGCGGGGCCCGAAGACGGCCGCCGCCGACTTCATCATAACGTCGACCGACGGTTTGTGACTGCTCACCTGCGGGCCGTCGCGCAGTGCCACGCGAGCGGAATTGCCGGCGCGGTGCAGTTCCAGGTGGATCCCGCCCGGCGCAATCAGGGCGAGGTTCGGACGCAGCACGTCGCCCTCGGCGGCCTCCTTCACGGCCAATTGCGAGAGCGAATCGAGCCGCCATGCCAACGGCCCGGTGAAATGGGGCGGCATGTGCTGCACGACCACGATGGGCGGCATAGGCGGACGAAGGCTCTCGAACAGCGCCCGGAGCGCCGGCGGACCGCCCGTCGAAACGCCCAGCGCAATGCACTTGTCGGCCAATTCCGGGAGCCCGGCATCTGCAATACGCTTGGGAGCCGGCGGGCGCCGGCGCTGTTCCTGCCGCCGCTGCTTGCGGGCCTGGCGGATGGCCAGGATGCGCTGCACGTCGGTGCCCGCCGCCGAGCGGATCTTGCGCGGCAACTCTTGCTGAAAGGTGCGGCGGGCCTCTTCCGTCGAGTTGGGCTTAGCCACGTAGTCGATCGCGCCGCGGTCGAGCGCGTCGAGCGTGATGTCGGCTCCCAATCGGGTGAGCGAACTGACCATCACCACCGGCACGGGCCGGCGCGTGAGAATCTCGTCGAGCGTGCTCAGCCCGTCCCGGTTGGGCATCTGAATATCAAGCGTTACCACGTCGGGAGAGATGCGGCCGAGCGCGGTAAGGGCCTTTTCGCCGTCGGAAGCGTGCCCGGCCACTTCCATCCCGGGCGTTTGCGCAATTCCATCGCAAATCATTTCGCGCATCAGTGCCGAATCGTCGACGACGAGCACCTGAATCGGTTTTGCAGCCATGAGTTCGAGCCGGTTGGTTTGTGTAAGTATCGAACCCTGCCCCCAAAGCATCAGGAAACATATATCCAAGCGTAGCTTGCGAAAAGGGCAGCGCCGGCTTACAGGACGGCACGCTCGTACGTCCGGCATAAACGTCGCAACCGGAAGGGTCAAGCTCAGCCAGATTGCATGGTGCGGGCTTCCGGGTCGTACACTTGCCGCCGGCCGGTGTCGAACGCCTTCATGGCCATGATAACCGCTACCGCGTGCTGATAACCGGCGTCGATCGACGCGTTGCACTGCCGGCGGGAGCGAATGCACTGGAGCCAGTTGAGGAAGTGGTCGGGCGTGGGGATCGGTTCGAGCGGCCGCTCCTCGGCCGGGAGCGAGCTTTCCTTGTCCGCCCCGACGCCTGCCGACGACACCTTCGGCTTGCTCCACGGCGTGAGGTTCAACAGCCCCTGGTCGCCGTAGAAGCACAGTCGGCTGCCGTACCCGCTGCCAAAGTTGGTCGTGTAGCTGACCATGAAGCCTTCCGGGTAAGTCCATGTTGCCTGGACGTGGTCGGGGCAGGTGAACTCGTGCTGGTCGATCCAGGTGAAGGTGCCTCCCTGGCACACGGCCGACGTGGGGAACTTGGCGCCGGTGATGAAGTGAACCAGGTCGACGAAGTGGCTGCCCAGCCCGGGCACGGGGCCGTCGGAGAAATCGCGGTAGCCGTACCAGCCGCTGTACAGGTCGGCCCGGAAGGGGCGCATGGGCCGGTCCATGAGGAACTCCTGCCAGTCGACGTCCTGCTCGTTCACGTCCTTCAGGTATGCGTACCAGTAGGGGCGCGGCGAGTTCCGATGCTGCTCGATCCGGCCGACGACACCCAGCGCGCCGGTCTTGTAGAACTCGCGGCAGGCGGTCGACGTGGGCCAGCTACGCACCTGGGTACCGGCCTGGAACACCAGGTCGTTCTTGCGGACGGCGTCGCAGGCGGTCTTCAGCCGCTCGAAGTCCATCGCCAGCGGCTTTTCGCAGTAGATGTCCTTCTTCGCCTTGGCCGCCGCCTCCATGTGCAGGGTGTGCTGATGGTCGCAGGAGCCGATCATCACCGCATCGACGTCGTCCAGGTCGACCACGCTACGGTACGATACGAACGCCCGCGCCTCGCGGCCGTACCACTCCTTGCACATGGCCGCCGCCCGCTCGCGCTGCTGCCGCCAGGGGTCGGCCACGGCGGTAATTTCGATATTCTGCTCCTTGGCGTGGTTGTTCACGCCGGTCATCAGCGCCCCGCGGCCGCGGGAGCCGCATCCGATAATGCCAATCGAAAGCCGCTCGTTGGCCCCCGCCACCTTGGCGTAGCTGGCGGCGGAGAGGCCCAGGGCCGTGGCGCCGAAGGCGGTGGATTTGAGGAAATCGCGGCGTGAGGTGGGAAGCTGCATGGTCGTGCCTTTTCGCAATCGTGGGTTGGGTCGCGGGGGGGAAGGGGTCAAGCTCGCAGGTGGCGCCGAAAGCAGTCGAGGGTGTGGCGCCACATCGTCTCGGAAAGGACGTGGCCTGCGCCGGGCTCAATGTAGTAGCTGAAGTTCTCGGAAGCACCGGCTGCCAGGTAGACGGCGGCGACCGTCTCGACGGCCTCGCGCACTTCCGCGATCGGGCTGCCGCCGT
Source organism: uncultured Planctomycetaceae bacterium (assembly GCA_964414315.1). Taxonomy (GTDB): domain Bacteria; phylum Planctomycetota; class Planctomycetia; order Pirellulales; family Thermoguttaceae; genus PWXP01. Next base: position 11,684 of record CAYPWB010000094.1, on the reverse strand, counting down.
CGGTCTCGCCGAAGTTCAGGTGAAGCGCTCGCGGTGCAATCAGACCGCAAATGTCGGGCGTGTCGCCGTATTGAAACAGACCGGGAACGAAGTTGGGAAAGCAGTGCAGCAGGCGGGTCCGGTGGATGGCGGCGTACGTGGGCAGGCAGCAGTTGCCCACCAGACACTTCAGCCGGGGTTCCCACGGACCGACCAGCCACGTGTGCGTCGAGCCCATCGAATGACCGTAACAGCCGATGCGGTCGGCGGCGACCTCGGGCCGGGCAACAAGGTAATCGACGGCCCGGCGCATGTCGAGGATGTTCTTCCAGGCCATGCATTTGCCGTCGACGACGTAACGGAGGAACTCGAATCGCTCGTAGTTCCCCCCTCGAAGCGTCTCGGTGGGGTCCTGCCGCTGCTCGAAGCAAAGGGCGTCGGGACACAGGACCACGTAGCCTTCCCGGGCCAGGGCTGCGCCGGTGTGATGCATCGGGTTGCCCGCCAGTCCGGCCGGCTCGCTCTTGCCCAAGTGCCACTCGCCGTTGTGCTGATGCCACACGGCCACCGCGGGGGCGGGACGCTCGGGGGTTACGCCGTCGGGCACGAGCAGCATGGCGGGCACCCAGTCGTCGGGCTCCACCTGATAGCGGACCGACTCGATGCGATAGCCGTCCCGCTGCATGGTTTCGTCAACCTTGGGCCGGAGTTCGCACGGCTCGGGCCAGGGGCCGCCGAGGCAATGGAGCAAGCGGGTGCGGAAGTCGGCATCGCCCGGCTCGGCCTGCGTTGGTCCGTCCATCATGCCCATGGCCAGTGCTCCGGTTGCCGAGTGCGCGAGGAACTTGCGGCGCGGAATCGGGTTGCCGCGAGAAGAGTCATTGCGGTCGGGGGCCATGCTCGGTCCTCCAAAGATCGGCGGTCGATCTCAGTATACCAGAGTTCGTACGCCCCTGCTTGCCGAATGACGCCGGCGCTGCGACAATCGGACGCATTCTGGAAACCACCAATAAGGAGGAGGCCGATCATGTCGGAAGCGAACAAGGCGTTGGTGCGACGCTACTACGAGGAAGTGATGGGCGATTTGTCGGGCATCCAGGAGATCGTTGCGGAGGATTTCGTCGACCACCATTTTCCGCCCGACATGCCCCCCGGACCTGAAGGGGTTCGGAAGTTCTTCGTCGAGTTCGCCCGAAGCGTCTTCAGCGACATGCGGATCGAGATCGACTTCCTGCTTGCCGAGGGAGACAAGGTCGACTGCCATTTCGTCCTGCACGCCCGTCACACGGGCCCGATGGGCAACTTGGCCCCGCGCGGCAACCCGATTCGGCTGCCGGCCATCAGCACGTTCCGCATTGCCGACGGCAAACTGGCCGAGGCGTGGGAGATTTTCGACAGCGGCAGCCTGACCGCACAGATGCAGGCCGAGCAGGCATAGGCGGGCGCTCAGAGTCTGGCCGAAAACTCCCCTCTCCCTGCGGTAGAGCGGCTGGCGGAGGGGGGGGACTTGTGGAATATGGGTAAGAGAACCGCAAAGTCTATCGGCAGATTGCCCTCACCCCACCCCTCTCTCGGAGGGAGAAGGGACGTAGCCCCAAGCCTTTCCGGATAGCCTCTCACAGCGCGCTTCGCACCAGCCAACCCATGTAGGCGATGTAGCATGCGAACAACGCGGCGCCCTCGAAACGGTTGATGCGTGCCGGCCGCCCGAAGCCGTAGCCGACGGCAAACAACGACAGGGTCAGCAGGCCCATCACCAGCCAATCGCGCGAGAGCACCTCAGAGCCGACTTCCATCGGGTGGATGGCTCCGGCAATACCCACCACGGCCAAGGTGTTGAAGAAGTTCGAGCCGAGCACGTTGCCCAGGGCGATGTCGTGCTCGCCCTTGCGCACGGCGGTCAGCGAGGAGGCCAATTCCGGCAGCGAGGTGCCGAAGGCCACGACGGTGAGGCCGATGATAAGGTCGGTGACCCCGAGCGCTTCGGCAATTTCGACCGCGCCCCACACGAGCATGCGGGAACTGACCGCCAGTAGGCCTAGCCCGACAACCAGCCAGAAAACGGCCCAACGAAGCGGCATTTCGTAGGCTGCGGCCTCCCTTTCGACCTGGGTGCTGAAACTGTCGCCGCGCCGCCGCACGCCTTGAAGGACGGTCCAGCCCATCAGCACGGCAAAGACGGCCAGAAGTACCCAGGCATCGACCCGAGTGATCTGCAGGGTCCAGGTATCGCCGTCGACGATGCGGCCGTTGTAAAGTTGGAATGCGGCCAGCAGGGTAATGAGCGTGAGGACGGGCAGTTCCTTGCGTAACACCTGCGAATGAACGGCAATGGGGCTGATCAGCGCGGTCAGGCCGAGAATCAGCCCGATGTTGGCGATGTTCGAGCCGTACGCGTTGCCCAGCGCCAGCCCGGGATTGCCCTGCGCGGCCGAAATGGCGGAAACGACCATCTCGGGCGCCGAGGTGCCGAACCCGACCACGACCATGCCGATGATCAGCGGCGGCACGCCCAAATGCCGTGCCGTGGCCGCCGATCCTTCGACGAATCGGTCGGCGCTGAAGATCAGGAGGACCAGACCTGCGACGACAGCGGCGGCAGCCAGGGTCATGGCGTCCTCTCCGAATGGAACAAGGCATGCCAAAGCAAAAGGCCGGCGCCGACCACCAACAAGCTATCGGCGATATTGAAGGTGGGCCACGGCCAGGTGCCGATCATCACCAGAATCCAGTCGCGCACGGCATACACCGGCTCGCCGGCCGCGGGATGCCATTCCGGCCAGACCAGCCCGTGCCATCCCAATCGGTCATAGAGGTTTCCGAAGATTCCCGCCATCACACAGCCCAATGCGATCGTCAGCAGCCAGTCCTCCGCAGCGCGGTACACGAACAACCATACCAGCACCGCCACGGCCGCCAGGATCGAAAGCACGGCGAAAACCGGGGTGAAGCCCTGGCCGAATCCGAACAACGCGCCCTCGTTGAGGCTGGTATGAAACCCAAAGACATTGGGAATAATCCACCAAACGGGTCGTTCGCCCGGCAGTCCGAGGCGATCGAACAGCAGCGATTTGGTCCACAGGTCGAGCCCGCAGCCAACCACGGCAATCGACAAAAACACCAGAATGCGGCTGGGTAAGACTGCTTTCATCCGTTCGCAGGAGGCTTCCTCGTGCCGGGGGGGAGAACCGGTCCGCAAGGGACCACGGAAACAATGACTTCGTCACTTGCCGGTCGATGAACGACGCGGCCTATGGCGCGTTGAGCGCATCGTGGGGGTCGACGGAACAGGAGGCAACGTGGAGTTCCCGCTCCGTTGCCTCTGTTCGTGCCTGTTTCCCTGGGCCGCCCGGCCGCGCAACCATTCACGGGTCGGCGGCGCGGGGAACGGTGCCCCCGGCTCTTCACGAGTCCGAAGTTGGTCTTCAGTCGTCCCCAAGAATCAGCAGCGCGACGGCGAAGCTTGTTCGGCCCCGGTGCTGCGGCGGGTTCACCCGACGTGTTCACCGCGTTCGGCGCACTTCACGCACAACTCAGCGTATGGGATGGCGTTCAGGCGGGTTTTGGGAATCCGCGCGCCGCATTCATCGCAAGTGCCGTAGGTCCCTTCCTCAATGCGTTCCAAGGAACCCTCGATCTTGCCGAGAATGTCCTCCTCGCTTTGCATGAGGCTGAGAGTAAACTCCTGTTCGTAATTGTCGCTTCCGATATCGGCCATGTGGATGGGCATGCTGGAGAGGTCGCCGTTGCCTTCCATGCGATTCTTATTCAAAGCTGCCTCGGCCATATGGTCGACATCGCCTCGCAGCCGGGCGCGAAGAGCCAGGAGCCGGTCGCGGTACAGCTTCATGTCAGTTTTTTTCATTGGGTTCTCTCCGGTTGGAATCGATACCTATTCAACATCGCTTCAACATGCCGAGAACTGTTATTGTAAATGGCGGCGAACGAAATGTCAAAGGCCCGTAGGAGGCCGCGCCCAGGGCGTCCTTGGGCAAGAGAATTGCCGCATTGCCGCGAGGCCGTGCGGGGCGGCACGACGCATTCGGGCACAATTTCGCGAAAAACCCGGCAAGACGGAACGCATGCCTATTTTTTTCAGTGGTTTTTTCGATTCTGCCGTCCGGGCTTACACTTCTCCGAGCGGTGGGGTATGTTCTAACAAGGCCACAATTCTCAGGCGGCCAACCCGCTGGGAGGGATAGCTTTCGGGCGTTTGCCAATGCAACCACCCGTGGAGGGCCAGTGATGTGTCGCCAAAGCACCCTGCACCGATCGAAAACGTGACTTCCTTGACCGCCAAACTCGCCTATCAGCAGTGTATCGCTCCGGACTGTGCCGCGACCTTCGGCATTGACGAGGTCCTCGTCGCGTGCCCCCAATGCGGGGAGCTTCTGGATGCCGCCTACCAGTGGGACCGGCTCCCCCTGCCCGCCGCGCTGCCCGAACTGGAAGCCCAGTGGGGGCGGCGCAGCGATCCGCACGCCTTCAGCGGCGTGTGGCGGTTCCACGGCCTGCTGCCGTTCGCGCCGGTCGAGCAGTGCGTGACCGTGGGCGAGGGCCAGACCCTGCTGTTGCCTTCGTCGGGCGTTGCCGAGTACACCGGCATTCGACCCGGGCGGATTCTGTTGCAGTACGAGGGCATGAATCCCTCGGGCAGTTTCAAAGACAACGGCATGGCGGGGGCATTTACCCACGCACGGCTGGTCGGCGCCGACCGCGCCGCTTGCGCCTCGACGGGGAACACCAGCGCTTCGTTGGCTCTGTATTGCTCGGTCACCCGATTGATGAAGGCCGTCATCTTCATCGGTTCCGGCAAGATTTCCTACGGGAAGCTCTCGCAGGCGCTCGACTACGGCGCCCTGACCGTCCAAATCAACGGCGACTTCGACGATGCCATGGCACGCGTCAAGGAAGTGTCGCAGCAGTTGGGAATCTACCTGGTCAACAGCGTCAACCCGTTCCGGCTGGAAGGCCAGAAGACCATCATGTTTCGGGTCCTCGAGGCGCTTCGCTGGCAGGTGCCCGACTGGATCATCGTGCCCGGCGGAAATCTGGGCAACTCCAGCGCGTTCGGCAAGGCCTTCCACGAATTGCACCAACTCGGGCTGATCCCGCGGATGCCTCGGCTGGCCGTCATCAACGCCGCCGGTTCGAACACCCTGTTCGATTTGGTTGAGAACCAGGGCCTGCGATGGAACGGCGGACGCCCGGACCGGAAACAAATCGTGCAGTTCTACACCGACATGGACACGACCGGCCGACGGGCCTCGACCATCGCCAGCGCCATTGAAATCAACCGGCCGGTGAACCTGAGCAAGTGCCTTCGGGCGCTCGATTGGTGCAATGGCGTGGTGCGCGAAGTGACCGATCAGGAGATTCTCGACGCGAAAGCCCGCGTGGGCGCCAGCGGACTGGGCTGCGAGCCGGCCAGCGCCGCCAGCGTGGCCGGCGCGAAGCGGCTGGTCGAGGAAGGCGTGATCGATCCCGAGGAGCAGGTGGTGTGCGTGCTGACCGGCCACCAACTGAAGGACCCCACGGCCACCGTGGCGTACCACACGACCGACCAGGAGATGTTCAACAACGTACTGGGCAGCCGCGGCGTCCGCCGGGCGGCGTTCGCCAATCGGGCCGTCGCGGTACCCAACGAACTGGACGAGATAATCAAAGCGATTCGACTGTACAGTTGAGCTTCATACCAAGCCGACCCTCTCGCCGGATTTACACACCGATGCCAAACCTTGTCATCCACGGAGCCGCCGGCCGGATGGGCCGGCGATTGATTGCCCTGGCCGCCGAAGACCCGCAACTTCGTCTGGTCGCCGCGGTCGACGCGGCCAACCACCCGCGGCTCGGCGCTGATGCCGGGGAACTGGCCGGCGCGGGAACGCTGGGGCTGCCGCTAACCGACACGCTGCCGGTTCGCGCCGAGCCGGAGGTGGCCATCGACTTCTCGCTGCCCGCCGGTACCGAAGCGTTCCTGCCGGTGTGCGTGGCGGCCGGGCTCCCTCTGGTAGTCGCCACCACCGGCTTCGACGATCGGCAGGAGCAGCAACTGGCCGACGCTTCCAAGCAAATCGCTCTGCTGCGAGCCCCCAGCATGAGCCTCGCGGTAAACCTGACCATGAAACTGGCCGGAGTCGCTGCCGAGGCGCTGCGGGACCAGGATGCCGACGTCGAGATTCTCGAACGCCATCACCGCTTCAAGGAAGACGCCCCCAGCGGGACGGCGCTGAAGTTCGGGGAGATCCTTGCGGCGGCGATGGGCCAAACCGAGCACCGGCACGGCCGGCACGGCCGCACCGGCAAGCGGCCGCACGGCGAGATCGGATATCACGCCATCCGCACCGGCGACAATCCCGGCGAGCACACCATCGTCTTCGCCATGCTCGGCGAGATGGTGGAACTGACGGTTCGCGCCTCCAGTCGCGATTGCTACGCCTTGGGCGCGTTGGCCGCGGCGAAGTTCCTCGCCGGCAAACCGCCGGGACAGTACGCCATGGCCGATGTGCTGGGCTTCTAACGAAGCTAAGCGTCTACGAGTCGGTGGCGCTGGGGAAAGTAGGAACATTCCACACTGTGCTGTCGGGGAACCTCACGGATTCACCTTCCAGGCAAACTGCACCCGCTCAGCGAACCATTTTCAGCCCAAGATACTTCTGGAACAACTCGTTTTTCGGCCAAACTGTACTACTGCCCCGAAACATCGTGGACTTCTTCACACAGTCGTGGCCTTGGCTTCGAGCGGAAGCTCGCATTGGTTGGCCGCCCTGCCACCATGGGGAACTGGGGTTAGACATTGCCAACCCGACCACAGTCGTGACGTCCTAGCCTACCATCGCACCGCGCGCGATTCTTGGCAATCGCTTTCGGAGAAGAGCAACGCCGAGTAGCCGCTGAATTCGGCAATGCGGCGTGCTAGGGGGCAGGGGGGCGTCTGAGCCTCTCGTGCAGATTCCGGATTCCCGGCGATGCGACTCCGTGCTCGAGCGCTTGGTCAATGATGTTTCTGGCAGCGTCGGGCTGCTGGGTTTCGATGTAGTAATAGGCCAGTGTCTCGATGTATCGCGGGTTGAGCGGATCGGCCTTGATGGCCGACTTCAGCAGGCGGAAGGTTTCGGAATGGTTGCCCTTGCCGGCTACCAGAACGGCCAGGTTGTAGGCCGCTTGTGCGTTTTCCGGCTGCAGTTCCAGCGTCTTGCGCAAGTGGGTTTCGGCCAGATCCATGCGACCTTTTTCGGCGTAGAGCAGACCGAGGCTGAAGTGGGCTTCAGGGGACGGTTCGGGCAGCTTGGTCGCCGTGAGCAAACGGTACTCTGCCGCATCGAGGTCATTGAGATTCGCCAAAGCCATGGCGCCGTTGACCAACGGAGGTGCAATATCGTCGCGCAATTCATGGGCGCGGTCATATTTGGCGGCAGCCTCTTGGTAGCGGTCCTGGCGCATCAGAATATTGGCAGCATTGAAGTGGGACCCCCAGTGGTCGAGCCGTAGATTGTTGGCCTCCCACATTTCCTTGATTGCAGCCCGGAATGCATCACGATCTTTTTCGGGTATTTCTGTTTCCGAGAGTGCCGCCAGGCGTTCGGCGGCGCGGACTCGAACCAGGCGGGTCGTATCGGAAAGTGCAGCGAACAGGGCGCGGCGGTCACCGGGATTATTGTCGCCGTCCAGAGCGGCCGCGGCCGCCGATCGCACCAGCGGATGCTCTGCGTCGGTGGCGAGCCGACGTAGGATTGCGTGCTGTCGCGGATTGCCCGAAGGCGGAAGTAGTCGGATTACCGACGTCACAAAAAGCGGATCGGAAGCCGGGTCGGCAATATACTCAAGTCCCGGGGGAATGTGTTCCCACTGCTGATCTCTGAGGGCCTGTACAAGCAGTGCCCGACGCATCTCGTGTTCCGTGTGTTTGTCGAAATCGGGATGCCAATCTCGAACATGTTCAAGCGCCCACTCGTTGGACTGATCCGTGTGGCAGATGATGCATGCATTGCGCGAGCCGACCGCGATGCTGAGGTTGGGCATCGGCGGGCGCATGGAATGGTCGGACTGATTCATGCCACCGAAAGAGTGCATGGCCATGTGGCAGTCCGTGCATTTCGTTGCCCCACCGTTGGGATGGTGCATATGCTCAACGGCGTCCTGTCTGCGATTCTTGTGGCAAGAAAGACAAGCTTCGTTGGCCTTGTCTCCTTTGAACTTGTAGCGGCCGCTTGAGGTATGGCAGTAGCTGCATTGCAGATTGCCTTCGGTAGCGCAGGGGCTCAGCCACCAACTTCCCATCGTATAGTTTTCACCGAAGTCCCGCCCGTTCGGATAATAATCGGGATGCTCGAATGTCGTGAGGTCATAGTGATCCCAATAGTCTTCAGCCGTTTCAAAGCCGTCCGTGATGGCGCCACCCTTCGTGTGACACCCGGCGCAGGAATCGTTCTGTTGCTTGACGGTCATATCGTCCCAGCGAATGATTTCCAGGTCTTCAGGTGTCTCACCTTCGGCGGCCGCTCGGCACACCCGGATGTGTTCCGACGCCGGCCCGTGACAAGACTCACAGCTAATGCCGGGTTCTTTCCACGTCGTGGCATAGGTGTCGGTTTCAGGGTCGTAATTCGATTCACTTTGGCTGACGTGGCAGCGGAAGCATTCGGCATTGAACGTGAGCATCGGGTCGCGCCAATTCAGGGGCGTATCTTGTGTTCCGTCGGCAAAGTGCCGCAGCATGCTCAGCGTTGTGTTGCGCCACGAAGTGTGCTGCACGTCGTAGAAGATCGGTAACACCTGCAGTCGACCGTCTTCCATGAGCGTCAGGAAGTTATAGTAATTCTTGCCCCCCATTGCATATTTGATGTTGTATTCCGCGCCCTGGTCGTCTGTAATCCATCCGCGTTCCGGTGTGATGTGTGCCGTGTAGAATCGCCCGTCCGCTTCAATGGGCTCCGGTTGGGGGGGCAGCGAGGCGGCCAAATCGGCCGACCACGGCTGAAGTGCCTTCGCATGATGGGATGGCGCCCACAACTCGTAAAATTGTTCGTGGCATTCCCTGCAACTGGACGAGCCGCTGTAACTGCGCGTGCGCGCCGGCCCCGTTACGTCGCTGCATCCGGACAGCAGGAGAACTGCGCCGGTAAACATGACGCCTACACTGAACCTTTTTTTTCGCATTCGCACAGCAGTGGCCATTCAGCCCATGCTCATTCGTGGAAGGTACTTGGTCCCGGCCCTTGTCGAGATGCCTTTTCGCAGTGTGTCCTCGAAAGGAGCGGAGAATCGGGGCAAATCTTCTCGGCGGCGTTGGAGGACTGCCGTGGACATACAACGATCACTTCCAACCGACCGACGGTCCATCAAGCCAATTTCAGGATACAACAATAACGCCGTCGATGCAAGCGACTGGCACCTCGGTGGACGGGTATGCGCGGTCCGGCAAGCCCGTTGGTGATAACACGGCGGTAGCGGGAAGATGGGGGATGTCTCAGAACCCGATTTCGCGCTGGAGTAAACGGGACAGGTCCGATTTATGCGAAGCACCCTTCGGGCCGTTCCGGCAAATCGGACCTGTCCCGTTTTCTCCGCTGTATGCGACGGGCGGTCCCTATGCCGCCTCGGCTGCCAGCGCCAAAGCCCCGCGGACGACGATCTCCTCACCCAGCAAGGCGGGCAGGATGCGGAACGAGCCGAGCAAGGGCGGGAACACGTACCGGCCGACCTCCCGGCGGAGCGGCTCGAAGAACAGCGCTTCGCCAAGCTGAGCCACGCCGCCGCCCACGGCCACCACCTCAGGCCCCAACAGGGTGATCGCCTGCGCCAAACCCCACCCGTAGGCCTGACACGCATGTCGAAAAAGGCCCTGGGCAAGTTCGTTCCCTTCGCGGGCCGCCTCGGCGAGCATCTTGGTGGTGATTCGCTCCACACTCCCGTCGCAGCGCTCAAGCAGGTCGACGGCCGCCTTCTCGCCCGCCTCCTCCAACTCGACCAGCCGAAGCCGGATGCGATGCGGGTCGGCCGGCCGATCCTCGAACACGCGGGCGCTGAGGGCGTGCAGTTCCGGGTTCATCAGTTCCGCCTGCGCCTTTTGGGCAATGGCCCAGCCGCTGGCCAACGACTCGACCGTCTCGCCGGGATCCTGGCAGTGCAACCCGGGGCGCAAATGGCCAATCTCGGAGGCAATGCCGCAACTTCCGCTATGGAGTTGCCGATCGATCACGAGCGCTCCGCCGATGCCGCTTCCGACATTGCTGTATAGCACAATGCGGCACCCCTTGCCGGCGCCGAATCGGGCCTCGGCCAGGCCGGCAAGATCGGAATCGTTGCCCAACTCCGCCGGCAGCCCGAGTGTTTCACGGCACCATTGGATCAAGGGGAAGCCGTCCCACCCGTCAATTTGGTGGCTGGTGATTGCCGTCCCGGCGCCGGGGTCGACCGGACCACCGAACCCGATGCCGATCCGCTGCACGGCATGCCTGGCAATCAGAGGCCGGGCGGCCGCCTCGATCTTCCGGCGGATGTCCGCCGCGGCGTCGCCCGGCGCCACATCGCACTTCACCAACTCGGCCAATGGCCCGTCACCGCCCGCGCCAACGCCAAGTTGCAGTTTCGTCCCGCCGATCTCAATGCCCAGGAACATGGTGGCAGCGATGCTCCTCCGGCAAGGCCGGGTGGTATCCAAAGGGGAAGCGATTCGCAAACGGCCCGGCGTCGGTTACAGTTCCTTAATGCGGATGTTCCGGAACTCGACCGGGGCTCCATGGCCGAGGAAGCCGATATAGCCTTTCTCGTTCAGCAGGCCCGGGTGCTCGTGGCCGTCCATGTAGGGTTTCTCGACCTTGCTCAGGTCGGTGTCGACAATCACCTGACCGTTGAGCGTCACCTGAATGCGGCTGCCCTCGGCGCGCACTTCCTGCGAATTCCACTCGCCGGCCGGCTTCAAATGGCCGCGTTTTGCGGGCACGACGCCGTACACGGAACCATGGAACTGATACGGCCGGAGGTTCTCGTAGCGGGGATGGTTGTTGTCGAGCACCTGAAGTTCCATCCCGGCGTAGGCCGGATTACCCGCGAGCGGCGTGCGAATACCCAAGCCGTTGTTCCCGCCGGGCGGAACTTTGAACTCCAGGCGGAGAACGAAATCGCCGTATTCCTTCGCCGTGAACAGATTACCTCCCTGCCGGCAAACAATGGCGCCGTCTTCCACCGCGTAACCTTGCACGGACCCTTGCCAGCCCTCAAGGTCGTTGCCGTTGAACAGGGAAACGAAGCCCGCCTCGGCTTCCTCCGCGGAAAGGCCGGCGCCGTCGCCAAGGGCGGAAATGGGACAGACCGCCGCAGCCAGGCTCAGCAACACAAGGACGATTCGCATCGAAGCACTCCTCCGGGGTGGGGATGGGGAACATTTCCGAGAAAGATTGTCCCCAAGACGGGGCGAGATGTCAAATCGGGGGTCTTCCGTTTCTGGGTGCAGGCTGGGGCGATTCCGCCGTAGGGCAGGTGGTTCCGGCTGTCTCAAGCAACCTTACGCCACCCATGGACCATGCGGCTGTGCACCCGGAAACGGAGGAGCCGAAATGCGGAAGCCCGCGCTGCTGGCGAAGAGCGTTACGGGCCCTCCTCGGAAAATTTCCCATCTCCAAAGTGTCCATTGGGCAGAAGACCAAAATCTTTCCGGAAGGTCAGCCGGGGCTGATAAAAAGCCAGTATGTCGCTGCGATTAC
>CAYPWB010000093.1:0-17064 GCA_964414315.1 uncultured Planctomycetaceae bacterium | reverse complement strand
GGCGATTTGCCCAATCGCCCTGCTGATGAAGCCGCGAAAATGGGACTGTCCCCCTCGCATACAGCGGAGAAGACAGCCTGCGCCGCCGAACTGTGAACGGTTACCTTGGGTAATTTACCCGCGGGCTATGGAAAAGACGGAATGGAAGCCTGTCCCACGGTTGTTACGGCGCCAATTCGATCTTCGCCCAGAACGGATGCCGGCGATCGGCGCGGGAACGGGCGTCTTCGAGCAGCGTCGGCAGGTCGGGCTGCAGAAACCCGTCGCTCGTGTTGATGCGCCGGCCGTTGACCGTAATGCTGGCGCGTTGCTCGAAGTCGACCAGTTCGGGCGAAATCCACACGGTCACCGGCGCGCCGCGGTAGCTCACCCGCAGTCCGTTGGTCGCAATCACCGAGGCGTCGACCGTGGCGGCCCGGGCGCCGCGCGAGGGGGGCCAGTCGACCGGATCGACCTGCGAACCCGGCGGCAGGCCGTCGAGTTCCACCCACCAGAAGAAGCTGTCGAATGAACGCATCGACTTGCACTCGAACTTCTTCGGGTAGAAGTCGCGGCGGAACCGGCCCATCCAGTCGAACAGCCGTTGGATTTCATCGGAAAAGTCCTCGTGCCCGCGGCCAAGGTACTCGACCACGGTCACGTTGTAATTGCTGCGGAAATACCGATCCAAATCCTGCGCGGTGTGCGCCAAGAGGGCCGCACTGTCGAGTTCGCCGAAGACACAATAGAAGGGCACGTACTTCGCGTTCGGCCAGTAGTGCCTGCAGTACCGGTCGCTTTTGGCTACGATCGGGATGGCGCCGGCCCACAGGTCGGGATGGGCCAGGGCCAAATCCCAGGCGGCGTCGCCGCCCATGGAATGCCCCGAAATGAACACGCGGTCGGTATCGATGGAAAAGCGGCGACAGGCGTCGCGCAGGGCGTTCAACACGGCAGCGTGTTCCCTGGCCGAGTAGCTGTACGCTTTCTGGTGCTCCTTGGTCCACTTCGGCGCGACCACGATGTATCCGTGGCGCGTCGCCTGCCCCGCCCGCCAGCCGCCCTCCGTCCACGCGCCGGCCCACCAGTCGATCTGGTGTTCCGCTGTGGTTCCGGCGCCGTGGAGGGTCACAACGGTCGGGTACAAGCGGTAGGGATCGTATTCCGGCGGAGTTTGTACCAGGTAGGGCACCGGCGGATCGCCCGGCAACCCGGCCACTTCGATTTCATACAGCCCGGGGGTCGTTTCCGAAACCGGCTCGGGCAGCTCGCCCGGCGGCTTCATGTGCCGCAGGATGGCCGCCACCATTTTCGGCGAGGCGCCTTCCTCCGAGCCGAGCTTCGCCAGAATGCGTTGGCGATTTATCAGCAGGGGCTCGTTGAGGAACTCGCGTACCAGCGCGCGAACCCGAAACAGCGACAACGCCACCGGCAGGTTCAACGTAGCGGCGTCGCTGCCCACCAGCCACCCGCTGACGGCCAGCGCCAGCCGCTGCTCCGGTTCGAGATTGTCGTCGTCGGCAGCCTGGCGAAACGCGGCCATGCGGGTGATGGTGTTGATGCTCAGCTCGGCGCGAATTTCATCGCAAGCCGGCTGGATATTGGTGCGTGTCTGGGGCTCGGCCACTTGTGTCCCAAGCGTCCCGATTCGTTCCAGAACGGCGTCGCCCTGGCGACGGATGTCCGCGTATTCTTCGATCAATTCGCGGACCGCTTGCAGGATTTCGCCCGCCACGTCGTCCGAAGGAAACGAATCCAGCCTGTTATAGACCAATCGGTGCTGGCCGGCCTCGCGGCGAAGTTGGAGTTCTCGCAGCAATCGCTGGGCTCCCATCTGCCGCAGCGCGCGAATGGACGGATCGAGTTGGGCTCGCAGGTCGGGTTCGTCGGGCGTCGCTTCCAGGGCGGCTTCCAGCGCCCGCCGCGCCTCGGCAAATCGCTCCGCCTGGAGGTAGAAGCGAGCTACCTTCTTCTGATGATCGATGTTGTCCGGGTCGATTTGCTTCTGAAGGATATCGTGCAAGGTACTCGACGGGATGGAACTGGTGGCCACGCGCATGTCCCAAACGTGCGTAATGCCCTCCACCTTGGCCCAATGAGGGGTAAGTTCCGTAATGCCCTGGACGACGTCGACCGGTCCTTGTCGGGTATTCATTTGGAGAATGCGACGGCCGTATTCGTCGAAGGGCGTCACACTCGCCACCGGCCCCACGGTTTGCACGGTGCGGCCCTGGCGAAGCGCCCGCTGACGGATGAGAAACTTCTCCTCGCCGGCGGCCCCGTCCTCGGCCTGGAGAATGGTCTGGATTTGCCATTTAGGTACGAAGGTCCGGCGCAGATCGTCGTCGGCCAGTACGATCAACATGACCGGGCCGTCCCCATCCGGCGAGTGCGGCTGGGGGATGCCGGCCAAGGACGCCACCTGGGCCAAGCGGCCTTCAATCGTGCGGCCGTCCCGCATGAGCAACTCGGCGGCAGAGACCCCCGCCCAGCCGCTCGTGCCGAACACCACCGCTAGCCAAACGAAACCGACCTTGGAACCAACGCAACGCATGGCAGTCCTCTTCGCGCGGAAACACCTTCCCCCGGGCACGATCCCGATAGACGCCCGAACTCTCGGCAGGTATGCCGCCTTTGGGCCGCTCCCCATTCGCGCCGTGCCCGGGAAGCCCTACCTCCATTGTGTGGCAAGGCGATGCGGTGTCAAGAACGAAAACAATGAACGAGGGAATCGGCAGCCCGGCGGAGGAGAAACCGGAACAGCCGCCTCCATGCGGAACGGACGCTCGGGCAGGTACTTCCTCCATTTTCGCCGTGCACCGCTCCTTGACAGCGACTTTGCGGATCGGGAGAATTAGGATGCTTGGGACGCCTGTCCGGGCGAGCGACCCCAGCGGGAGGGGCGGCCGCCGGGCCAAGCCGAAACGGCATGTTGCCGAGCCCCTTCTCGAGAACCGATCATGAGCCAAGCCCCCATACCGCGAGGACTCGTCTTTCTTCTGTTGGCGGGCACACTCGTGCTCCCAATGGCCGTTTGCGTCGTTTTGCTCCTCTCGGCACTGCTGGGCGCCATGGGCGATGCGGCGGGTGCTCAGGTACTCGTGTACATAGGCTGGGCAATTGGGGCGATATGGAGCATCTCTGTAATCGGGCTCATCGTCGCGTTGGCGGTCCAGTCGTTATGTCTACGCGACTCGTCGGAAGACCATCTGGACGAGGCATAGAAAAGCCTTTTGCAAAGGTTTTTCGGGTGGTTTAGCCTCCCCTCCCATGACTTCGCCCTCCCGGCAAGGGGGCGTTCCTGGCGGATCGACGCTCTCGATGATACGTTAGAAGTAGGTGCACTGCGCGCCGGACTCGCCGGTCGTGCGCACACGGCCGACTGCCCGCTTGTGGGCAGGTTACCAACCGTCGCCTTCCCGTGCAGATTTCCCAGCCGCCAACCCAGATCCGGTTACACGGCCTCCAAGACCACCCGCTGACCCCCGCACGATCGACATGCCGATCCGGTTTCACTGCAAACGGTGCGAGCAACTTCTCGGAATTGCCAGCCGGAAGGTAGGCAGTGACATTGAATGCCCGAAGTGCGGATTCTCGCAAACGGTTCCGACCGAGGAAGCGGCCGCCGTGGCGATGGCGTTACGCACGGCGCGCGGCGGTTCGAACTCGGTGGAGGCGCCGGCGGACTTCGCCGTTTACGACGACGCGCCGGAGCCCGTCGAAGTTCTTTCGCCGCGAGGCAAGAAACGCGGCCGTCGCGAAGCGACCCCTGCTTCGGAACCGTCCGCTGCCCCGGCCCAACCGAGCGACCAAGACCCGCGTTCCGCAAAGAAGGCCCCGCCCGCCGCGAAGCCTCCCGAAGCCGGCCCGCCGGTGGCAAAACCGGAAGACGCTCAGGAACCCGACGAACCGACCGGCCCCGCGGTGCCCGGCGGGATGGTCCTGTTTCCGCGACGAACGCTCTACGTGCAAGGGGTGCTGGTTACCGTGCTGGCGCTGGTGTTCTTCGGGACGGGCTACTTCATGGGCCGGGGCAGTGCCACGCTGGAACTGGAGTTGCAGCACGAGGAAACGCTCCGGCAGCGCACACTCGTCGAGGGGCGTTTGGTGTATCGCCCGGAACCGCAGCGGGTGGCGGGCGACGAAGGCGCCGTCATCATAGCGCTGCCAACCGACGCCGCCCCCGACACGCCGCTCACCGTCCACGGAATTCGCCCCCAGGACCCCAACCCGCCGCAATCGCTTCAAAGCCTCCGCCTGTTGGACGAGTTGGGCGGGGCCTATACGCGAGCCAACGCGGAGGGACATTTCGATATGATCGTACCCGATCAGGGCGACTACTACATCTTGCTCATCTCCCGCAACGCCGGCCGGCCTCGCGGCACCGATCCCGACGAAGCCGACTTGCTGGAAATCGGCCGTTACTTCACCATGCCCGAACGACTCATCAGCCGCTACAAATACCGCTGGGAAAAGCACGAGGTGCACGGCGGCATGCTGCCCATCGAAATCGACTTCGGCGAAGAAGGCCGCGAATAACGGCCCCTCTCCCATTAAGTAGCAGGCACGCTCCGCCGTGCCGTCTGCGTGTGCCTGCTACTTCGCGGTAGGTCGACTCTCCGAGTCGACACCCTCGCTTACGACGCTACTTGGTGTTAGGGAGGGCGGACGGCACCACGGAGCATGCCTGCTACTTTGCCGCTGCTTGGTTCCAGCCGTTCCTCTTCTCCTGCCGGAACCGTTCGAAACGATCGGCAGCAATCGCCTCCCGCGCGCCGGCCAACAGCCGCTGGTAGTAAGTCAGGTTGTGCAAGGAAAGAAGGATGGGCCCGAGCATTTCGCGGGCAAGGAACAGGTGCCGAAGGTAGGCGCGGCTATGACGGCAGGCAGGGCAGGGGCACCCGTCCTCCAAGGGGCGTTCCTCGCGTGCAAACTTCAGGTTGCGCAGCCGCAGCGGGCCCTCATCGGTAAAGGCCAATGCGTTTCGGCCGTTGCGCGTCGGCATCACGCAGTCGAACAGGTCGATGCCCCGGCCGACCGCTTCGAGCAGGTCCTCGGGCCGACCCACGCCCATCAAATACCGCGGCCGGTCGGGCGGCATGGCCGGCACCGTGGCGTCGAGCATGCGGTACATGTCGGCCGGCGGCTCGCCGACACTCAGCCCGCCGACCGCATACCCGTCCAAATCCAACGCGGTCAGTTGCTCGGCGCACCATCGGCGCAAGCCGGCGTCGAGTCCGCCCTGCACGATGCCGAACAGCGCCTGGTCGGCGCGCCGGGCGGCGTCGCGGCAGCGGCGGGCCCAACGCACGGAGCGCTCGGCGGCGTCGCGCACCGCATGGAGTTCGTTGGGCAAGGCCACCACATGGTCGAGCACCATGGCGACATCGCTCCCGAGCGACTCTTGAATTCCGATCGCACGCTCCGGCGAAACTGCAAGTTCCCGCCCGTCGATGTGCGAACGAAAGACGGCATGCTCTTCGGTAATTCGGGTACGATGGGCGAGGCTGAAGATCTGGAATCCGCCGCTGTCGGTCAGAATCGGCCCGTCCCAGCCCATGAACCGGTGCAATCCACCCATCGCCTCGACCAGTTCGGCGCCCGGCCGCAGGGCGAGGTGGTAGGTGTTGCCCAACACCATCTGCGTACCGGCGGCGCGAAGCGGCTCGACGTCGACGCCCTTGACGCTGCCCTGCGTAGCGACCGGCATGAAGGCCGGCATGTCGACGGTGCCGTGGGGCGTCGCGAAGCTGCTCCGCCTGGCGAGGCAGCGCGCGTCGGTGTGGAGCAGCGTGAAACGGAACGCGGGATTGGCCATACCCAAATACCGGCTGCCGGCCTATTCGCCGCGGAGCTTCAGCCCCGCCACGGCGAGCTTCTCGCGCACTTCATTGAGGCTGGTAACCCCAAAGTTCTTGCACTCGAGCAGGTCGTCGCCGGTGCGGCGGATCAACTCGCCCAGGGTGCTAATGCCGAGCTTGATCAGACACTTCCGAGCGCGGACCGACAGGTTCAGTTCCGTAATCGGCTTGCTGAGCACGGCCTGATCCTCCGGCGTCAACGCTTCGGGCTCGAAAACGTCGGCGGCATGCCGCTCGGGCGCGAACTGTCCGAGATGCAGTCCGCGGGCGTAGAGCATGTCTTTGATTTCGACGAGGCTCGTTTCCCCGAAGTTCTTGCTGGCCAGCAACTCGGCCTCCGTGCACCGGCACAGATCGCCCAGCGTCATGATGCCCATCTTCTGCAGGCAGTTGCGGCTGCGGACCGACAGTTCGAAGTCGGTCACCGGAATACTGAGCACCTGGCTCATGCGGTCGCGTTTCTTCTGCGCGTCTTCGTCGTAATACTGCTCGCCGGAAGCCTGCGTATCTTTCAGGAACAGCCTCGCGCGCGGATGATCGGGAAACGCGTCGAGGATGCGTTGGAAGCACTGAGCGGCCTGGTCGTACTGTTCATGGTCCTCGTGCAGGATTCCCAAGTTCAGCAGTGCCCCAAGGTGGGTAGGAAACCGCTCGGCGGCTCGCTTGTACAGGTCGAACGCCTCGGAATCGTTGCCGTACCGGTCGTTCTGGATGGCCAGCCCAAACAGGGCCCCGGCATGATCCCGGTCGGCCTCGACGGCCCGCTCATACAGGGCGACGACCTCATTGGGATTTCCTCCCAGGGCCGCCACGGTGGCACCCCGCTGGGCAAGGTATTCGGCCGTCTGCTCGACGGCGCCGGACAACGCGTCGAGGACCTCCAGCGACGCTTTGGCATCGCCGGCGCAACGCAACGTATCGGCTTTCCCCAACGCACAGGCATCGGCGTTGTAGCCTGCTTTCCGGGCGGCGTCCCAGCTTTCGACGGCCTCGTCGAAGTAGTGGCGCGCGGCGTACGCCTTGGCCAGGTAGAAGTGGGCCAAGGCGCCCCCGTCGCCCTTCTGCAGCGCCTCGATGGCCGCGTAGTAGCGGCCAAGCAGGTACAAACACACGCCGAGGCGCACGTAGCTGGCCGGGCTTGGGTTCTCACGCTGCTGAAGCTCGGCAACCGCCTCGCGCAAGCTCCGGAAGTTCGATTGGTCGTGCGCAATCGCCTGCTGTAACTCGTCAATTTCTCGCGGGCCGAACGACCCGTCGTACAGCACCGCCTGCTTCACATCGAACGTTTCCGCTTCCGGCATTGCAGGAACTCCTCTACGCCATGTTGTATGTAAGCCGCCCTGCAGCAATCGTGGGCAACCGGTCCGGTTCCTCAGAGGCGATGGCGACCCGCCCCGATCAGAAAGGCTTCCCCAGCCCATCGCCGGGAACGCCCAAGAGCCAGCGGTGGGAGTCGAACCCACAACCCCCGCATTACGAATGCGGTGCTCTGCCGATTGAAGCTACGCTGGCACAACGGGCGGTGCAAACCGCGCCCAAACGCCTCAGTTTAGGAGAAGCGGCCCCCCGCGTCAACTCGGGGTGGGCCCCTTTTTTTGGGCGACACGCCGCGAGGCAACCCTTTAGTCGGTCCACGGAGTCGGGCCGGCAAGGCCGCCCTCCGGAGGAGGTGCCATTTCCCTGGGAGAAAGCACCAGATCCAGGTCGGTCACAATGCAGTCGGCGACCGCCCGAACGCCCAAAGTCTCGTTCACCTGCTCCTGAAGCTGCCTGCGCAAATCCCCAAGAGACGGGTCCTCGAAGTCGCCGCCGTGGGCCTGCCGCAGAAGCTGCTCGATGGCCTGTTGCACTCGGAATTTGTGGGTATCGAGCCGGACCCGGGCCACGGCCTCCGCTTCCGGAATGAGGGCCAAGTGCAACGAGAAAGTGGCTGCCAGCACGGGGCTCCGCTCGTGTTCGCTGGCCAGGAAGCGGAACTGCCCGACGCTCACCTCGCCTGGGGGGTTCTCTCCGGCCCCCTTCTCTCCGCTGAAGCGGACGATCGCGAACACCGCGCCGGGAACCACGACGGCGAGAACCACGAACAGGCCGATCCACTTCGGCTCAAGTAGGGTTCGCCACCAAGGCTGTGCGCTACGCGAACTACTCGTTCCCGCCGCAGCGGCCGCCTGGACGTTCTCCTGCGGGGCCGAGTTATCGGTTGCCTGCGCCATGATCGCCACCTCCAACAAGCGTTTGCGGGGGGCGCCCAACGCAACGGCTGCCCCATATGCAAATTTAGGTTATATGCAGCGGCAGCGCAAGAAAAGAAAAATTGGGGCCTCTGAAGTGCCACCTCCACAGTGGCTTGCCGAACGGTAAGGGCAAGGGGAACCGTTCGACCCATTTTCCGTCAGAGGCCCCACGGGCCAGCTTGAAAATACGGCAGACACTTGCGTGTCAGCCGCCTCCCTTGCATAGCACGCATCGTGCCAATTGTTCCGATTCTTCCGCCCCGCCATCCCCGATTTGACATAAGTCCTTTGAAGATATCAGGTTACATCGATTCATTTGATCAGAATCGACCTCGTACGCCGAAGGGCGGGCCTTCAGCCACACTGTATGGTTTCGCTACAAATGCAGCGGAAGGGTACTACACTTCGCTCGATTCCGCCGTATACTGAGTACCTCTCCGCCTTGCCTTGCGTTTTGCAGCAGGCACGCGGTTGGAGTTCCCGCTTCGGCGTGCAAAGCCGGAGGGCGTCACGCGCCCGTTCATGCCCCCGATTTATGGAAGCCCCCACACACGTCAGGGGAAACCGGTTCCATGACAGGTTCCCGTGCAGGCGGACCGGCCAAATCCAAGGAGTATCCAGTTTGCCGTTTTCCTACGAACCGCTGCCGCCGGAAGCCGATCAGGTTGTCATCTCGGTGAACCCGAACGCAGGAGCCCGCTCGGCCGGGGATAGGGTCGCAGACTTGGCCGAAAGGCTCCGCGAGGAGGGAATGGCCGTCGAGGTCGACACCTCATTGAGCGCCGTGGCCGAGGCCGCCACGCGTTGGCACGATGAGGGGCGGCTTCGTGCGCTCGTTGGGGTGGGGGGCGATGGTACCGCCGCCGAGCTGGTCAACCGCACGCCGCCCGGTCTGCCCGTTGCCATGCTCCCCTCCGGAAACGAAAACCTGCTGGCCCGGTATGTCGGCTGGGAAAAAGGGCCGGCTGCATTGTGCAGTACGCTATTGGGCGGCCGTGTGGTGCGGCTCGACGCCGGCCGCGCGAACGGACGTCTCTTCCTGCTCATGGTGGGATGCGGTTTCGACGCCCATGTGGTCCGGCAAGTCCACGCCCGGCGGACCGGCCATATTCGTTCCCGCCACTACTTCAAACCGATCCTCCACTCGGTGCGTACTTACAAGTACCCGAGTATCGTGTTCGCGGGCGAGGCCGTCGAACCGTTGCCGGGTACGGATGCGACGGTTTCGAACGCGGCAAGGTGGCTGTTCGTTTTCAATATGCCCTGCTACGGCGGGGGGCTCCGTATTGCACCGCAAGCCGATCCCTCCGACGGAAAACTGGATGTTTGCGAATTCCGGCGCGGCGGTTTACTGCACGGAATCCGCTATGCGGGGGGAATCCTCCTCGGCCTGCACCAACGCATGGGCGACGTCGTCGTGCAGCGGGTCCGACGACTGACGATTTCCTCCGATACGGAAGTGCCGTTCCAATTGGACGGCGATCCGGGCGGGGTCCTGCCGCTGGAAATCGAATCGGTCCCGCAACGCCTTACCCTCGTGGTACCGTCCGAAACGTAGCCTCGCCCGCGTGCCGATCGCAAATACCCGCAAGTCCTTTTCCCTCGCGCTGAAGCTGCTATTGTGCCCGAGAACCCTATCACCATCGGCCCGTACCGTTGCGGTGCCGGCCGGCCGTTGCTGGTCATCGCCGGTCCGTGCGTTCTGGAAGACGCGACCGCAGCGTTGGAAATCGGCCGGGCGTTGAAGTCGCTGGCCGAAACGCTCCCGCTGCCGATCGTGTTCAAGGCCTCATTCGACAAGGCCAACCGGACGAGCGTGAACTCGTACCGCGGACCGGGATTGGACCGCGGTCTGCAGATTCTCGACGAGGTGCGTCGGTCGACCGGGTTGCCCGTAACCTCAGACATCCACGAGGCAGGGCAGGCGGCGCCCGCGGCCGAGGTGTGCGAACTGCTCCAAATTCCCGCCTTCCTGGCACGTCAGACCGACCTGCTGATGGCGGCTGCCGCCACGGGGCGCGCCGTGCATGTGAAAAAGGGACAGTTCCTCGCCCCGGACGATATGCGGCACGTCGTCGGCAAACTCGAGGCCGGCGGATGCCGGCAGGTGCTGCTCGGCGAGCGGGGGACTTTTTTCGGCTATGGCCGCCTCGTCACCGACATGCGGTCGATTCCCCAAATGCAGGCCCTGGGCGTTCCGGTCGTGTTCGACGCCACCCACAGCGTGCAGGAGCCCGGCGGCCTGGGCGGCGCCACCGGCGGCAACCGGGCGATGGTCGAGCCATTGGCCCGGGCCGCGGTCGCGATCGGCGCCGACGCTTTGTTTTTTGAAACCCACCCCGACCCCGACCAATCGCCCAGCGATGGCCCGAATATGGTCCCTTTACCCGAACTCGGCGACCTGCTGCGGCGGTTGCTGCGAATTCGCCGCACTATGGAGGAACTTCGTGAGAAATAGCCGCTTTGCCCTGTCGGCTACCCTGCTCCCGGCCGTCGCGGCGACAATCCTGACAGCTGGTCTGGGTTGCCGCGAATCGGCGCCGATGCTCGACGACCAGAACTCGGCGACTGAGGTTTCCGAGTACAGCGAGGAGCTTTTCGCCGTTGCGATGGACAACTTGGGTCGTCTGGAGCAATTCCGCTCCGGCGAGATGCTGCAGGAGATCGTCGAACGGCTCAACCAGTGGGCAAGCGTACAAACGCCACCGGCCGCGTGGCGCCCCGATCCCCTGCTGGAAACGCTCTCCGAGCCGCTCCGCGAGCTTCCGATGCTCGCGGAACTCGACACCATGCGCTTCCCGCGGTACGACGGCACGGCCTTGCAACAGGCCGTATGGATGCGAAACGTCGCCCGCTGGGCTCGCGGCGAGCAGCTCGACGACTTGACCCGCGCGGGGCAATTGTTCGACTGGACCGTTCGCAATATCCAACTCGACGCGTTCGACGAGCCGTCGGCCGGGGGGGGCGCAACGCTCGGCCGGCTGCCGTGGGAAACGTTGCTGCTCGGGCACGGCGACGTTCTGGAACGCGCGTGGGTCTACATCGAGTTGTTGCGGCAAGAAGGCATCGACGCGGCCATGCTGGCCCTGCCGCGGAAGGATGCCGCCGCCTCGTCCGCCCCCCTTCGGGCGTGGGCTATCGGCGTGCTCATTGACGGTGAGGTGTTCCTGTTCGATCCTGTGTTGGGACTGCCCATTCCCGGCCCTGACGGCGTCGACCTCGATTCCGAAGACCGGCTTGCCATACGGCCGGCCACCCTTGACCAGGCGGCGGCGGATCCGGGCATCCTGGAGCGGCTGGCTCTCGACGAATCGACACCCTACCCGGTTGGGGCCGACGACCTCGACGGCGCCGTGGCCTTGATTGTCGCCGGTCCGGCGGAGCTTTCGCGGCGGATGGCGCTGGTCGAGTCGCACCTGGCGGGCGAGCAGAAGTTGGTGCTCACCGTCGATGCCACCGGGCAAGGCGAACGCTTCGCCGCAACGCCGCGCATCGCCGGCGCCCGGCTGTGGACCAAACCCTACGTCACCCTGGCCCAGCAGTTGCTTCTCGGCGACAATCCGCAAGCGGTCCAGCATCGTTTCGCAGAAATGGCCCCGTTCCACGTCGGCCCCGATGCCCCGCTATGGAAGGCTCGCATTCTCCACTTTAAGGGCGAGTTCGTCGGCGAGAACGGGGCGACCCAGTACTACCAGCTCGCTCGGCCGCCGAACAGCCAACTCGAAGCTTTTGCCGACATGTTCTACCACTCCTTGAAATCGGCCCATCCGGAAGCCGACGAAGCCGAGTTGCGGAAGACGGCCGAGCAACGGGCCGCCATGGAGAAGCCGGTATTCCTGCGTGCGAAGCAGAACGCCAGCTACTGGCTTGGCCTGCTCGCTTACGAGCAGGAGATGTATCCCGCCGCGATCGACTACTTGGCCACCCGCACGCTCGCGGCCTCGCCCGACGGCCCTTGGACACACGGGGCCCGATACAACCTGGCACGGACATTTGAGGCCACGGGCGAACTGAACCGGGCCGTTTCGCAGTTGGCCTCCGACCCCCTTGCCCCCTCCCGGCACGGCAACCTGCTGCGTGCCCGGTGGATTGCCGAACTGCTGGCTGAGCAGGAGGCGGAAGACCCGCCTTTGGAGTCCGACCCGGCTTCGGCGCAGCCCGAGCAAGAGCCGCAAGAGCCTCAGGATCCCCAGGAACCCCAACGTCAGGCCGAGGAGGCCCCCGAGCGGGCACCCCCCCAGCCGAGCGGCACCCCTGAGGAGTAGGGCGCGTTTTGGAGCCGATTCCCCTTTCGGGGCTTGTAGGTCGCCGAAACGGCCGATATAATGAGGGATTCGGCCCGCCAACGCGCTCGATGCGTGTGGGGCAGCCGTGGCGAGCATTCCCGGGTAACCGTTTACAAGGGACTGTCCCGATTTTCGCGGCACAAAGGACGATTCCCCCAATCGGCCAGCCCTGAAAGACCGCAACAATGGGACTGTCCCCATTGCATGCAGCGGAGAAGACACCCCGCGTCGTCAACGCGTCAACGGTTACCATTCCCAGGTCTGTGCTTTGGGCAAGGAAAGAGGCGAGTATGAGAGAAGGCATTCATCCAAACTACGCGGAAACCAAGGTCACTTGCGGCTGCGGGAACTCGTTTACCACCCGCGGGACGAAGCCGGAGTTGAAGGTCGACATCTGCAACGCGTGCCATCCGTTCTACACGGGCAAGCTGAAGTATGTCGACACGGCCGGCCGCATCGAGAAGTTCCAGAAGAAGTTCGCGTCGACCGGCTACACCAGCCTCAAGCGCACCAAGAAGCAGCAAGCCGAGGAACCGGCCGCCGCCGAGGCCGAGTAGCGACGTTTGCCACGGCAACGACGGAGCGGGGGTTGTCGTCCCGGCCCGCGTCGGCGGCGCGCGGCGGGCTTCCAGGTAGCCGCTTTTCTACGGCCTTTACGGTGCCGGGCAGGCGAACAGCCGCCCGACGGCAGTGATGCGCGAAATACTTGAGTCGAAACTGGGCCGCTTCCAGGAGTTGGAACAGAAACTGTTGGACCCCGCCGTCCTGGCCAACGCCCAACAGATGGCTGCCGTTGCGCGCGAGCACGGCTCTTTGGGCCGTTTGGCCAAAAAATACCGCCGGTTCAAGGACCTCAACCGGCAGATTCGCGACGCGAACGAGATGCTCAACGGGCACGACGCCGAAATGGCCGAGCTGGCTGAAGCCGAGTTGCCCGAACTGAAGGCCGAACGCGAGAAGCTCTGGAACGAGTTGCTCGACATGACCGTCGGCGGCGAAGACGCCCAGCGCAGCCGGTGCATCATGGAAATCCGCGCGGGCACCGGCGGCGACGAGGCGGCCCTGTTCGCCCGCGATCTGTACGAAATGTACCGCCGCTACGCCGAAGCGAAGGGCTGGAAGGTCGAGGTGATGGACCTCAGCCCCACCGAACTCGGCGGCTTCAAGGAAATCGTCCTGGGCATCGAAGGCGAGGGCGCCTTTCAGCAGTTCCAGTACGAAAGCGGCGGGCATCGGGTCCAACGCGTGCCGGAAACCGAGGCGAAAGGACGCATCCACACCTCGGCCGCCACCGTGGCCGTCCTGGCCGAGCCGGAAGACGTCGAGGTGGAACTCGGTCCCGACGACTACCGCGAAGACGTATTCCACGCCAGCGGCCCCGGCGGCCAGCACGTGAACAAGACGGCTTCGGCCATCCGGATGACCCACCTGGAAACCGGCATCGTCGTAAGCTGCCAGGACGAAAAGAGCCAGCACAAGAACCGGGCCAAGGCCCTGCGCGTGCTCAAGAGCCGGCTTTACGACCGCATGCGCGAGGAAGAGGACCGCAAACGGGCCGACGATCGCAAGACCAAGGTGGGCTCCGGCGACCGAAGCCAGCGAATCCGCACGTACAATTTCTCCGAAAACCGCTTGACCGACCACCGCATCGGGCTGACGCTGTACAAGCTCGACAGCATCCTGGCCGGCAACCTCGATCCGGTCATCGACGCCCTGCTGGAGCACGATCGGCAGGAACAGCGCTCAGCCTTCGGGGCTTTGGACTAAGACTCCGTCCGCCCCCCCCTGTCCCGTTGGGAGAGCGGCCGGTGGCAAACCTCCCCTCGCCCTTTGGGAGTGGGGCAGGGGGTGAGGGCTCGTGGAATTCGAGTAAGATAGCGGCAAGGTCTATTGACCCAAGGCCCTCACCCTAACCCTCTCCCGGAGGGAGAGGGGACGTGGATCCGAACCTTTTCGGATAGCCCCTTAGCGGAAAGAACCCATGTCCGACGCGGACCCGTGGACGATCGGCCGGCTGCTCCAGTGGACTGCCGAGTACCTGAAGTCGCACGGTTCGGACAGCGCGCGGCTCGACGCCGAAGTGCTGCTGGCCCACGCGCTTGAACAGCCGCGCATCGCCCTGTACACCGCGTT
The DNA here is from genome assembly GCA_964414315.1 of uncultured Planctomycetaceae bacterium. Taxonomy (GTDB): domain Bacteria; phylum Planctomycetota; class Planctomycetia; order Pirellulales; family Thermoguttaceae; genus PWXP01. The sequence goes on along the minus strand of CAYPWB010000093.1, from coordinate 2,571 downwards.
CGATGAGGCGCCCTCCGACGAGGCGCGCGGCGCCTTTCGCGAACTGGTCCGCCGCCGGGCCGAAGGGACCCCGGTGGCGTACCTGGTGGGTTATCGCGAGTTCTACTCGCTCCGCTTCCAGGTAACGCCCGACGTACTCATCCCCAGGCCGGAAACCGAGCATCTTGTCATTGCGTTGCTCGATCTGGCCCGGGCGCGCCGCGAGCCGTCGGCCCTGGAAATTGCCGACGTGGGCACCGGCAGCGGCATCATCGCCGTATGCGCGGCGAAGCATTTACCCGCCGCCCGCGTATTAGCCATCGACCGCAGCGGGCCCGCCCTGGCCGTGGCCCGCGGAAACGCGGAAACCCATGGCGTGGCCGACCGGGTCGAGTTCCACGAGGGCGATCTGTTCGACGGCGTGACGGCCGAGCCGCAGTTCGACTTCGTCGCCGGCAATCCGCCGTACGTGGCCGACGCCGAGTTCGACCAACTCGCCCGCGAGGTGCGCGAGCACGAACCCCGCGAGGCCCTGCTGGCCGGCAAGCGGGGCACCGAGGTCATCGAGCGACTGGTGCCGGAGGCGGCGCGACGTTTGAAAGCCGGGGGGCATCTGCTGCTGGAAATCAGCCCGATGATTCACGACGCGGCGTGCGACCTCCTCCGGGCCGAGCCCTCGCTCCGATTGGAGCCGACGATCAAAGACCTGGCCCGGTCGCCTCGCGTGGTCCATGCCTGCAAGGCCGAGGGATGAGCCCCCATGCCCGGCGCCTTCCTCATCTCGGGCGGCATCCCGCTGCACGGCATGGTGCGTGCGGCCGGATCGAAGAACGCCGCACTGCCCATGATGGCCGCCGCGCTGCTGGCCGACGAGCCGGTGCTGCTCGACGGCGTTCCCCGACTGACCGACGTGGCCACGCTGGGCCGCGTGCTGGAGGAGTTGGGCGTGCAGGTCGAGTTTGGGCAGGAAGCTGCGGCGGCTGGCGGTTGCGCCCTGTTGGAGTTCACGCTTCAGCGTGCGGGAGGTCGCCCAGCTTCGGATGGCACGCTGAAGCGTGAACTCCAACTGCGAGCCCATTTCCGTTCTCCGGGGACTGTCCCGATTTTCGCGGCCCAGGGGGCGATCGACCCAATGGACCTGCCGCGAGGGCCGCGAAAATGGGACTGTCCCCCTCGCCCACAGCGGCGAGAACAGTCCGCGCCGCCGCCCGGCGAAGGATCGCCCGAGCCCCTGTTTGACCCGCCGTGCTTCCTGCGGGTGGCCGATGCCGCGCCCGTTCGGGCGCGGTACGAGTTGGTTCGCCAAATGCGGGCCGGTTTCTGCGTGCTGGGCCCGCTGCTGGCGCGTCGCGGCAGGGCCGTCGTTTCGTTGCCCGGCGGATGCCGCATCGGACCCCGCCCGGTCGACCTCCACCTGAAGGGCCTGGCGGCGCTGGGGGCCGAGTTGACCGTTGCCCACGGGTATGTGATCGCGCGGGCCAGGCGATTGCGGGGCGCGACGATCGACCTGAGCGGCCCGGCAGGACCGACCGTCACGGGCACGGCCAACGTGCTGAGCGCCGCCGTGCTCGCCCGCGGCGAAACCGTGCTGCGCGGCGCGGCCCGCGAGCCCGAAATCGTCGACCTCGGCCGCTTGCTGGGCAAAATGGGGGCGCGGATCGACGGGCTGGGCACCGGCACGGTGCGCGTGCGCGGGGTGGATAGCCTCGGCGGCGCGCGGCACCGGATCATCCCCGACCGCATCGAGGCGGCCACCCTCGCCCTGGCCGTCGCCGCAACGCAGGGGCGTGCCGTGGTCGCGGGCATCGTGCCCGAGCATCTGACCGCCGTGCTGGACCGTTTGGCCGACGCGGGCGTCGAGGTGTCGGCCGGGGCCGATTCGATTTCCGTCGCCGCCCCGCGAACCCCGCGGCCGTGCAGCGTTTCCGCCGATCCGTACCCCGGCTTCCCCTCCGACGTGCAGGCGCAATGGACGGCCCTGATGTCGCTGGCCGCGGGCCGAAGCGTGGTGCGCGATCGGGTCTTTCCCCACCGTTTCGCGCACGTGCAGGAACTGGCCCGCTTGGGCGCCCGCATTCGGGCGTCCGGCGGTGCGGCCTGCGTCGAGGGCGTCGAGCGGCTAAGCGGCGCCGCGGTGACCGCGTCCGACTTGCGTGCCAGCGCCGCGCTGGTCATTGCCGGGCTTGCCGCCCGCGGCAACACGCGCATCGACCAGGTCCACTGGCTCGACCGCGGCTACGAACGCCTCGACCGCAAGCTGGCCCAACTGGGCGCGTCGGTCGAGCGGTGCCCAGGGAACGCCTGACCATCGCAGTGCTTCGCAAGTTCACCCTCCCGCGCAGCAGGAGGGTCGGCCTCACAGGCCCGGGGAGGGCGCGTGCCAGTCGTATCCGAACGGGCGGGGCACCCCGCACGCCCCACCCGGCCGCTACCGCGTCCGACCTCCCCGGCGGGGAGGTGAAGGTGCCGGCCGGTGACGGCGCGCACTTGTGTACAACCACGAGGCCATCGCCCCGGCCGGGGCTATCCGGAGTTGCCACTCTTATTCCACGGGTTCCGCGTCGGTGGCCTCCACAGAGCCGTTCGCGACGA